>NZ_JADYXG010000016.1:0-92830 GCF_015864415.1 Pseudoalteromonas sp. SCQQ13 | reverse complement strand
CTATTGCAAGTAAATTCAACGCAGTTAGCGCTGAAAACAGCTGCTTGAGATAAGTTTATTATCCGGAGCTCAGGTTAGTTAAATTATTTAACTAAAAAACCGCACAACCTTAGGTTAGTGCGGTTTATTTTTGCCTCGTATTTAGAGCCTATGCGTCTATTAAATCTTCAACGCCAACAATCAGCCAAGGTGCATCAGTAAGCGTTAAACGCTCTAAATGCCAAATTTCTAAAATAGGTTGTTCTTGTTTATCTGCTAAATCGCGATACTTACCTTTAAAGCGTACGCTTACTTGCCACTTGTCAGTCAGCGTATCTGCGCGTACTAGTTCTGCATCTATAAACATCACTTCAGTAGCTACGCTTGTAATTGCTTCGCGCTCTGCTTTAAATTCGGCCACTAATTCAGGGCTTAAATACTCAGCCATAGTGTGATAATCAGCTTCGTTCCACGCATTTTGTAGTGTGTGGTAATGCTCACGAGCACCTTGTAAAAAGCCGTTTGTATCAAAGCCAGGCGGTAAGTTAAAAGGCACATCGTCGCCGTGCGCAGTACTATTAGCAAATCCTGTACTTGTTGTTTGTTCATGCTCAATAGGTGCTTGTTTAAATGCATTTTGTGACATGCCAGCACTGGCCAGTTGAGGCGACTGCCTTGCGCGCATAAAGCCACGAACAAGTTTAAATATTATAAAGGCTGCACCCGCAAGTAAAATCATCTCTAGCAGCTGAAACCCTTCAAAATCACCACCTAACATAGCAGCAATTAAGCCACCAGCAAGCAGTCCACCAAATACACCCGCCATAATGCCTTTTTTATTAGATGCTGGCTTTGCCGCAGGCGCAACTGCCTTGGTATCTGTTTGTTGCTTTTGTGCGGTTTGTTGCGTAGCTGGAGTTTTACCACGTTTGCTACTACCAAACTTTTTACGTGCTTGTGCATCAAAGCTTGCAGTCATTAGCAAGGCCAACAAAGATAAAATAACGACAAAATTCTTCATGAAAATCCTTAAATAAAATAAAGTGTCGATTATACCTATAGAAATATTATTTACTTTAAAAATCAGTTGGCTGGTTGGTAATATTTAAGGGGCAGGAGTGAAATTATTAAATATTAAGCGCACCGCTTAGCTGGTCTAAGCGGTGCGAGAAGCTACAAGGTTACAGCCAGCGAATAGCGCCAGAAACACGTTCATTATACATATTCACCGGCGCACCTAAGCTGGCAATTAATACGGTATCGGCTTGTTGGCCTCTATTAATATGGCCTTCAAATCTGTCATCATGAAAGTCATCAGAGCCCATTTCAAACACTTTATTTTTAGTCGGCACAATAAATACCGTCATAGGGCCAAAGTCAGATTCAAACACTAAATGTATGCCTTTCTCCCCTTTAAAGTCACAAAACATAGCGTAAGTAATTTTACCGGGTAGCTCACTTAATTGTCCGCCAAGTAAGGCGAGCTTTTCATTCACGCTTTGCAGGCTAATTGCTTGTGTTTTATCGAGAGAATTTATTTCGTGATAAACGTGGGCTAAAGCATGCTCACCTGCGCCATAGGTATTTTGCTCAGAACTAAAAAAGAATGCACTTATAGTAACAACAAACGAAGCGGCTAGGGCTAAATGTACTCGGTCAAACTTAAAGCGCGATCGCGATGCAATAACGTTTTTATTAGCCGGTATTTGCGCTTGTTGCTGTGCTTTTTCTTTTAAAGAGGTGTTTAAAAGAATTCGCTCGGCTAGGTTTTCAGGTACCGGAACGTCATTAGCTGCACTTTGTAAATATTTATCGAAATCTTTCATGTCGTTAATAAACCGTTGTCGCTCTGAGTTGTCTTTAGCAAACTCGGTAAGCTCATTGTCAATATCGTTTGGCTGCGCAATAGTGCGGCGACGAAACTCAAGCTCATCCATTATTTTGATGCCCCTTTAAGTTGCTCATCATCACGGCTTAAAGCCTCTTTAAGTTGGTTTCTAGCACGGTATAGACGTGTCATTACCGTGTTTTTATTTAAATCGAGTATATTTGCAATTTCTTCGCCTGAGCAGCCCATTACTACTTGCAGTAATAACGGCTCTTTGTATTCATCAGGCAAGAGTGCAATTTGGCGCTGAATAACAGTTTGCTCCATTTCATCGTCTAAAGAGTGGCTGCTTTCATCAACCAATAATTCATCTTCTATATCGCTATAATCAAATTGTTTGCGCTCAAATCGTCGCGCGTTTTCGCGACGTAAAATCGTAAGTAACCACGACTTTGCTGCTTTTTGATCCAGTAAAGAGTCGAGCGAGCGCCAGGCACGCAAAAATGTTTCTTGTACTAAGTCATCGGCAATGTGTGGATCACGGCATAACCAATAGGCAAAGCGGTAAAGCTCTTTATGGTAAACATGAACCAAGGCTTCGTAGCGCTTTTGCTTTTGTGCCATATCAATTAAGACCTGATTATTCGATTTTTTATTTCCAAACATAAGTTCTTTTTTTAGTTAAATATTATTTAATGTAATAAAAGGCCTATACGCATTAAAATTTAATGGTAAAGGTCTTTTAATACAGCTTGTTGCGACTTTAATGTTTGAGCCTGATACTTTTTAAGTAATTTAACTATAGCTGTAAGATCGCTGGTTGTTTTTTTATTACTGTATAATTGTGTTTGTAACTGCATCACGTTATTAGTTAGTTCTGCATCATTAATAGCACGGCATAAAGTATCAATAGCACCCATATTTTGCTTAGTTACTGTTTTTGCATATATATTTAATGCGCTATAAAACATTTTTGCATCGTTTTTATTTGCTGCATGTAATAAGTTTTTCAAACTAGGTAGCGCGGGCGTTTTATCAGTTGTAGCTACTACATGCACATTATGAGTAGAACGGCTTAACCAATAAAAAATTGCAGTCACAATCCATAATAAATAGCCCAGTACAGCAACAATTATTAACCATAATGGTGTTGAGCTTTGTACTTGCAGCGGATTAGTTGCATCTATACTATTTTGTCCTGCTGCTTGGTTATTGGTATTTTGCGAATCATTTATAACCACAGGATTAGCAGCATTGCTACTAGGGATCACAGTAATAGTGCGCTCTGGTAAAGTGGCAAAGCTAATACGATTTATTTTAGTGTTATACCAAGGCAGTTTTATTTCGGGTAGCGTATAGGTGCCGGGTGTTTGTGGTAATAAAGCATAAGAGGCAATTTGCTGCGATACTACACGGCCATTACGCACCGCATTGTTATTTTCTTTTTGATCTGGGTAGCTACGGATCCCTGTAATATCGGGCATTGATATTTCGGGGAGTTGCTCTTTGGTTACACCAAGTGCCGTTAAGGTAATTGTGCGTGTGATAGGAGTGCCTACCTCAACAGTATTATCCTCTGGTTGCCATTGCTCATCTAAACATACTAACTCACTAGGCAGCCAAGCGCCATTGTAATTACTTGGAATAGGCTTTATTTCTATTTGCTGATCATTGCCAAGTGCCGATACTTCTAACTGGCGGTAATTTTGTTGCACACGGCCTTGAAAAGCTGGGCCGGCAATAGTGTAGTCACCACTTTTTTGCGGCTGAATTAAATACTCTCGGGTAATTACTAAGTAACGTTTACCGTCAACCAGTTCATAATCTTCCGTTTGTTTACCTAGTTGGCTAAGTTGTGCATTTTCCATGCTAGGCGTGCCTAAACTGCCGTCGAGTAGCTCTTTGGCTAAATAAAGTTTAAGCGTATAAACACCGGCTTCTTGTACAAACAAAGATTTACTTGAGAGCGATGTTTTTAAAAATATATCGTTATTTTTATCGGCATCAGCTGCGCGCTTGGCTACTTTTAAAGTAATAGGCTGCGAGCTAAGCCCTGCAACAGTAAACGACGGTATAGTGTATTCACCTTCACGGCGGGTCATTAGTTTAACCGACCAGGTAGTTTGCTTGTTCATACTGCCATTTATAATATTGGTGCGAGTACTTAAGCTAGTAGGGCCAACCACAAAGCTTTTTAACAGCATTGAGGTATCGGGTTGTTCATCTTTAATTGTGTCGTCTACTGTAATATTAAGAATAAAAAACTCACCCGCTAACACCGGGTTTTTATTTACACTGGCTTCGAGTTTGGTGGCAGCCATCAATGGCATCGCACTTAATAGCAATAAACAGCAAAATAATCGCATTACCATGACTTTTCTACTCCTGTGGGGCGACGTTGATATTGTCTTTTTTGGGCTTCTAATTGCATTTTGTTCCGTAATAAAATAGCGGGATCGTCGGGCACTTTTCGCAGTAACTGATTAAGCTGCTGTGCTTGTTCTTTTTCTTCGTTAGTCAGCTCACTGGCTTGTACTGCTTGCGCTTGTTGCTCGGCAGTTTGTTGTTGCTCGTCGGGCACAGGTTCGTTTGCAGCCTGTGGCTCACTTTGTTGCTCAGCGTTATCATTTGGCTGTTCGGCTGGTTGATTTTCACTTTGCTCGTTTTGCGGCTCAGCTTGCATGTCAGGTTTATTTTGTTGATCAGCTTGCTCTTGTGCTTGCTCAGAGTCTTTATCCGATTTATCGTCACTGTTTTTTTCACTGTCGCTTTGCGCTTCGCCTTGCTCATCATTTTGTTGCTGATCTTGCTTGGCTTCATCAGAATTTTGCTGTTGGTTTTGCTCATCACTTTTTTGCCCGTCTTGTGATTCGTCACCGCCTTGGTTTTGTTGCTCTTGCTGCTGATTCAGTAATTGCTCAACCAGTGCTTGGTTGTCTGCGGCTTGTGTAAAGTTAGGGTGTAATGCTTGAGCTTGTTGATAAGCATTAATTGCTTCCTCTAGCTTGCCCGCTTTAGCAAGTGCGTTACCAAAGTTATAAAAACCGGTTGCCGATTTATCATCACTAAATTGATTAACCGCGGCCTCAAAGTTCCCTTGCTGATAAAGCGCAGCGCCTTTTAATTGGCTCGATTGGGCTGTTATTGCTTGCTCATAATCTTTATTGTTATAAGCATCAAGCGCTCGCTGATCGGTGTTTTTTAAAACTGTGGGCAGCTCTACGGCATACGCATTTTGCTGTGGTAAAAAGCTAAACACTAAAAACACACTCAGCAAAGCCGCACGTCTAAATAAATAAAGGCTTAAAGGTAGTAGCAGTAATAAGCCATAAATACCGGCGTCTATACGCCAAAGCGCATGGTTTTGTTTTTCATCTTTTAACAACTCACCATTAGCGCTAGGTGCAAAAACAGCAATGTCGGCGCTACTTGGCTGATAACTAGCAAATTTACCGCCGCTGTTTGTAGCTAAACTTTTTAGCTGGCTGGTATTAATAGTCGGCACTACAATTTGCCCGTAGTGGTCTTTTAAAAATCCGCCTTCGGGTAGTTTAATTGGCGCACCTTGGGCGGTGCCTACACCGTAGATATTTAATCGGTATTGGGTGTTTTTAGTAAAGGTGCTCACCTCACTTTGCTCTTGCTGATCAATGCCGTCGGTTATTAAAATAATATCGCCATCTAGGTAACCGGCTTGTCCTAATAGCTCTTTTGCTATATCAAGGCCAGCTAAAACATTAGAGCCTTTGTCGGGCATTATTTCTGGGCTTAAGCTAGGTATTAGGTTTTCAAGTGTAGTGGCGTCGTTGGTTAGCGGTGAAATGGTATAAGCACTGCCTGCATAGGCTACTAGCGCTGTGTCGCCTTCTTTAAATAAATCAATCATATCGAGGGCTTTAAAACGCGCCTGCATTAATCTATTTGGCAAAATATCTGTGCTGTACATAGAGTACGACATGTCCATAACAATAACGCGAGCATTTTTGCTTTGAAACACAGGTACTTGTTTTTCTTCAAAGCTGGGGCCGGCACTAAATATAATCCCTAAGCTACAAAATAGCGCTAATAACCAAAGTGGCTGGTTAGTTTTAGTGCTTGCGTCGCTCATAATAAACTGTGCTAAATGCGGTGCAATTAGCTGCTCATTGCTGGCTTTTTTGCGCTTAATTAAGGCAACAAAAAATAACCCAGCTGCGGGTATAAGTAACCATAAAATAGCAGGGCGAATAAATTCAAAATCCATTAGTTAGGCTCCTTTATTGCGCGCAGGGTTGTTAACATTACTTTTAAGCTAATTAGCAAAATAGCGATTAATAACGGCAAGTAAAATAATGAGCTTTGCGGGCGAAAGGTTTGCTCATCTACACTAATGGGCTCTAATTTGTCTAGTTCGGCATAAATTTGCTGTAAACCGGCTACATCTTTAGCTCTAAAGTACAAGCCGCCAGTTTGCTCGGCTATGCGTTTTAATAACCCTTCATCTATTGTGTCGCCGCTCATACCGCCCATATTAAATAAACTAAACCCACGAGGATTATCTGAGCCAACGCCAATGGTATACACTTTTATACCAGCATCGCGGGCAAGCAGTAGGGCTTCTTCGGGTTTTAAATTACCCGCAGTGTTTTGCCCGTCGGTTAGCAGCACCACAATACGATTGCTTTTATCTTTGTTTGCAAAACGTTTTACCGACAACCCTAAAGCATCGCCAATGGCAGTGGCGCGGCCAACTAAACCAATTTGTGCCTCAGAAAGCATTTTACTTACGGTTTTTACATCACGCGTAAGGGGGGTTTGTAAAAAGGCGGTGTCGCCAAATAAAATAAGGCCGAGCCTGTCGCCTTGGCGCTGCTCTATAAAATCAGTTAATACCGCTTTAACCATAGTTAAGCGGTCAACATATTGGCCATTGTAAGCCATGTCTTGCTCGGTCATAGAGCCTGATAAATCAACCGCCAGCATTATATCGCGGCCTTCGTTTGGCATTGAAATAGGATCATCTAACCAAGTAGGGTTTGCCGCAGCTATTACCAGTAATAGCCATATAACCCACTCGAACGGAGTTAAGCGCCGTGCATGAGCTTCAACGCTTTGGCTGGTTAAGTTATGTTTGGCAAAGCTTGGGATCCGCAGTCGAGTGTGCGCATTGTTTACAGCCGGTTTTAGTAATAATAGTAATAAAGGCAGGGGGAGTAATATAAACAGCCATGGCCAGCTAAATTCAAACATTAACCACTTCCTTTAACTTAAATTGCTTAATTGCTTGGCGAAACTTATTTTCTAGCGCGCTATTGTTTTGCTCAAGATTATAAACACTGAGAATTTCTTGTTCACTAAAACTTAATCCGGTTAGTGTATTAAGCGTATTACACCACTGCTTGGTAGATTGCGTAGCAAGGCGTTTATCGTAATAGGCGATGACTAAGCGTTTTAAAATAATATGTAATTGCTGAGGATCAGTGTGCTGTTGGCTTAAATTAACCGCGAAGCGTTTTGGTTGTTTAAATTTATAACGCTTATAAGCCATATAAATTGCGGCGCTTAGCAGCAATAACAAAACGGCAATAATAACCCACCAAGCAGGGGCAAGTGGCCACCAATTTACTTGGCTTGGCGCTATTATGTCGTGTAGGCCATCAAGTGGAGACGTTTGCATGGTTATTTTCTCACTAATTGCAGCTCAAGCGGTGTGGCTGCATTGAATGATATTAAATTAAGACCCGATTTAGTTAAGCGATTAAAGCGTGTGCTAAATGCCTGTTCGGCATTTTTAGCAAAGCGAGCTCTAAAACTACTATCCATAAGTGGTAGGGCAAAGTCTTGGCCATTGGCGCTTACTGTAACGGCTTGTTTAAATGCCGGTAACTGATGCTCAAATGGATCGCTTATGTGGCAACCAATTAGCTCGCAGTGACGGCTTAGTATTTCGAGCTGTTTAAAGCTGGCGTCGTCTAGGGCATTAAAGTCAGAAATTAAATACACTAAACTACCGGGTTTAGCCAAATGGTTAAGGCGCTTTAAGTTATCGCTAAAGTTGTTAGTGGCTTGCTCGTCAATTGCGTTAAGGGCTTGCTGGTGGCTATCACACAAATTATGACACAGCTTTAATACCGCTTTTTCACGGGCGCTGGGCTTGAGTTCTAAATGAGAGTGCTGATTAAATACAATGCCACCAATACGGTCACCACGTTGGCAGGCCGACCAAGCAACTAATGCGCTAATGTGCGCGGCTTGCACCGATTTTAATAACAACTGCGAGCCAAATAGCATCGAGTTTGAAAAATCAGTAAAAATAAACACCGGGCGCTCTTTCTCTTCTTGAAAAAGCTTAGTGTGTGTTTCGCCAGTGCGCGCAGTTACACGCCAATCAATAGAGCGAATATCGTCGCCTTGTTGATAGTGGCGTACTTCGGCAAACTCCATACCACGGCCTTTATGCGGCGCAAGGTATTGCCCGGTTAAGGTGTTTTTAATTTTTACTTTAGGAGCCAGCTCTAGCAATTGCGCTTTGGCTTTGTAATACATCAGCTCTTTAAGCGCTAAATTAACACCGTGGCTATGGCTTTGTGCAAGCCATGCTTGGGGATCTAATGGTGTTTGCATAAGTTACGGTACGGCTACAAGTTCAACAATACGGCTAATTACCTGATCTTTAGTAATGCCATCGGCTTGGGCTTCGTAACTTAAAATAATACGATGGCGCAATACATTATGTACTACAGCCTGAATATCGTCGGGCGCTACAAAATCGCGGCCTTGCAACCAAGCATGCGCACGGGCGCATTTATCAAGGGCAATAGTGGCACGTGGGCTAGCACCAAACTCAATCCAGCTACCTAGTTGTGCGTCTAACTTAGCGCCTTCACGGGTAGCTATAATAAGCTGCACTAAATACTGCTCAAGTGGTGGTGCTAAATAAAGGCCTAAAATAGCTTTACGAGCGGCAAATAAATCGCTTTGACTAATTTTTTGCATTACTGCTGGTTGCTCGTTTAATGCTTCGCCTCGGGTTAAACGCAGTATGTCTAATTCGTGCTCTGCGCCGGGGTAACCTATACTCAAATGCAGTAAAAAGCGGTCAAGCTGCGCTTCAGGTAGCGGGTAAGTGCCTTCTTGCTCCAGCGGGTTTTGTGTGGCCATTACTAAAAATAAGTCACTTAGCGGATAAGTATTTTTACCCACAGTTACTTGGCGCTCTGCCATGGCTTCTAATAAGGCTGATTGTACTTTAGCTGGGGCACGGTTTATTTCATCAGCTAAAATAAGATTATGAAACAGTGGGCCTTTTTCAAATACAAACTCACTGGTTTGCTGACGATAAATATCAGTACCAGTAATATCGGCAGGGAGCAAGTCGGGCGTAAATTGCACCCGCTGAAACGAGCCTTCAATGCCTTTAGCCAAGGCGTTTACGGCGCGCGTTTTTGCAAGGCCAGGAGGGCCTTCTACTAATAAGTGGCCGTCAGCTAAAATGGTAATAAGTAGCGCTTGAGTAAGCTCTGGCTGGCCAATAATTTGTGTATCTAAGTACGTTTTTAATTGTGAAAATGCGTTAGCTGCCATAATAAATAGACTGTCCTCGTCAGCTGGAATAATACCAAAGTTATTTGGGTACGAAATACTGACCTAGTTATAAGGTTTAAAATTGGATAACTCAAGAGTTAGACTGTATTTTTAAAAATAGTTCGTTATTTATTAACGACTTTTAGCCTATCACAAAACTTTGTAAATGCGTCTAAAAAAGCCTATTGTAGTACTTATATAGTAGGTCTTAGAGAATTTTATTTGCCTACTAATCGATAAATTTCAGTTTATCTATTGGCTTTAGTACACGGGTTGTTTAGAATCGAGTAAAACAAACAGGTCAGACCTGTCAGCGGGAGCATAATTAATGTCTGAGCAAAACATACTTAAAACACCAAAAGGCGATCGTATAGCCATAGTTAGCGGCCTACGTACACCTTTTGCCAAGCAAGCAACAGCGTTCCACCATGTACCTGCACTTGATATGGGTAAACTTGTGGTTAACGAAATGCTTGAGCGATTAAATTTCAACAAGTCAGAAATTGATCAACTTGTATTTGGTCAGGTAGTACAAATGCCAGAAGCACCAAATATAGCACGCGAAATTGTATTAGGTACTGGCATGCCGGTATCGGTTGATGCATATTCAGTATCACGTGCCTGTGCTACTAGTTTTCAGGCTATTGCCAACGTTGCTGAGTCTATTATGGCCGGCTCTGTTACTGTAGGTATTGCTGGTGGCGCCGATTCTTCATCGGTACTACCCATTGGCGTAAGCAAAAAATTAGCTGGCAGTTTAGTTGATTTAAATAAAGCGCGTACTTTAGGTCAGCGCTTAAAAATATTTTCAAAGTTGCGTTTAAAAGATCTATTGCCAGTGCCTCCTGCAGTTGCAGAGTACTCAACAGGCCTTTCAATGGGGCAAACTGCTGAGCAAATGGCTAAAACACATAACATTAGCCGTGAAGATCAAGATGCATTAGCGCATCGCTCGCATTCATTAGCAACCCAAGCATGGGCAGATGGAAAATTAAAAGATGAAGTAATGACGGCGCACTTACCGCCATATAAAAGCTTTATTGAAGAAGATAACAACATTCGTAAAAACTCAACGGTTGAAGGCTACGCTAAGCTTAAGCCAGTATTTGACCGCCAACACGGTACAGTAACTGCAGCAAACGCCACCCCATTAACCGACGGTGCAGCTGCGGTATTAATGATGAGCGAAAGCAAAGCAAAAGCACTGGGTTACGAAATCCTTGGTTATGTACGCAGTTTTGCGTTTTCAGCCATTGGTGTTGAAAAAGATATGCTTATGGGTCCAGCTCATGCCACGCCTATCGCACTAGATAGAGCGGGTATTACCCTTGCCGACCTAGACTTAATAGAAATGCACGAAGCGTTTGCATCGCAAACACTCGCTAACATGAAAATGTTTGCCTCAGATAAGTTTGCGCAAGAGCACTTAGGTCGCAGTAAAGCGATTGGCGAAATTAACATGGATAAGTTTAACGTATTAGGTGGATCGCTTGCTTATGGACATCCATTTGCAGCAACCGGTGCTCGCTTAATTACGCAAAGCTTATACGAGCTTAAGCGTCGTGGTGGCGGTTTAGCATTAACAACAGCCTGTGCTGCAGGTGGTTTAGGTGCAGCTTTTGTATTGGAGAGTGCGTAATGTCAGATTCAGTATTTAATTTAACGGTTGATGAAAATAAAATCGCCGTAGTAACTATAGATGTGCAGGGCGAAAAAATGAATACCCTGCGCAGTAGTTTTGCCGATGATTTAAAAGCCTTACTAGCCGAAGCTAAACAGCAGTCTGTAAAAGGCATGGTATTTATTAGTGGTAAAAGTGATAACTTTATTGCTGGCGCTGACGTTAAAATGCTTGATAGTGTGCAAAAGCGTGAAGATGCTTTAGCTATTAGCGAGTTATGTCACCATGCATTTTTTGACATGGAAAACTTACCTTTCACTACGGTTAGTGCTATTCATGGCGCTGCTTTAGGTGGTGGGTTAGAGTTTGCATTAGCCTGTGATTATCGCGTAGGCACCGACTGTGGTATTACCATAATTGGTTTGCCAGAAGTGCAATTAGGTTTATTACCTGGCGGTGGCGGTACTCAGCGTTTAACTAAAATAATTGGCATTCAAAAAGGCTTAGAATGGATGCTAACTGGTAAGCAAATTCGTGCAAAGCAAGCTAAAAAAGCCGGTGTATTAGATGATTGCGTACCACATAGCGTGCTATTAAAAGTAGCGAAAGAATTTGCCGCTAAAGGCAAAGCACCAGCTAAAGAGCCAAAACTCGACACCGTGAGCAAGCTGCTAGAATCAAATCCGTTTGGCCGTAACTTTATCTTTAAAAAAGCAAAAGAAAACGTCATTAAACAAACGGGCGGACATTACCCTGCGCCACTTTTAATTATTAAAGCAGTACGTGCAAGCGTAGAGCTCGATAAGCTAAAAGCGTATAAAACCGAAGCGGAAAGCTTTGCAACGCTGGTAATGAGCGACGAATCAAAAGCGCTGCGCAGTGTATTTTTTGCAACCACAGAAATGAAAAAAGACTGGCGCAACGGCGACGCACCAGCAATTAACAAAACCGCAGTGTTAGGTGGCGGAC
The DNA here is from genome assembly GCF_015864415.1 of Pseudoalteromonas sp. SCQQ13. NCBI lineage: Bacteria > Pseudomonadati > Pseudomonadota > Gammaproteobacteria > Alteromonadales > Pseudoalteromonadaceae > Pseudoalteromonas > Pseudoalteromonas sp. SCQQ13. The sequence continues at coordinate 80,870 of NZ_JADYXG010000016.1, read as the reverse complement.
TAATGGGCGCAGGTATTGCGCACGTAAGTGCCGTTAAAGCTAAAGTACCGGTACGTATTAAAGATGTAGCAGAGCAGGGCATTAGTAATGCAATGAGCTACACCTATAAAATTTTAGATAAGCGCTTAAAGCGCCGCATTATGTCTAAAGCCGATATGCAGCTAACAATGAGCCGTATTACAGGCGCTACCGATTACAGCGGTTTTAAAAATATAGATTTAGTAATTGAAGCGGTATTTGAAGATCTTGAGCTTAAACAAGGCATGGTTGCTGATGTAGAGCGTGAATGCCAAGAAAATACTATTTTTGCGAGCAATACCTCGTCATTACCTATTTCGCAAATTGCAGCTCAAGCTCAGCGCCCTGAAAACGTGATTGGTTTACATTACTTTTCACCAGTAGAAAAAATGCCACTGGTAGAAATTATTCCACACGCAGGCACCTCAAAAGAGACCATTACTCGTGTGGTAAACTTTGCGCGCAAGCAAGGTAAAACACCTATTGTAGTAAAAGATACCGCCGGCTTTTATGTAAACCGTATTTTAGCGCCTTACTTAAACGAAGCGGCTAACTTAATGCTAGCAGGCGAGCCAATTGAAAAAATTGATGCAGCCTTAGTTGAGTTTGGTTTTCCGGTAGGTCCACTGGCATTACTTGATGAAGTGGGTATTGATATTGGTTCTAAAATTGCGCCAATTTTAGAAAAAGAGCTAGGCGAGCGTTTTAAAGCACCCGATGCATTTACTCGTATGATAGAGTCAAAACGCCTTGGTCGTAAAACTGGTCGTGGCTTTTATGAGTACGATAAAAAAGGCAAAAAGGTTGATGAGTCAGTTTACGAACTACTAAACGTTACCCCAGCTCCACGTTTAAATAAAAGCGAAATTGCCAAACGTTGTATCGCACAAATGCTAAATGAAGCGGTTCGTTGTTTAGACGAAGGCATTATTGCCAGCCCGCGTGATGGTGATATTGGTGCTATTTTTGGTATTGGTTTTCCACCGTTCTTCGGCGGACCATTTAGCTATATGGATAAACTAGGCGCAAGTAAGATAAGCTCAGATATGTCTACATTAGGCAGTAGCAATGCAATTTTTACCCCTTGCGACACGCTTGTAGCAATGGCAGAGTCAGGTGCTAAGTTTTATGCCGCTCAGCCAAGCGCAGAGCCAACAGGTGAGTCGGAGCCTGCAGAGCAAGCCACTGACGATGCTGCAGCGCCAAGTGCTAAAGAATAAGTAAATAAGCATTTACTAATAAAAACCGCATTTTATATGCGGTTTTTTTATGGCTAAATTATTTAAGCGAAAGCCTATTAAAAAGTTTACTAACCACTCAAATTATTAAACTCACTAAATATCACTTGAATAAGTAATAAACCATACCCTTAGAGAGTATTGTCTACTGCTTGAAAGTGGGTTTTTGTACTTGCTGATATTTAAAGGTAAACGCTGTGTGTTGAAAAGTGTTTTGGCATCGAGGTATATAACAGGATGTTTGGATTTAGCTTTAGGGGGGGCTAAATATTGGTAATAAATACGCTTGAAGTACTTCAAGCGTATTTAAAATAAAATGGAGTATTTAAAGATGGGCGGCGATAATTTTTTTATCTTTTTCAGGCATGTTATCTACCACTAAATCAAATGAATTATCAATCATTCGCTTAATCTCATTTTGCGGGATTGTGCCATCTAGTATTATGGTATTCCAAAGGCGTTTATTCATATGATAGCCAGGGATCACTGCAGTAAACATATCTCTTAATGCTAGTGCTTCGTCGGGGTCACATTTTAAATTTAACCACCAAATAGGCTCGCCATTGGCGTCGTTATTATCATCATTACCCAGTGCAAGGGTGGCAAACATTTTATGGTTTACCTTGTAAACATCAACTTCTTTAGAAAAAGGTTGGGTTACTTTAACTAGTGGTTTGTTAACTAAATACTCATGTACAGTTTGTTGGTCCATGATCCATTCCTTGAAGTCATACTCGATGAAACTACCATAACAGTTTTTTTAATGTTTGATTATATGTATTTTTGTAAAAATCATAATTTTATGAGTTAATCCAAGGTATAGCGGGGTTTTGAAGCAGTTTTAGTTGAACAAAATCTAGTTCGTGGTATGTTTCTCAGAGTCAAAAATAATAGGAATATATTCATGCCAAAGGCGAGTGAAGTTAAAAAAGGGACAGCCATTGATTTTAATGGTCGCGTTTTAGTTGTAAAAGATATAGTACGCTCAGTTCCACAAGGTCGTGCTGGTGGTAGTTTGTACCGTATGCGTTTATACGACGTAGTAACGGGCAGCAAAGTGGATGAAACATTTAAAGACAGTGATATGTTAACGCTTGCTGATTTAACTCGTCGTGAAGCTATGCTTTCGTACATTGATGGTGACGAGTATGTGTTTATGGATAACGAAGATTACACGCCATATAATCTAAGTAAAGATGCGATTAGCGAAGAGATTTTGTTCGTAAATGAAGAAACTCAAGGCGTGCACGTTATTGTAATAGATGGCGCACCGGTTGGCCTAGATTTGCCATCAAGTGTTGAACTGGTTGTGGAAGAAACCGACCCATCTATTAAGGGTGCTTCGGCGAGTGCACGCTCAAAGCCGGCGCGTATGTCTACAGGGTTAAATATTTCAGTTCCTGAGCATATTTCTACAGGCGATCGTATTCGTATCAATACTGCAGAGCATAAATTTATGGGCCGTGCTGAAAAGTAAGCGCCTAATTATTTATATTAAAAAGCCGACTTGTTCGGCTTTTTTTATTGCTTAGATTCAAATAGTAAGTGCATAGCTTTAAAAACAGTCATTTTATGGTTAAAATACGCGGCTTGTTTTTACAGGTTTAGGTATTGCTTTGATTTTTGTTTTATTAAGCGCAGTGTTTATAGCGATTATGTATTTAGAGGCGATTAAAAAGGGCATGCCGGTTAAGCGTTGGCTGTTGTTAGCGGGTTTACTTGGGCCGGTTGCATGGTGTTTGTTTAATTTACATTATCGCCGTGCGTTACTGCGAAGTGTAGGCATTAACCCTTGCATATGGCGTCCTTAATTTTTTATTTCTGTTTTTTAACTTTAATTAGTGACAGCTACTTTTTTAATCTGGCTAATTAAACTAGGTACAGACTTGCTGTGCTGGAGTTTTAAAAATTCGGTAAACTCATCTTTTGATAGCGGCTTAGAGTAATAGTAGCCTTGTACTGTTTCACAGTTTAATTGTTTGAGTATTTCTATTTGCGACGCTTGCTCTACGCCCTCTGCAACCACATGTAGGTCAAGGTTATGGGCAATAGTAACAATTGAGTCGACCATATTGCGGCCGCGCTCGTTTTTCATGTCATCGATAAAGGCTTTATCAACTTTAAGCGTATTAAGCGGAAACTGCTTTAAATAGGCCAGCGAAGAGTAGCCGGTACCAAAGTCGTCCATTGCTAAATGAATACCTCGGGCGCTGAGTGAGCACATTATTGCGATAGCATCTTTAGGATCGTCCATTACCGTGCCTTCGGTAATTTCTAGCTCTAAAAAGTAAGAGGGCAATGCATTTTTTTGTAAAATCACATCAATACGTGTTGTTAGGTCGGGTAAACTAAATTGCTTTGCCGATAAATTCACAGCAACTCTGCCATTAAATAAGCCCGCATCAAGCCACTCTTTTACATCGCGACAGGCTTTATTTAAAACCACTTCACCAATTTCTATTATTTGCCCTGTTTCTTCTGCTATTGGGATAAAAACACCCGGGCTAATAATGCCTTTTTTAGGCGTGATAAAGCGTACTAATGCCTCCATTCCCACAAGTTTACCGGTATGAATATTCATTTTTGGTTGGTAATACACGGCAAAATGATTTTCTTTTAAACCAAAGCGCATTAGGTTTTCTATTTGCAGGCGCTTTACGGCTTCACGGTTCATGGTGTCATTAAAAAACAAATAACTATTACCTTTCTTTTTAGCGTGGTACATAGCTGTGTCGGCATTTTTTAATAGTAGTTCTGGGGTATTGCCATCTTCAGGGAACAACACAATGCCAACGCTTGAGGTAATGGCAAGCTCATGTCCGGCCATTTTAAAAGGCGTAGCAATAGCCGCTAAAAACTGTTTAGCGGTGCGGGTAATCGTATATATGTCGTTAGTATCAGACATTACCAGTGCAAACTCATCGCCGCCTAAACGATAAAACACGTCATTTTCGCGAGTGAGCTTATTTAGCCGCATAGCGAGTTTAGCTAATAAGCTGTCACCTAGTTGGTGCCCTAAAGAGTCATTTATTTTTTTAAAGTTATCTAAGTCGAAAACTAACAAAGCATGGTGCGAGTTTAGTTGCCCTAATTTTTGTAAGTCGGTAAAAAACAAATTACGGTTAGGCAGGTTGGTGGTGCGGTCTCTATTGGAGAGGTTATGCAGTTGCGATTCGGCTTTTTTACGCTCGGTTAAATCAGAGTATACAACGACATAGTTAGTTATTTGGTTTTGATCATTTCTAATTTCATCAATCGAAATTTCTATGGGTAATAAAACATGTGCACTATTGCGTAATTTAACTTCTTGTTGCAGGCTATCTCGCTGGTATACGGTTTTTTTAATGGTGTTAATGTAACTTTTATCGTAGCCGGGCAAATTAAAATCTTTTTTAAGGTACTGCTCGCGCACGCCACCAAATAAGGTTAAAAAGCTGGGGTTAATATCGACTAACTTAAAGTTTTTATCGTAAATAGCCAGGGCGTCGGTTAGCGATTCAACGCATTTTGCAAAAAGGTTTAAGCGCTCTTCGGTTAGCTTTAATTGTGAAATGTCGCGCACTGTGCCTGTCATGCGTAAGGGACTAAGGTTGGTGTCTTTTTCTATTATTTTGCCGCGATCGAGTACCCAGAGCCAGCCGCCAAAATGATCTTTAATCCGATAAGTCGCTTCAAAAAAAGGAGTTTGCTGAGCAAAGTGTTTTTTAAGTAAATATTCTACTTGGGTAATGTCGCTTGGGTGAATAAGGCTTTTATGTGGCGGAAACTCTGTTGATAATATTGAATCCATTAAGTACTTATCGTTAATACGAAGTACTTTACCGGTTTTTATATTCCAATCCCAAAGGGTATCGCCACTGCCTTCTACAGTGCTTTTTAAGCGTTGTTCAGAAAGCATAAGTTGATAGCGCGAGCGCTTAAGTTTATATATAGCCGTTAGCATGTAGCATAAAACAAGCACAATTATTGCGCTTGCCGTAACTGCAACGGTATTTAAATTTAAGTTAAAAGTTGCCTCTAGGGCATATAGGCTATGCGAGGCAACTAATAGGGCTAATAGTAAGCTTATTTTTATTATTATTGTGATCATTATTTTTATTGTTTTTATAACATTTAATTTTCAAACGACAATCTAAATCAAGCGTTACTCACTGTCAAAGAGAATGCGAGCAAAGGGCCTGATTATGCGCTTTATTAGGCTTTGCAGAGCTTAAAAACTCATATCTAGGTCTATTTTCATTAAAAAGGCTTAGCGCGTATGCTTTTATATCTGCAAGGGTTAATGCATTTAATGCATCAAGCAAGCGTTGTTGCATATGAAACTCGTGATCGCGATTACCAATAGCTAACCATAATCGTTGCGAGCGCAGTCGCAGGTTTTTATCTGCTTCGGCTATATGTGTGGTTAGGCCGTGCTTTTGTTGTAACCAATCTTGTGGGGTTAAATTATCGATATTGGTTAAATAGTTATGAATAAAGTTATTATGGCGCTGCAGTATTGTTTTGGCTTCAAACTTGGGTGATTGCACATAAAAAACAATGCCCGCGCGGGTGTTAAAAGGCGCGTAACCGGCACCAACTAAATAGCCTAATTGTTGCGTGGTGCGTAGTTCGTTAAAATAATCTTGATTGATTAGATGATTTAGCGCCATCATTTTTACTTTTTCACTTACACAGTCGGTTTGTGCTTGATAGTAAATAAGCATAGCGTGATCATTACAAGGAAGCGTTAACTCAAAGCGCGTTACTTTGTTAATTTCAAATAATGGCCGTGTTAAATCGGCTATTACAGCGGCGCTTTTTAAGTGCGCGGCTACTTTTTTCTGAAAACTAATTGCATCAGCTTGTTGCCAGTTACCATGTAAAAATGACTCTACATGCAGGGCTTTAAAAAAGTCTTGTCTAAATTCATTAAATTGCTGAAAACACGTGTTTTTTAATGCGTCAGCCAACTCGTCTGGCTGTGGATTCCACGGCATTATTTTTGCGCCTAACATGCTAAACAGCTCACCTACGGGCTTATTTTGATTACTGTTACGCCAATGCCTTACTAATTGCTTTTTATACTCGGCAAAACGTTTAGAGCAAATTTCTACGTTAAATAAAGCATCAATGAGTTCATCAACCAGCTCTAACTGGCTTGATGAGAGCCCCGCTGTATGTAGTGTTAACCCACCTTGATGAGACGTTAAGTGATAACTAAGTCCTGCAAGTTCGGCAGGGTAAAATTGCTCGCTAACGCTATCCATAAATAAATCAGAAAAGAGGCGGGTAAGTGCCATGTGCTTTACATCTTTTATTGCAAAGTCTGAGTCCATTGCCAAGTAAAAATGACCTTTGGCAACGCGAAAGGTGTTGTCTTGTTTAAACCAAAAATCAAAACCAGGCTCTGTGACTATTAGCTCAGGTTTTGTTTGTGGCTCAATTATATCAAACAGCTCAACGTCTTTGGTTAAATAAGGATTAACAACAGGTAAGCGCATTTCATTGAGTGGTTTATTAATGTTACTTAGTGCATCGAGCCAACTAGTCGAAATTTTTTCAACCTTGTAAGGTGTATTATACCAAGCTGCTTTATGTTGAGGCTCAACCCCGGGGTGAATAAGTACCAAGCGCATATTGTGTGGCTTTAACCATTGCATGGCCATTTCATGGGTGGCGTGTTTAAAGCCTTCCATTAAATAGTCGCCTTGTAAGTAGTTAGGCTGATCGTAATGTTGCATATTAATGCTTAAGTTACTTACCCAGTCTATTAAGCGCGATTGTTCTTGGTTATCGAAGGCAATTTGCAATAGCTTCTTTTTATCTTGGTATAAGCGCGGTAGCTGTTCAATATTGTTATTAATGAGGCAAATATACTCAAAGATCATTTCAATAATATCTTCAAAGTATTCAATACCTTCATCCGTTAGTGCCATACTAATATTAAAGTCTTTAAAATTACTGCCATTAATGCCACCCCCGGCAGAAAGTGCATTTATCCAGCCTTGCTGTTTTAAAATAGAGTATAACGAGCCCGCACCTTCATAACCGAGTAAGTGTGCAATAAAGCTCACTGTTTTGTGACGATAAAAGTCATCAATATTAGGCATTGCAAAGCTCACTATAAGCTTTTGCATATGCTTATGAGGCTCAATGTGCAGCAGTTTTCCTAGGTCTTGCGCTCGGTATAGCGGCGCACTAATTGCGGGTTTTGGTTGCTTGGCGTTACCACAAACCGCAGTAAAGTATTGTTTTGTCCATGCTTGAAGAGTGTCGAGCTCCTCATTAGCGCATATGACCAAAGTCATGTATTGAGCTTGATAAAACTGCTTAAAAAAGTCTCTTAGCTCGTCGCTAATGCAGCGCTCTCTGTCAGCTAATGTTTGTAAATTACCCACCGAAAATTTAGCAAAAGGGTGAGCCGGATTAACCGTTTCTTTATGTACTTGGTATATACGACGGCCGTCGTCTTTAATTTTTAATTTAAATTCTGCTTCTATCGCGTTACGTTCTTTTTCTGTTTCTGCAGCATTTAATAATGGCGCAATAAAAAACCGGCTAAATTGCTTTAGCGCATGTTCAAATTCTTGATTATTAATGTCAAAAAAGTAGCAAGTGTGCTCAGTTCCGGTCCAGGCATTGGTATTGCCGCCCGCTTGTGATACAAAATTATTAAAGCTACCTGAGTCAGGAAATTGATCTGTGCCTAAAAATAGCATGTGCTCTAAAAAGTGTGCTAAGCCTTGTCTATCAACAGGGTCGTCAAAATGTCCAGCATTAACAGCCATAGACGCAGCGGCTTTTGTTGCATCTTTATCTTGCACTAAGAGTACTTTTAGACCATTGTCCAGTGTTAGGGCGCGGTAGGCTCTGTTATCATTGCGACTGATATTCAAATGATGCTCCTGAAACTAAATGTTTACTTGTTAACAACAGATGATAACTTCAGGACAGAGAAATACAGCGATAAGATTTACCTGAATATCATGACAGAACTATTTAAGAAATAAATAGTGTTACCTTGTTAATATAGCGGAAGAACGGGCAAATTGGCTACTGTTTTATATTCTTTAATTGGTTGATTTATTATGAAAACAATCTTAATAATGCGCCACGGCGAAGCAACGCCAATGCAGGCCGATGATGCAGCGAGACAGTTAACCCAAAAGGGTCATATTGAAGCTGAAAAAATGGGGCTGTGGCTGGCAAAAAACTATGCACCCGATGCGCTGTTAGTTAGTCCTTACATTAGAGCTCAACAAACAGCAAAAGGGGTTGCTAAAAATAACACGTTTAAATTTAGCGAAACCTGCAAAGACATTATACCTGAAGGTAAACCGCAAATTGCAGCCGATTACATCGAGACGTTAATAGCGGCGCATCCTGCGTGTAATACTTGGCTAGTAGTGGCGCACATGCCCATAGTAAGTTATTTGGTTGATCAGTTATGTGTGGGCCATATGCCTATTTTTAATACCGGTGCAGTTGCCGTAATTAATTATAATGAGCAAACCCAGCGCAGCGAATACCTTAGCATTCATGCTCCGGGTAACGTGTAATGCAACGTGTTAGCTGATTAGCTAATCAAGGCTCTATAATAAAAATGCCAGCCAAAGCGTAAAGCTTATACCACTTAAAACGGTCGACATAACCACAGTGCTGGCAAGCGTTGCTTGGTGCTGTTTTATTTGATTAGCAATAAGGTAGGCATTAACACCTAAAGGCGATGCACTTAATAATATAAGTACGTTGAGTAGTTGCGCCTCTAGCATAAACACAAATCGGCCTAACAATAATACTAAGCAGGGTAGCAATACTAGCTTTAATAATGTGGCGATTAGCGCGGGTTGCCAGTTTTGGCTTATTTTATAAAATGCTAAATTAGCTCCCAACACAAATAGTGCGCAGCCAATAGCGGGTTGTGAGAGTAAATCTAAGCCATTAATAATATCCAGTGGCAATGTAAGGCCTAAAACATTAGCCAATAACCCTAGGCTAATGCTAAGTACCACAGGGTTTAACAGCATGTTTTTGGCAAATTGTTGCCACGAAAACGCACTTTTTTCGCTTTTGGCACTCACTAAAAAGGTGAGAGTAAATAACAATGCACTATGAAAAGTGATAATCATAAATACTATACCAATCATTTCACGGCCAATTGCTGCAATAATTATTGGTAAGCCAACCAGTACGGTATTTGAATAGCTACTACCAAGAGCAAATACGCTATGGCGTTGATAATCACTGTGCTTAGTAATTAAAAATCGGTCTATTAAAGCGCCAATTATAAAAACACCCACAACCGCAATATAAAAACTTAAAAAGCCATTTAAGCTCACACTATTGTGTAAGTTAGCTTGCGCCATATTTAAAAATAAAAAAGCGGGGATACTAATATAAAAGGTAAATTTACTAATACCAGTTATATGTTGTTGTTCTAAAAATTGTGACTTAGTGCTAATAAAACCAGCAGTAACAATAAATACCAGCGGAAATATAATTGAAAAAATAGACACTAATATCGCCTTAAATAGTATTTAACCAGAGCTGTGGTTATTTAACGCCTAAACTCATCACTTTGCGGTAAATTAATTAAAATAAGTACAGCGCCTTTACCACCATATTCAAGCGGTGCTTGGTGCATTGCAATTACGTCAGGGTGTTGTACTAAATACTGCGGTACTTTGTGCCTGAGTATATGCCCACCAATGCCATGAATTATGCATGCACAATAGTAATGTTTCTTTTTGCATTCGTGGATCAAACCAGCTAGCTCATCTTTTGCAGACTCTTTATTTAAGCCATGCAAATCTAGGGTTAAATCTGGAACAAAGTCACCACGGCGTAGTTGCTTAGCTAAAAAGCGGTCTTGGCCATCTTGTACATAATTAACCGTACCATTGGTATCAATATCAGGTATATATTCATCCGAAAAGAAGAATTCTGACTGTTGTTGCTTTTTTTGCTGGGCAAACTGCTTTGCTTGTGACACTTTAGGCTTATTAGTAAAGCGGTGAGTGTCTTGTTTAAAAACGCGCGCACCAGTGATACTTTGACGAAACATGTCAATGTCATCATTGCTAATTGGGCTGTTTGAATAAGGATCTTTTTTCATAGCGGCAGTCTAAACAAAAAAAGGGTAAAAATCGAGATAAAAGGCGTTACAATAGGGCAATCGGGAGGCGATTGTGGCCTCGATTGAATTAATAATTTTGAAAGTAGCAGGCAGGCAATACACATGAGTGAATTACAAATAGAAGAAGCAACGCTAGAAGAAGCTGTAGCAGAACTTTCAACCTTACACGACTGGTTACGTTGGACTACAAGCCAATTTGCCAGCAGTGGTATTTTTTTTGGTCACGGTACTGATAATGCGTGGGACGAAGCGGTAAATTTATTATTACCCGCATTAAGCTTACCAATAGATGCGCCGAAAGAATTAATGCATGCGCGTTTAACGAGTACAGAAAAAAACAGCTTAGCGGGCTTAATTGCTGAGCGTATTAACGATTTTACCCCAGTGCCGTATTTAACCAACATTGCTTGGTTTGCGAATATGCCATTTTATGTAGACGAGCGCGTGCTTATTCCACGTTCGCCATTTGCAGAGTTAATTAATAACCGCTTTACCCCTTGGCTTGAAGAGCCTGAGTCGGTTAAGCGTATTTTAGATTTATGTACGGGTTCTGGTTGTATCGCGATTGCACTTGCACAAGCGTTTGAAAATGCGCAGGTAGATGCGGTTGATATTTCTTATGAAGCCTTAGAAGTAGCCGACATAAATATTACAGACTACCAGTTAAGTGAACGAGTATTGCCAATTCAGTCAGATGTGTTTAGTGGTGTACCAGGGCAAACATACGACCTGATCATAGCTAACCCGCCGTACGTTGATGCTGAGGACATGGCCGACTTACCGCGTGAGTTTCATCATGAACCAGAACTTGGTTTGGCTTCAGGCCACGACGGCCTAGACGTAACCCGCACTATATTAAGCGAAGCAAGTAAGCACCTTACTGCAAACGGCTTGTTGTTTGTAGAGGTAGGTAACTCTATGGTACATATGGATGCATTGTATCCGGGTGCGCCATTTGAGTGGGTTGAGTTTGAACAAGGTGGTTTAGGTGTGTTTGTTATTAGCAAACAGCAACTTGATGAGTATTTTGCACAATAAAAATCAATATCATTTATAGAATATGTATTTGAATATAAATTGATATAAGTAAATAGCCGAGTGTAAAGCTCGGCTATTGGTAGTCATTAGGAATGAGGAAAAGTAATGGCAGGTAATAGCATTGGACAGTTATTTAAAGTGTCTACTTTTGGTGAGAGCCACGGTGTTGCATTAGGCGGCGTTGTTGATGGTACACCAGCAGGTCTTGAAATCACCGAGGCCGACCTACAAATAGATTTAGACCGTCGTAAACCGGGGCAAAGTCGTTATACCACGCAGCGTCGTGAAGACGATCAGATAAAAATTCTTTCAGGCGTATTTGAAGGTAAAACCACAGGTACTAGCATAGGTTTACTTATTGAAAACACCGATCAACGCTCAAAAGATTACGGCAAAATTAAAGATGTGTTTCGCCCAGGTCATGGCGATTACACCTATTGGCATAAATACGGCCTGCGCGATTATCGCGGTGGTGGTCGCTCATCAGCGCGCGAAACGGCAATTCGTGTTGCTGCGGGCTCTATTGCTAAAAAATATTTAAAACAATTTCATGGTATCGAAATAAAAGCCTGCTTAAGTCAGTTAGGGCCAATTAAAGCAGACGTTTTTGATTGGAACGAAGTTGAAAACAACTTATTCTTTTTTCCTGATGTGAGCAAGTTAGAAGCGCTTGATGAATATATGCGCGGCCTTAAAAAGCAAGGTGACTCAGTAGGCGCAAAAGTAAAAGTAGTGGCAAGTAATGTACCTGTAGGCCTTGGTGAGCCAGTATTTGACCGCCTTGACGCCGAACTTGCGCATTCGTTAATGAGCATTAACGCGGTTAAAGGTGTTGAAATTGGCGACGGCTTTGATGTAATTGAGCAAAAAGGCTCAGAGCACCGCGATGAACTAACACCACAAGGGTTTACCTCTAACCATGCGGGCGGCGTATTAGCGGGTATTTCTACTGGGCAAGATATTATTGCTTCTATTGCGCTAAAACCTACCTCAAGCATTACCATACCGGGTAACAGTATAAATACTGAAAACGAAGCGGTTGAGATGATCACCAAAGGTCGTCACGATCCGTGTGTAGGTATTCGTGCTGTGCCAATTGCTGAGGCGATGATGGCCATTACTTTAATGGATCATTTGCTACGTCAACGTGGACAAAACCCACATGTACACCACGAGCATGGGCCGATACCCGGTTCGGTATAATTAGAGTTACATTAAGTAGATAATAAAAACGCGGGCGATCCGCGTTTTTTGTATTTGTTTATCAGTGCAAGTTCAACTTTTTTACTAAAGTTAATTAAACAGGTTTGAGGGAGCTAAATGTGACAATGACAAATAACGTAAAGGCTCAGCAACAAGCTGCATTGAAAAGGCTGGAGCGTTTTAGCTTCATTACCGACAGCAGTTTAAAAATTCCTTTTACTAACTTTAAAGTTGGTGCCGATGCGATTATTGGTTTATTGCCCGTTGCCGGTGATATGGCCGGTTTTATTTTATCTGCTTATGTATTAATTGAAGCGCAGCGCTTAGGTGTTAGCTGGACTATAAAACTACGTATATTAGTTAATATGCTTATCGACTTTGTGGGCGGTTTACTACCCATAGTAGGCGATATTTTTGATGCTTACTTTAAAGCAAACACCCGAAACACCCAGCTGCTAAAAAAATACTTAGCGCAGCAAAAGTAATAAAGCAATTTAGCTTTTACCCTTGTTAAAAAAGTATTCTGCAATAACCTGCTTTTGTTGACCAAACTGATCTGAAATCCCTATACCTACACCTATTATTTGCCCCTGTGCTTTAGGTGGGTTAGCCTGTATTTGTTTATTTATAACAGCCAGTTGAGGGCTTTTCTCGTTAGCTAATAATGTTAAATGTGGCTGAAAGTTTTGAAAAACATTAGGGCTGCCGTAGCGCTTAAATGCAGTTAACTTGTTGGGGTAGTTTTTAACCCAAGTAGGCACTGCAGCATTTCGCTCGCGCAGCGGTTCAATGGCAAGTGTTATCTCGTCAGATAGTCTTTGTAATTGACGCGACGGCTGTAAATTAATAAAAGCCCAATTACTTTTAGTTACGCTAAAGCCTTCAGCGGTTATGGGAAATGGTTGCTGTTGCGCTACGATGTTTTTTACCGCAAGTTTAATTGCCTCCTCTGTACCGGGCGCAAAGTCAGTTAAATATAAAGTAGCGTGTACCGGCATGCCTTTATCGTAAAAGCTAACCATACCCGCTTGTTTTAATACATCACTGGTTTGCGCCATTAAAGTAATGATTGGTTGCGAAGGAATAGCAAACACATTAATACTGATGTTTTTTGCAACAGCAGGCAGTGATACACCCATAAGCCCAAGCAGGGCAATAAATAAAAATTTAACCTTTTTTATACTCATTAGTTTAAACATAATTTTAGTATTTCATTAAGCAGCTCTGTCGTTATAGTGATGGTAAGGGTTATTGCTCAAGCAGTAAATACGCCAAACAGTATAAATACCAGCTATTTGACAGCACCTTATATAGCTATTATTAGCAAGCCCCACGGGCTTTATAAAACGCCGTTACATGGAAGTGTTAACCCGCTATCCAATTTTTTACATTCGCTGCGAAAGCCCGTACAATTCACCTCGTTTTTAGCGCGCACATTTTTAATATAATGAGCAGTAAGCCCTATATTCAGAGTAAGTAATTAAACTTTTATGCATAAAATTGCTGATTTAATTTCTATTTTTGCAGCCACTTTTGACCAAAGCTATAATACGCGGCTGGTTAAAGGCGAGCACGAACCTATTTATATTCCTAGCTGTGATAAAACGCCGTATCACCAAATTGTGTTTGCTCATGGCTTTTACGCCAGTGCCCTGCACGAAATAGCACATTGGCTGGTGGCGGGAGATAAGCGCCGTTTACTTGAAGATTACGGCTATTGGTATTGCCCCGACGGCCGCGATAAGCAAAAACAAGCCGAATTTGAAAATGTAGAAATAAAACCGCAAGCCATTGAGTGGCTATTGAGTACCGCCGCAGGTTTTGAATTTAATGTGTCGGTAGATAATTTAAATGGCGAGCAAACGTGTCGTTTTGATTTTCAGCAGCGAGTACACCAACAAGTTTTAACACTTATTAATAACGGTTTTAACTCCCGTACCGAGGCATTGCTAAAAGCACTAAGCCATTTTTATAATACGCCATGGCCAATGAGTGCACAGCAATTTAATTGGCAACATCCCAAGGAGCTCAAGGATGCAGTTTAAGTTAGGTTTAATTATAAACCCGCTAGCGGGTTTAGGCGGCACTGTAGCGTTAAAAGGTAGCGATGGCGCAGCAACTGCAGCCAAAGCGCTAGCACTTGGCGCTCAGCCTAAAGCTAATAGTCGTACAAAAGCCGCACTTGAAGTATTACTGCCTTATAAAAACCAATTAACTATTTATACAGTAAATGGCGATATGGGCGAGCACTGTGCTAAAGCACTCGGCTTTAAGGTGCAAGTAATATATAACAGCAATGCTATAACCACAGCCAACGACACAGAGCAGGCTGTAAAAGCACTTAAAGAGCTAGGTGTAGATTTAGTTTTATTTGCTGGAGGCGACGGCACAGCGCGTAATATTTGTCATGCTGTTGAGGACACAATACCCGTACTGGGTATTCCTGCTGGCTGCAAAATACACTCAGGGGTATATGCAATCACGCCAAAAGCAGCAGGGCGTGTAGTCGAAATGCTGGTAAAAGGCGATTTAGTTACCTTAGGTGACGCCGATGTAATGGACATTGACGAAGAGGCATTTAGACAAGGCACAGTTAAAGCAAAACGTTATGGCGAAATGCAAGTACCAAGCGAAGTGCGTTACATGCAAGCGGTTAAAAATGGTGGTAAAGAAACCGACGAGTTAGTGCTTGTAGATATTGCCGCCTATGTGGTGAGTGAAATGGATGAGGACACTTTTTACATTATGGGCAGTGGCTCAACCGTTGCCGCAGTGATGGAAGAAATGGGACTAGAAAATACACTTTTAGGTGTCGATTTAGTTAAAGATCAAACCCTTATAGCGCAAGACCTAACCGCAGCGCAATTACTTGAGCATACGCAAGGTCAAAAAACTAAATTAGTGATCACCTTAATTGGCGGCCAAGGACATATTTTTGGTCGTGGTAATCAACAGCTTAGCCCCGCGCTTATTCGCGCTATTGGCACTAATAACATTATAGTAATAGCTACAAAAACAAAATTGCAGGCTTTAAATGGCCGCCCACTTATTTGTGACACCGGCGATAGCAGTTTAGATGATGAACTAACCGGTTATATTAAAGTTACATGCGGATTTAACGACCACATTATGTATGCAGTAGGGTATTAATACCCATTGCAAAACCAGGAGACAGAATAAATGAGTTTAGTAAACTATATTGATGCAGCCCAACACTATTTTGATGATTTAGTGATTAAAGCCACCGATGATGAATTATTTGCAGGAGGCTATTTGCGAGGTCACTTTGACTTAGCAGTAGGGTATGCGCAAGTAGAAAAGCTAACTATTAGCACAGATGAACTTAACGAAACCGTAGAGCAAAGCTTAGTGAAGGCTTATCATAATGGTGAACTTAATGAAGATGACAAAACCCTTGTTGCTCGTTTGTGGGAAGAAGTAAAAGCATTGGCCTGAGTAAACCTAGGCTAAAACTAATTTAAACGCGATACGCTACTGGCTTATCGCGTTTTTTTTGTTTAAAAGTATTGATATGAGGGAGTTAGCCTCAGGTTAATTTACTGTTGTGTAAAGATAGGATATGGTTATTGAAAATATGATTTAGAGAGCTTTAAAGAATGAATAATAACCAAAGTGCAGTGCCAACTGGTTTAATTGCACGATTTTTAAATTTTGTTGAACGGGTAGGTAATAAGCTTCCTGATCCGGCCATTATATTTTTGTTTGCCATGTTACTAATTTGGTTTTTGTCGTGGTGGTTTTCAGGCGTAAGCTTTGATGCAATAGATCCACGTACCGGCGAAGCCATTATTATCAATAATATGCTAGCAAGTGATTCGCTCGCCACCTTTTTATCCTCTATGGTAAAAACCTTTACCGGCTTTGCACCCTTAGGCGTAGTGTTAGTGGCTATGTTAGGTGTGGGGGTTGCAGAGCATTCGGGCTTTATTAATACCGGCCTTAAGTTAATGCTTAAAGTGACGCCTAAAAAGTTATTAACGCCTTCAATTATTTTAGTGGCCATTGTAAGCCATACCGCAACTGATGCAGGTTATGTATTAGTTATTCCACTAGCTGGGGTTATATTTTATGCTGCAGGGCGCCATCCGCTTGCGGGTATTGCTGCTGCATTTGCTGGTGTGAGTGGTGGTTTTGGGGCTAACTTTATTCCATCGGGTATCGACCCATTGCTACAAAGTTTTACCCAAAGTGCGGCGCAAATAATTAATCCTGCAATGACAATTAACCCGTTAAATAACTGGGCATTTGCTTCAGCATCTAGCTTATTTATAGTGGCATTAGGCTGGTATATTACCGATAAAATTATAGAACCACGTTTACAAAAAACCGCGGTAGATGGCGCTAAAGAAGATTTACCCGTATTTGAAGATGCCCGCAGTGATGAAAAACGTGCATTTATAATTGCCAGTTCAGTTATGGTTGCAGGCCTTGCGCTACTTGCTTATGTATCGGCAGATAGTAACTCGGCAATGCGCAGCAGCGATGGCTCGTTAACTAATTTTAGCTCGCCATTAATGCAATCTATCGTACCGTTAATCTTTTTATTATTTTGGATACCCGGCGCGGTTTACGGCTTTACCGTAGGCACCTTTAAAACCTCTAAAGACATGATAGATGCCATGAGTAAAGCGATGAGCGGCATGGCATATTATATTGTAATGGCATTTTTCTGTTCGTTATTTATTGCCGCATTTAGTAAATCAAACTTAGGTGCATTGCTAGCAATCGAAGGCGCGCAGTTATTAAAAGCAATGCAGTTGCCAAGTGCAGTAACGGTTGTGGGAATTATCTTTTTAACCGGCTTTGTAAACTTGTTTGTTGGTTCAAGTTCAGCTAAATGGGCATTACTTGGCCCCATATTTGTACCTATGCTAATGCAACTTGGTATTTCGCCAGACTTAACTCAAGCGGCTTATCGTGTTGGTGACTCAAGCTCTAATATTATTACACCGTTAATGCCCTATTTCCCATTAGTGGTGGTGTACTGTCAAAAGTATGTGAAAGGCACCGGCATAGGCACTTTAATTGCTATTATGCTACCGTACTCAATCGCCTTTATGATTGGCTGGAGTATCTTTTTATTAGGTTACTGGGCACTTGGTATCCCACTAGGGCTTGATGCCAGCTACGTTTACCCAGCGCTAGCGCCTTAACGTAAAACAAATAGGTAATATAGTAAAAGCCTCATCATGAAATTGGTGGGGCTTTTTTGTGTTAAGAGATCAGATTTAACCGTAGGGCAAACACTGTACCCCGAATAAAGTAACCTTAATAAAAGTAATGCTAAAAGTTACTATGGCATTGCCTTCCTCATTTACAGCTCTTTGTTTAAATGCTTTTAAGTGAGTTATTCACCAAGAAGGTAAGAGACGCTGCGCTTTAGAGAAGTAATAGAGCAGTGCAGATAAGAAAGGGGTGTGCAGGCGAGAATTTAGCTGTGAGGTGGAAATAAAATATCGTGTTTATTTTCTCAGGGGAATATTATTTTCTGCCTAGAGCCTAGAGCCTAGAGCCTAGAGCCTAGAGCTTTATTTTAGGCACAAAAAAACCTTGCTCACTTACGTGGCAAGGTTTTTATTAAAGAGTCGTTGCTTATTTCGGCGTTGTAAAGCTTACTGGGCGACGTTCTTTACGAGGACCGCTGCGCTTATCACCGCGTGCGCTGTCATCTTTATTAAAGCTGCGTTTTTCACCGCCAGCTGGACGCTCAGAGCGTTCGCCACGTGGCTCAGCAGGACCTTGATCAGCAGTGATTGTTAAGCCCATAGGACGTTTACAAATAAACACTTTTTGGAAATGATCAAGTACATCTTTAGGCATGTTTTTCGGTAATTGAACCGTGCTGTGATTATCGTGTAGACGAATATCACCAATAAACTTGCTTGAAATGTCAGCTTCGTTAGCAATAGCGCCAACAATGTTCTTAACCTGAACACCATGTTCACGACCTACTTCAATACGGTATGTATCCATAGGACCTGCATCACGGCTGTTACGCTCACGAGGTTTACGTTCAGCGCGCTCGCCACCACGTTCACCGCCACGTTCGTTACGACGACCACGATCACCACGGTCATTGCTACGTGGGTTACGATCATTGCGCTCGTTACGTTCGCGAGGTTGAATCTTAACTTCTTCAACCTTAATTGGTGATTGTTGCTGTGCTAAACACAGTAACGCACCAGCAAGGTCTTCAGCAGAAAGTTCAAGCTTTTGAGCCATGTTTGCTGCTACTTCATTAAAGAAAGTAATATCTTTGTTTTCAAGAGCAAGTGTTAACTTGGCTTGTAACGCTTCGATACGTTTTTCTTCAACAATTTTAGCTGTTGGTAATTCAACTTGTGCAATATCTGAATTCGTATGACGAATGATATTTTTAAGTAAATAACGTTCGTTATGTTTTACGAATAAGATTGCTTTACCAGTACGACCAGCACGACCTGTACGGCCGATACGGTGAACGTAGGCTTCAGAATCTTGTGGAATATCGTAGTTGATAACTAAACTTAAACGGTCAACATCTAGACCACGTGCCGCTACGTCTGTTGCAATAACAACATTTAGCATGCCGCTTTTTAAGCGCTCTACTGTGCGTTCACGTGCTTGCTGGTTCATGTCACCGTTAAGTGGAGCGGCAGAGAAACCTTCGCGCTCTAATAATTCAGCAAGTTGTACTGTATCGTTACGCGTACGTACGAAAACAATAGCGCCTTCATATTGCTCAGCTTCTAAAAAGCGAACAATGGCTTTATTTTTATGAATGCTTGCATTCCAAAACACTTGCTCTACTGATGAAACAGTTGAGTTACGCGCAGAGATATGAACCTGTTCAGGATTGTTCATATACTTGCTGCTGATGTTTTGAATTTGCTTAGGCATGGTCGCAGAGAAAAGACATGTTTGCTTTTCGCGCGGTGTTTTTTCCATGATGCTTTCTACATCATCGATAAAGCCCATACGTAACATTTCATCGGCTTCATCAAGTACAAGTGCTTGTAGAGCATCAAACTTGATAGTGCCACGGTTAATATGATCGATTAAGCGACCTGGAGTAGCTACGATAACTTGCGCGCCACGACGAAGTGCACTTAGTTGGATACTGTAGCTTTGGCCACCATAAAGTGCCAATACTTCAATACCACGAACATGTTTAGCATATTGTTCAAATGCCTCAGCAACTTGGATCGCAAGCTCACGGGTTGGTGTGAGTACAAGGATCTGTGGCTGTTTCACAGACGGGTCAATATTATTTAATAGTGGTAGTGCAAATGCTGCGGTTTTACCTGTACCCGTTTGAGCTAGTCCCAGTACGTCCTTTCTTTCTAGCAATAACGGTATACATTGAGCTTGGATTTCAGATGGTGTCTTGTAACCCAACTCTTCAACTGCCTTCAAAATTGCAGGAGAAAGATTTAGAGATTCAAACGTGACTGGTTCTGACATTAATACGCCTCAACGAATTTAAAGAGGCGCGCATTATAAAGGATAAATGCGGTAAATGCTTGTAGAAATTACAACTAATTTATAGGTGATTGATGTTGGTCGAAATTTAACCAGCTAAGTAACTAGATTACTTAACTGGTTAACATATTTGATACAGAACTTATTGATAAAGTCCAAGATTCTCTTTGGCGTAGGCCTCAAACTCTGTAAAACCACCAATGTGTTTTTGGTCTACAAAGATTTGCGGCACTGTTGGGCAAGGTTTGCCGGCAGACTTTTCAAGATCTTCTTTACTTATGCCTTCTTTAATAATGTCGATATAGCGAAATTTAAAATCATCACGTTCATTTGATAGTTGTTCTGCTACGTCTTTAGCACGAACACAAAATGGGCAGCCTTCACGACCAAAAATTACAGTTAACATAGTGAACTCCTCAATTAAATTGCTACTAGTGTAACCAATTGAGTTAAATATTAAAGAGCAAACAAGCGATTAAGCTGTTCGCTTTTATTGATATGCCTTAGGGATCAGCGTTTTTAAATAATCGCTACTGTTATTGGGCGCTTAATGTGGTGTTAAAAGTAAAATAAATAATTTTTTGAAAAATCATCTTGAAAACACTTTTGCAGTCCATATATAGATAAGTAGAGGACGCCTGATGGGTCCTTGTTAAACAGAAGTAATTGAAATTTATATTATTAATTAAACTTCATTTGTGTTTGTTCATTAGAAATGCACAACTGAAATATCGCTTAAATATGAGGATATTATTATGCGTACAGTAGATTTATCACCCCTTTATCGTTCATTCATCGGTTTCGATCATTTAGCGTCTTTAATGGATGCGGCAGCAAGTTCAGATAAGCAGCCAAGCTTTCCTCCTTACAATATCGAAGCGCTCGATAAAGACAAATACCGAATTACTATGGCAGTTGCTGGTTTTAGCAATAGCGAACTGACAATCGAGTCAGAAAATAACACCCTAAAAGTTAGCGGGGTTAAACAAAGTAAAGACGATAGTAAAGAGCGTAAATTTATTCACCAAGGCATTGCAGATCGCAATTTTGAGCGTAAGTTTCAGTTAGGAGATCACGTCAGAGTTATCGCTGCTGATTTAGCCCATGGTTTACTCAGCATAGATTTACAACGTGAAATACCTGAAGCGTTAAAACCGCGCAAAATAGCAATAGGTGGCAATGATTTGCTCGAAGATAAGTAATTCACTTTAAATATTTTCCACTGTTTTAGCCGCCTCGCTTGAGGCGGTATTTTTACCATTGTAATTTATGTTTAACGACCTTGTTGTGTATTTTAAAAGAGTAAATTTAAAAAATTATTTGTTATTTGCTTGAAAACAATTTTAACGTCCATATATAGATAAGTAGAGGACGCCTGATGGGTCCTTGTTAAACAGAAGTAATTGAAATTTATATTATTAATTAAACTTCACTTGTGTTTGTTCATTAGAAAAGCACAACTGAAATATCGCTTAAATATGAGGATATTATTATGCGTACAGTAGACTTATCACCCCTTTATCGTTCATTCATCGGTTTCGATCATTTAGCGTCTTTAATGGATGCGGCAGCAAGTTCAGATAAGCAGCCAAGCTTTCCTCCTTACAATATCGAAGCGCTCGATAAAGACAAATATAGAATCACTATGGCGGTTGCTGGTTTTAGCGAAAGCGAGCTGAGCATAGAATCAGAAAACAACACACTAGTTGTTGCAGGTATTAAAACGGGTAAAGAGCAAGCGAGTGAGCGTAAATTTATTCATCAAGGTATTGCAGAGCGCAACTTTGAGCGTAAATTTCAGCTGGGGGATCACGTAAAAGTACTTGGTGCCGATTTAGCAAATGGCTTATTGAGCATTAACCTTGAACGCGAAATACCAGAAGCACTTAAACCACGCAAAATTGAAATAGGCAGTGGTAGCCTTATAGAAGGCAAGTAATTTAAATAAGCTTAGTTTTTGATTATCCCCGTAAAGCCGCTTTTTAGCGGCTTTTTGCTGTTCTGATAAAAAGTTAAAAGTTACAGGCTTTCCAGATTGTTCAAATAGTAAGTTGCTTGCTGTAATGTACTTTGCTGTAACGTATTCTCTTGTTTATCCCAGTTTTTATACACCATGCCAATGCGTGGGTTTTTTTCTAATTTTGCTCTGTGCGTGTGCATAAAATGCCAGTAAAGGCTATTAAACGGGCAGGCGTCATCACCCACTTTTTGTTTTACTTTATAGTGGCAGTTTTTGCAGTAGTCGCTCATTTTATTAATATAGTTACCGCTTGCCGCATAAGGTTTGGTTGCAATAATTCCGTCATCGGCAAATTGGCTCATACCCCGAGTATTGGGCATTTCTACCCATTCAATAGCATCTATATAAACGCCCAAATACCAAGCATCAACCTCATCTGGGTTTATAGCCGTTAATAAACAAAAATTACCAATAACCATAAGACGCTGAATATGATGGGCGTATGCAGTCGTTAAGCTTTCACAGAGCGCATGGTGCATGCAGTTCATTTTAGTTTTAGCATGCCAAAAATACGGCGGTAATGTATTTTTGGCTTTAAGCTGATTTTTAGTTGCGTAATCTGGCATGTTAATCCAGTAAATTGCGCGTACGTACTCTCTCCAGCCCAGTATTTGCCTAACAAACCCCTCTACTTGTGCAATAGAAATATCATTAGGGCGTTGTTCGTATTGGGCTATTACACGCTTTATTACATACAGTGGGTGTATTAACTTTGCATTTAAAGCAAACGATAAGCGGCTATGGTACAGGCTATTGTTATGTTTACCTTGCTCTGTCATTGCATCTTGAAACTGGCCAAAATGAGGCAGTAAATACCAACAAAAATAATCTAAGCAGCTAATGGCTTGTTTTCGGGTTGTGGGCCAAGGGAGTTGTTCTGCGGCTTTACCAAAGTAGCTAACATTATGTTTATTTAAACGCGCAATTATAGCGCTTACATCGTTATTAAATAATTTAGGTGGCGGGATTTGCGCTAAGTCGGCGGTTGAAAATTTATTTCTGTTATTACTATCAAAGTTCCACTTTCCACCGTGTGGTTTGTTGCTATCCATTAATATATTAAATTGTTTGCGCATTGTGCGGTAAAAATGCTCCATCGTTATGTGTTTATCTTTTACAAAACGGTGTTTTATTTCCTCAAAGGGCAGTAAAAAATGCTCGCTGTCAACCCCGCTAACCGTTAATGGGCTGGTGTTTGCAAAGTGGGCTAACTGGGTTTTTAATCTATATTCGTCTGGGTATTGATACTCAATAGTATTGCATTGATGTTGCGCCGCTATTCGGGTAAGCAATGCGGGTAAATCTTTATCATTACAGGTTTCGTTTAATGTTAAATGCAGTACATTAAATTCGGCCTGGTTTAATGCTGTTGCAAAGTTTTCCATTGCGCAAAAAAATGCACTGATTTTTTGAATATGGTGCTTAACATAGCTGGTTTCTTGTTTTAGCTCTGCAATAACATATAAGGTATTGGTTTGTTTATTTTTAAACCATGAGTGAGCAGGGTTGAGCTGATCGCCCAAAATGAGTCTAAGAGTATTAAAGTGTGTCATGCCTAAGCCAAATAAATTTAATACGCAAAATTATTACATCAAGATCGCTTACTTTATAAAAACATAGATTTAAAAATTCCTAAATTTGGATAATAAGTGCAAAAATTAACAAAATTAAATAATTACGCGTTAAATTATAAACACGCTATTTGGTGTCACTTTTTTTATAAACTTATTACTTATTATGGTTGCTAATTACGGCGTACATACTTATAATACCCGCCATTGTTTAGTATGTTGAAAGATATTACTAACAGCGATATTAAATTATTAAGTTTAGTATCTATTGGCGCGGGATGGAGCAGTCTGGTAGCTCGTCGGGCTCATAACCCGAAGGTCGTCGGTTCAAATCCGGCTCCCGCAACCAATCATAATAGTGGGTTTAATCTTACTAATTTATATCGCGCATTCTAAGTAATGCGCGTTTTGCGTTTAAGCTACTGTAGTTTAATTTAGTCAGATTTTTGACTCGCAACCAAGCTTGGCCCTAGGCCACACAGTTTTGTGCTTTTTGGTGTGACGCCCCGCTTGGTTCGGGGCGTTGTTGTATCTGCACTGTTTGATTTGTGACATGGTGATCAAATCAAAATTTAAACTCAATATTTTAGGGCTATAAGCCCTTTTTTTGTTTGTATGGAGGATTTTCGTGACAAAACTTGAACAAGATTTAGTGGCTATGTTAACGCCAGCGGTAGAAATGTTAGGTTTTGAATTACATGGTCTTGAGTTTGTACAAGCGGGTCGCCATTCTACCTTAAGAGTTTATATTACTCATGAGGCTGGGATCTCAGTTGATAATTGTGCAGATGCGAGTCGCCAAATAAGTGCGATTTTAGATGTCGAAGACCCAATTACAAATGAATATGATTTGGAAGTATCGTCTCCTGGTGTTGATCGTCTATTATTCAAACAAGATCACTACGAGCAGGCGCAAGGAGAGGAAGTACAATTACGTACTAAACTTCCACAAGACGGTCGTCGTAATTTTAAAGGCGATTTAATAGCAGTTACTAGCGATATGATTACACTATCTAGTGATGGTACAGAGCATTTAATTATGCTTAGCAACATTGAGCGTGCGAACATAATTGCAAAGTTTTAATTCGAGCGCAAAGGAATAGGGCAAGCGAGGCATAACCCATGGCAAAAGAGATATTATTGGTTGCTGAAGCCGTCTCCAATGAGAAAGCGGTTCCAAAAGAAAAGATTTTTGAAGCTTTAGAGTTCGCTCTAGCAACAGCAACAAAGAAAAAGCACGGTGGTGACATCGACGTACGTGTAGCAATTGACCGTAAAACAGGTGACTACGATACTTACCGTCGCTGGCAGATTGCTGCAGTATTAGAAGATGGGTCTTTAGAGAACCCATACAGCGAAATTACCCTAGAAGCAGCGCAAGTTGAAGAACCTGACTTGCAAATGGGTGACTTCGTTGAAGAGCAAATTGACTCAATTAAATTTGACCGTATTACAACCCAAATGGCTAAGCAAGTTATCGTACAAAAAGTACGTGAAGCTGAGCGTGCTTTAGTTGTAGAAGAATACAAAAGTAAAGAAGGTGAGTTAGTAACGGGTGTGGTTAAAAAAGCCACTCGTGACGCGATCGTTCTTGATTTAGGTAATAATGCAGAAGCGGTAATTTACCGTGACGACATGCTACCGCGTGAAAACTTCCGCCCAGGCGATCGTATTCGCGGTCTTCTATACGAAGTTAAGCCAGAAGCACGTGGCGCACAATTATTTGTAACGCGTTCTAAGCCT
The DNA here is from genome assembly GCF_015864415.1 of Pseudoalteromonas sp. SCQQ13. NCBI lineage: Bacteria > Pseudomonadati > Pseudomonadota > Gammaproteobacteria > Alteromonadales > Pseudoalteromonadaceae > Pseudoalteromonas > Pseudoalteromonas sp. SCQQ13. Next base: position 55,439 of record NZ_JADYXG010000016.1, on the reverse strand, counting down.
GAAATGCTAATGGAATTGTTCCGCATTGAGGTGCCAGAAATCGGCGAAGAAATGATTGAATTACGTGCCGCTGCACGTGATCCAGGTTCGCGCGCTAAAATTGCGGTTAAGTCTAACGACAAACGTATTGACCCAATTGGTGCTTGTGTAGGTATGCGTGGCGCACGTGTTCAAGCTGTATCGTCAGAACTTGGCGGTGAGCGTGTTGATATCGTACTTTACGATGATAACCCAGCACAATTTGTTATTAACGCAATGGCACCTGCAGAAGTAGCTTCAATCGTAATGGATGAAGATACGCACTCAATGGATATCGCTGTAGAAGCTGATAACCTAGCACAAGCTATTGGTCGTAATGGTCAAAACGTTCGTTTAGCTAGCCAATTAACTGGCTGGGAACTAAACGTAATGACTGTTGAAGACATGCGTAGCAAAAACGAAGCTGAGTCAGATAAGTTACTTAACTTATTTACTGAAAATTTAGAAATTGATGATGAATTTGCTTCATTATTAATTAACGAAGGTTTCTCGTCACTTGAAGAAGTTGCGTATGTACCGGCATCTGAATTTTTAGAAATTGATGGCTTAGATGAAGAAACGGTTGATCTATTGCGCTCACGTGCAAAAGACGCATTAACCACTAAAGCACTTAAAACGGAAGAAAGCTTAGATGGCGCAGAGCCAGCTGAAGACTTACTTGCGCTTGAAGGCTTAGAACGTCATTTAGCATTTGTTATGGCAAGCAAGGGTGTAATTACACTTGAAGACTTAGCTGAGCAAGGTATTGATGAATTAGTGGATATTACAGAACTATCACCTGAAAAAGCAGGTGAACTGATTATGGCTGCACGTAACATTTGTTGGTTTGCAGACGAGTAATTTATTAACGGAGGTATTAGAGACTATGGCAGAAGTAAATGTTGAAAAACTAGCCGGTGATATAGGTACAACTGTTGATAAATTGCTACAGCAGTTTTCACAAGCCGGTATTACCAAGCAAGCAGGCGAAAGCGTAACCGAAGCTGAAAAAGCGACGTTACTTGATCACTTAAGCAAGCAGCATGGCGGCACAGGTTCAGATGGCCCAGCGCGTATGACATTGCAACGTAAGAGCAAAAGCACATTAAGTGTGACTGGCTCAACGGGCAAAGCAAAGTCTGTTCAAGTTGAAGTTCGCAAAACACGTACCTACGTGAAGAAAAGCGCAATGGAGCAAGAGCAAGAAGAGCTACGCCTAGCCGCTGAAGAAAAACTGCGCCTTGAAGAGCAGCAAAAAGCTGCACAAGAAGCCGCAGAATTGAAAGCGAAACAAGAGGCAGAACGTAAAGCGAAAGAAGACGCTGATCGTAAAGCTAAAGAAGAAGCTAAACGCAAAGCTGATGCAGAGCGTAAAGCGAAACAAAAGCAGATGACCCCAGAGCAAAGTGCTAAGTCTGAGAAAGATCGCATCGAAGCTGAGCGTCTGCAAAAAGAAGCAGAAGAGGCCGCATTGAAGAAAGCTGAAGAAGAAGCGAAACGTCAAGCAGAAGAAGCAAGAAAGCTAGCTGAAGAGAACTCAGCACGCTGGAAGAAAGAAGAAGAAGAGCGTAAGAAGCGTGAAGAAACATCTGATCACCACCTTACAACTTCTACTTACGCACGTGAAGCAGAAGATGTTGCTGATGCTCGTGATGAGCAAGGCACACGCCGTGCGAAGAAAAAGAAAAAAGCGCCAGCAAAAGATAAATTTGCAGCGTCTAAAGGCCGTAATAAAGGCAAGTTAAAAGCACCTACATCGCTACAGCATGGTTTTACAAAACCAACTGCTGATGTTAAAAATGAAGTGCGTATTAGCGAAACAATTACAGTTGCAGAGCTTGCGTCACGCATGGCTGTTAAAGGCGCTGAAGTTGTAAAAACAATGATGAAAATGGGCGACATGGTTACTATTAACCAAGTGATTGACCAAGAAGCTGCACAACTTGTTGCAGAAGAAATGGGCCACAAAGTTATCATTGTTAAAGAAAACGAATTAGAGCAAAAAGTACTAAACGATCGCCATGAAGATGGTAAGTCTGAGCCACGTGCACCAGTTGTAACTGTTATGGGTCACGTTGACCATGGTAAAACATCTACACTTGATTACATTCGTTCAGCTAAAGTAGCCTCAGGCGAAGCCGGTGGTATTACACAGCACATTGGTGCATACCATGTTGATGTTAATGGCAACATGATCACTTTCTTAGATACTCCGGGTCACGCCGCATTTACTTCAATGCGTGCTCGTGGTGCTCAAGCGACTGATATCGTAATCTTAGTGGTTGCAGCTGATGATGGTGTTATGCCACAAACTAAAGAAGCGGTACAGCATGCACGTGCTGCTGGCGTTCCTTTAATCATTGCTGTAAACAAAATGGATAAAGAAGGCGTAGACCCAGATCGCGTTAAGAACGAGCTAGCTCAGCTTGACGTTATTCCTGAAGAATGGGGCGGCGATACGCAGTACGTTCATATCTCTGCAAAAACAGGTTTAGGTATTGATGAGCTTTTAGAAGCGGTATTAAACCAATCTGAGCTACTAGAACTTACGGCTCCAACTGTTGGTATGGCTGCAGGTGTTGTTATTGAATCACGCTTAGATAAAGGCCGTGGTCCAGTTGCATCGATACTTGTTCAATCGGGTACGCTTAACCAAGGTGACATTGTATTATGTGGTCTTGAGTATGGTCGTATTCGTGCAATGCGCGATGAAAACGGTAAAGACATTAAGTCTGCGGGTCCTTCTATTCCTGTAGAAATTTTAGGTCTTTCTGGTATTCCGGCTGCAGGCGACGAAGCAACTGTAGTTAAAGATGAGCGTAAAGCGCGTGAAGTTGCTTTATATCGTCAAGGTAAATTCCGTGATGTTAAACTAGCGCGTCAACAAAAAGCTAAGCTTGAAAACATGTTTAGTCATATGACTGAAGGCGATGTGTCTGAAGTTAACGTGGTACTTAAAGCTGACGTTCAAGGTTCAATCGAAGCAATCTCTGATTCACTAACTAAACTCTCTACTGATGAAGTGAAAGTGAAGATAGTAGGTTCAGGTGTTGGTGGTATTACCGAAACTGATGCAACACTTGCAGCAGCGTCTAACGCAATTGTGGTTGGCTTTAACGTTCGTGCTGATGCTTCTGCTCGTAAAGTAATTGAGTCTGAAAACTTAGACTTGCGTTACTACAGCGTAATCTACAGCTTGATTGACGAAGTTAAACAAGCAATGTCGGGTATGTTGGCACCAGAATTTAAGCAAGAGATTATTGGTCTTGCTCAGGTTCGTGACGTGTTTAAGTCTCCAAAAATTGGCGCAATTGCTGGTTGTATGGTTACTGAAGGTGTTATTAAACGTAGCGCTCCAATTCGTGTACTTCGTGATAACGTGGTTATCTACGAAGGTGAACTTGAGTCACTTCGTCGCTTTAAAGACGATGTTGCTGATGTTCGTAACGGCATGGAATGTGGTATCGGCGTTAAGAACTACAATGACGTTCGTGTTGGCGACCAAATTGAAGTATTTGAAACAGTTGAAATACAACGTACTCTTTAATTGTTAGCTAGCTAGACTAATAAATGGGGGCTTAGCCCCCATTTGTGTATCCATTATTTAATTAACTTATTATTATATTCCAATAGGTTATGATTTTAGGACAAATGCAATGAGAGAATTTTCTCGTACAGATCGTGTTGCTCAGCAAATTCAAAAAGAAATTGCGGTAATTTTACAACGCGAAATAAAAGATCCACGCTTAGGTATGGTGACAGTGTCAGCGGTAGAAGTATCGCGCGATTTATCTTATGCGAAAATATTCATTACGGTATTTAATACGCAAGATGATAATGCAGCGAAGCAAAGTGCAAACGTACTTAACGAAGCGACCGGTTATATCCGCTCGTTACTAGGTAAGCGTATTCGTGCACGTATTATGCCTGAGTTAAAGTTTTTAGTTGATAACTCACTAATGGAAGGTATGCGTATATCTAACTTAGTTGATTCCATTATTCGCGAAGACAACGCTAAACATGTTGCAGATGAAACAGATGTTGAAGACAGCACTGATCATGAAGATGACGTAACTAACAGCGAAGATGAGACTAAACACGTAGATATTGATACAGATAGCGAAGAAGGCACTAATACAGATGGCAAAGCGCAGTAAAGGCCGTCCAGTTGACGGTATTTTGTTGTTAAACAAACCAATTGGCATTTCATCAAATAAAGCACTACAGCAAACAAAAGGTGTGTACTTTGCACAAAAGGCGGGGCACACAGGTGCACTAGATCCATTGGCAACGGGTATGCTGCCTATTTGCTTTGGTGAGGCAACCAAGTTTACACAGTTTTTACTCGATACAGACAAAACCTATGTGGTACGCGCTAAATTAGGCGAGAGAACAACGACATCAGATTCTGATGGTGAAATTGTTAGCACTAAAGATGTAAATGTAACGCGTGAACAACTGATTAAAGAAATTGCCGCTTTTGTTGGTGAGTCAGATCAGTACCCGTCAATGTACTCGGCGCTTAAGTATCAAGGTAGGCCTTTATATAAGTATGCACGCGAGGGTATTGAAGTACCACGTAAATGCAGAAAAATAAACGTGTTTAGCTTAACGTTTGACGAATTTGATGAAGTGAATAACGTAATACAAATGACGGCGCATGTATCTAAAGGCACCTACATTCGTACTATTGTTGACGACTTAGGTGAAAAGCTAGGTTGTGGTGCACACGTTGTTATGCTGCACCGCACTGCGGTTGGTCAATATCCTGCAGAAAAAATGGTGTCGCTAGATGAAATTGAAGCGTTATTAGCAAAAGCTAAAGACGAAGAAGTTGCACCTTCTACTTATTTAGACGCGTTGTTACTGCCACTCGATACAGCTTTAGTTGATTTACCGGTTGTTGAGATAAGTAAAGAGCAGGGCAGTATTTTTAGTCACGGCCAAGCAATAGACCTTGATATAGATTTGCCTGAAGGCGCAATTAAGGTTGTAGCTGACGGTATTTTTATTGGCACAGGCGAGCGTAATGCCAGCGGCCATTTAAAAGTTAAACGTGGCTTGGCCAGCCAACAAGATGATTATGTAAAACCCGAATAAATAGTTGCTTTAAATATTTTCAGCAGCTTATTTATATTGATGGGATAATTAACTTGTAGTTATTTGTACAATTGGTAGAATACGCCCGCTTAATCGTTTTGGCTGAATTAGTGATCGGCTAAAGCACCTTTTAAATTTAATTTTTGGAGTTATTATGTCACTAAGCAATCAAGAAAAAATCGATATCATTGCTAAATTCGCACGTGCTGAAGGCGACACTGGTTCACCTGAAGTACAAGTAGCATTACTTACTTTTGATATCAACAAGCTTCAAGGTCACTTTGCTGATCACAAGCATGACTTCCATTCACGTCGTGGTCTGCTTCGCAAAGTTAGCCAACGTCGTAAATTGCTTGATTACCTTAAAGGTAAAGACATCACGCGTTATACTGCGTTAATCAAAGAACTTGGCCTACGTCGCTAAGCACTTGATTATCAAAAAAGGAGCTTTTTAGCTCCTTTTTTTGTGCCTAAAATTCAGCACGACGTTTTATAAACACCTTAAATTATAAAATAAAACCTCTATTTAATAGGTAAGCAAAGGTCGTCATTTTTAGCCTTCATAAGGCTTAGCTTTTATCTAATAGCTAGACTCGCATTCTAACGGCGCTTTGGTATATACTATGCGCGTAGCTAAAAAGGTTTAGTTACGTTTATTTACGTCATCGCCAATTGTAGTACTTAATTGATTTTAAAATAAATACAATTATGTACTGTAATTGGTACTTAGATGACAACTTAAAAACATTTTAAAACATTTAAGGAATATTTTAAGTGCAAGCAATTATTAAAGAATTTCAACTAGGTCAACACACAGTGACACTAGAAACTGGTGCAATCGCTCGTCAAGCAGACGGCGCTGTACTTGCAAGCATTGGCGACACTTCAGTACTTGTTACTGTTGTTGGTAAACGTGAAGCGCAACCTGGCCAAGACTTTTTCCCACTAACAGTTAACTACCAAGAGCGTATGTACGCTGCTGGTCGTATCCCTGGTGGTTTCTTAAAGCGCGAAGGTCGTCCTAACGATGGCGAAACACTTATTGCACGTCTTATTGACCGTCCAATTCGTCCACTTTTCCCAAGTGGTTTTGTAAACGAAGTACAAGTTATTGCTACTGTTGTTTCTGTTAACCCTGAAATTCAACCTGATATGGTTGCGTTAATTGGTACTTCAGCTGCACTTGCTATCTCTGGTATTCCGTTCAGTGGTCCAATTGGTGCTACTCGCGTTGGTTACATCGACGGCGAATACGTACTTAACCCAACACTAAAAGAGCTAGAAGAAAGCAAGCTAGACTTAGTTGTTGCTGGTACTGATAACGCAGTATTAATGGTGGAGTCAGAAGCAGACGTACTTGCAGAAGACATTATGCTAGGTGCGGTTGTTTATGGTCATGAGCAAGCTCAAGCGATCATTACAGCAATTAAAGAATTTAAAGCAGAAGCAGGCAAGCCTACTTGGGATTGGACTGCACCAGCTAAAAACGTATCACTTGAAGAAAAAGTAGCGTCTATTGCTGCTGATAAAGTGGGCGAAGCTTACCGCATTACAGATAAAGTAGCGCGTAAAGAAGCACTTGGCGTAGCTAAAGATGAAGTTGTTGCTGTATTAACAAGCGAACTTGCTGAAGGCGAGTCTTTAGATAAGCAAGAAATTGGTAAAATCTTCGGTTCACTTGAGAAGAAAATCGTTCGTGGCCGTATTGCTGCTGGCGAAAAGCGTATCGATGGTCGTGAACCAGATATGATTCGTGCACTTGACGTAATGACTGGCGTATTACCGCGTACTCACGGTTCTGCTATCTTTACTCGTGGCGAAACTCAAGCACTTGTAACAGCTACACTTGGTACAGAGCGTGATTCACAGTTAATCGACGATTTAACTGGCACGCACAAAAACCACTTTATGCTTAACTACAACTTCCCTCCATTTTGTGTAGGCGAAACTGGTTTTGTTGGTTCTCCTAAGCGTCGTGAAATCGGCCATGGTAACCTTGCTAAGCGTGGTATTGCAGCAGTAATGCCAACATTGACTGAATTCCCATATTCAATCCGTGTAGTATCTGAAATCACTGAATCAAACGGTTCATCTTCAATGGCTTCTGTGTGTGGTACTTCACTTGCACTTATGAATGCTGGTGTACCAATTAAAGCGTCTGTTGCGGGTATCGCAATGGGTCTAGTTAAAGAAGACGATAAGTTTGTTGTACTTTCTGACATCTTAGGTGATGAAGATCACTTAGGCGACATGGACTTTAAAGTTGCGGGTACTGCTGGCGGTATTACAGCACTACAAATGGACATTAAGATTGAAGGTATCACTCAAGAAATCATGCAAATTGCGCTTAAACAAGCAAAAGCTGCACGTTTACATATCTTAGAAGTGATGGACAAAGCAATTTCTGCACCGTCTGAAGAGCTTTCTCAGTTTGCTCCACGTATTTATACTATGAAGATCCCACAGAAGAAAATCGCTGAAGTTATTGGTAAAGGTGGCGCAACAATTCGTCAACTTACTGAAGAAACTGGCACAACGATTGAAATTGGTGATGATGGCACAATCAAAATTGCAGCAACTGACGGCGAAAGCGCAGCAAATGCAATTAGCCGCATTGAACAATTAACTGCTGAGCTTGAAGTAGGTACTATCTACGAAGGTAAAGTTGTACGTATTGTTGATTTTGGTGCGTTTGTAAATATTCTTCCTGGTAAAGATGGTCTAGTACATATTTCGCAAATTAGTACTGAGCGTGTTAATAACGTGACTGATCACCTTTCTGAAGGTCAAGAAGTTAAAGTTAAAGTACTAGAAGTAGACCGCCAAGGCCGTGTACGTCTAAGTATTAAAGAAGCAATGGAATCTGCAGCACCTGCAGCTGATGCGCCAACTGACGCATAATTGCTAATACTTAATCCGGTTATATTTACTGGATAACATAAAAAGGGGCTGTTTAGCCCCTTTTTTTATGCTTTAATGAAACTAACTGCTTATAGCAATTGAATTTAAAGTTAATTATTTTAAGCGCTTAAGTTGAATGGATATCATTATTTTAAAGCGTTAAATAATTTATTAGCTAAACGCAGTTAATATGAACCTTACTAGACATCGCATGTCTTATTTATTTGCTACTTACCTTGGTATTAAGGATTTTAATGACACTCAAACATTTAGCCTTGGCATCTTTTACTATTTTGTCTTTAAGCGCGTGCCAAAGCACTTCAAAAGCTGAGTCAATGCCGATTGTTAATGTGCCTTTTACTGCGCCTCTCGCCTCTGATTTTAGAAGTGAAATTGCAATTGCACGTTATTCAGAGCTACTAAATAGAGTAGATCTAAGCCCTGAGCAACAAGCAAAACTTTATTATGATCGGGGTGTATTATTTGACAGTTTAGGCATGACCACGTTGTCGCGAATTGACTTTAATCGTGCTGTTAAATTAAAACCAGATTTAGCCGAGGTGTATAATTTTTTAGGTATTCAACATACCTTAATGCAGCAGTATGAAAAAGCCTATGAGCTTTTTGATTCAGCCCTTGAGCTTAACGAAGAACATGAATATGCGTATTTAAATCGTGGTATTGCACTGTACTATGGCGACAGAGCAGAGCTTGCACAAAACGATTTTAATGAGTTTTTAGCGCGCTCTCCAAACGATCCTTACCGTGTGTTATGGCTTTTTTTAGCGCAAGCACAGGATGATAAAGTTAAAGCACTTAGTGTGCTTAAAACCAATGCTAAAGCACTTGATGAATCGCAATGGGCGTATCAGTTAATTGCGCTTTACCTGGGCGATATTAGCGAACATGATTTTTTATCTGTTATTAGTGATGGGGTTAAATCAGAGCAAGAATACGCACAGCGATTATGCGAGGCTTACTTTTATTTGGCAAAATCGCATCAAGCAGCAGGTAATATTAATTTAGCCGCTGATTATTTTAAGCTGGCACTGGCTACCAACGTGCATGAGTTTATTGAATATAAATATGCGCGATTAGAACTTGAGCTGATGACAGGTGTTGACGAAAGCTAAGCGTTATAAACTAGCGGTAGTATTACTGTGTAGCCTATTAATTAGTGGCTCGAGTAATCATGCTAACAGTATTGGCTTTTGGCAGGTTTTAAATGCCAAGGCCAATATAATACAAAGTTATTGGCTATTTCCTGATTATTTTTCTCTGCATTTACAGCAACTCCCTGATATTGCGCTCGCTTCATTAGCGCGAAATAAAATACCTACCGCGCAATATAGATATTCACTTAAATTATTAAAAAATAACCATACCGATACTGCAAAGTTATTTTGGCAAAAAAACACCCATACTATGAGTGAGTCAAAACGCCAAGCATTAGCGATGGAGTTATTAGCTCAATCTCAATGGGGCGATCTTAAATTATTGGCAAAGCAGGGGTTATTGCCTGAGGGAGATGCATTAAATCATCTTAAACTGCAAACAACTCAGCCTTATAGCAGCCTGCCCACAGCGTTTATGCAGCGCCTTGGTTTTTTATCATTGAGTTCAGAGGTTAAAGCGGATGAACAATGTTTGTTTAACGTGTTAATGATGAGCGATCACCGTAGCGGGTTATATAAGCTCGCTAAACTTATAAAGCAATACAATAAGCGCCCTGAGCCCAGTGCTGGGGTTTTTTGTTTATCACAACCGATTTATGTTGGCGGTGCTATTAATTGTAGTAGTGCAGCAAATAAAATGGCGCAGTGCGATTGGCAAACCGCTAGGCTAAAAAAACAGCTTCCTACTGATTTTGACTTTATAGTAATGATGCCCAAGCAGGGAAGTGCAAATGTGCGCAGTGGCATTATGCAATTAAATTCAAAAGCAGGTTACCAAGTGTTTTTACATGAATTAATGCACTTTAATGGTTTTGAGGATGAATACGCGCTACCAAAAACGAAGCAAGCTTGGCTGTGTGCACAAAGTGGTTTTGTGGCACCTAATTTGTTTTTAGTAAATAGCGAAGCTACCCCACCAGTAGGTTGGTATAAAAGCCAGAGCTGCCAGCAAGGGGCCGTGGCTTATAAGCCCAGTGAAGCTTGGTCTATTATGCAATATCAGCAGTTAGCTCTCTCAGCGCAATACAGAGCGTTGTGGCAAGCACACATAAATACCCATTTTACAGTGTTTCCTCGTTTTAACTCCTTCATGGAACGCTCAATAACGCCACGCTAAATTTTAAAGTCTTTACTCTAAGGCGTATGAAAAGCGAACATAGTTGATATTGTTGCATTAATTTATATATAAATTTGCTTGATAATTATGCAGCTAGAGGCGCTTTCTATAGACAAAAACGGCGTTTATCAGTATAACTATACGTATTAATGCTGTTAAAAAAGCAGACCACAAAAGCTAATGCCCAAGTCACTTTGGTAATTAACTATAACGAATAGCGTATTGATAAATTTATGATTTTAAAAGGTCCTTTACTATGACTTTGCTCTGGATACCCCTGCTATCCTTAATTGGCAGTGTTATTTCTGCATTTACAGGCAAACTAACGCGAAACCAAGCGACAAGCTTAACTATGCTTGCACCATTAATCGCACTTTGCATAACTCTATATCATGCGCCTGCGGTACTTGCCGGTGAAACTATTCGTTTTAGTGCTGCTTGGATCCCAAGTTTAGGGCTCGATTTCTCCCTGCGCTTAGACGGTCTAAGTTTACTGTTTATATTTATGATTTTGGGCATAGGCTTATTGGTTATTTTATATTCTCGTTATTATTTAAGTAATAACGACTCAATGGCAAAGCTATATAGCTACTTAATGTTATTTATGACCGCAATGCTTGGCATTGTTATGTCTAATAATGTTATTCAGCTATGGGTGTTTTGGGAATTAACCAGTATAAGTTCGTTTTTATTAATTAGTTATTGGTGGCATAAGTCAGAGGCGCGCAAGGGCGCACGTATGGCGCTTACAGTTACCGGAGCCGGTGGTTTAGCGCTGCTTGGTGGGTTACTGATAATTGGCGACATTGTTGGCAGTTATAACCTAGACATAATTTTAGCCAGCAGAGCAATTATTCAATCGCACGATCTATATGAGCTTGCACTGGTTTTAGTGTTATTAGGTGCATTTACTAAATCGGCCCAATTTCCGTTTCATTTTTGGCTACCTCATGCCATGGCAGCGCCAACACCTGTGAGCGCCTATTTACATTCGGCGACCATGGTTAAAGCGGGTATCTTTTTGTTAGCGCGTTTTTATCCGGCCTTAGCGGGCACCGAAATGTGGTTTATATTAGTTGCCTTAACAGGTTTAATTACTTTGTTATTTGGCGCATACGTGGCTTTATTTAAGCATGATTTAAAAGGTTTATTAGCGTATTCAACTATAAGTCATTTAGGTTTAATTACGCTATTGCTTGGCCTAGATACCGAACTTGCTACTGTTGCCGCTATTTTTCATATTATTAATCACGCCACCTTTAAAGCGTCACTGTTTATGGCCACTGGTATTATTGACCATGAAACAGGTACGCGCGATATGCGTAAACTCAATGGTATGTGGCGCTTTATGCCCTACACAGCAACGCTTGCTATGGTTGCCGCTGCAGCAATGGCGGGTGTCCCTTTGCTTAATGGCTTTATTTCAAAAGAAATGTTTTTTGCCGAAACACTGCATCAGCAAGTACTTGGCTCTATGTCGTGGTTAATCCCAGTTTTAGCAACCATTGCGGGGGCATTTGCCGTGGCTTATTCGGCGCGCTTTATCCACGATGTATTTTTTAATGGCGACCCAATAGATTTACCGCGTACGCCACACGAGCCGCCTCGTTATATGCGCGTACCCATCGAAATATTAGTGGTGTTGTGTTTACTTGTTGGCATGTTTCCGCACTTTGTAGTTGATGGTATTTTATCGGCAGCCTCATTAGCAGTACTGGGCAAAGCAATGCCAGAGTATCAGCTGAGCATTTGGCATGGCTTTAATTTACCGTTATTAATGAGTGCCATGGCAGTTGCTGGCGGCTTATTTATTTATGTTAACCGTAAACACCTGTTTCAATTTCAAGCGTCTTTACCGCCGCTAAACGCTAAAAAAATGTTTGATCATTTAGTACAATGCGTTATTGATTGGAGCCAAGATAAAATAAACAAAACAGAAAATGGCTCACTGCAACGCTATGTATTTATTATGCTGGGCGTTATTTTATTAGCTGCTGGTTGGCCGTTATTCGAAATGCAAAAATTAGCGGGAAGTGTGCCAAATACACCGGTTGATTTACACAACGGCATAGGTGCTAGCTTGTTAATTGTAGGTGCCATTGCCACAGTGATAAGCCATAGATCGCGTATGGTCGCTTTGTTAATGGTATCTATTGTGGGATTAATGGTAGCTGTGGTGTTTACCCGCTTTTCGGCACCAGACTTAGCCTTAACGCAATTAACGGTAGAAGTGGCAACAATAATACTACTTATGTTGGCATTGTTTTTCTTACCGCAAAGCACCCCAAGAGAATCAAGCTCATTGCGTATATTACGTGATTTAAGTATTGCCTCGACAGTGGGCGTTGTTATAGCCAGTATTTGTTACGCTTTGCTTACTCGTCCGCTTGATTCTATTTCTGACTTTTTTATTGCCAATGCCAAAACCGGTGGTGGCGGTACCAATGTAGTTAACGTTATTTTAGTTGATTTTAGGGGCTTTGATACGCTTGGCGAAATTACCGTATTAGGTATTGCAGCACTAGGGATTTTTAAGCTTTTATCGCGAATTCCATTGTTTATGCCTGCAACCGACAGTGATGGCCGTTCATGGGCACGCGAGCGCCACCCTATTTTATTAGCCAGTATTTCGCAAAGCTTACTCCCGCTTGCACTGTTAGTGTCGGCTTATATTTTCTTACGTGGTCATAATTTACCGGGCGGCGGCTTCATTGCCGGGCTTGTTACTTCTATTGCCTTTATTTTGCAGTATATGGCACATGGCTCTACTTGGATCAGTGAGCGCTTTGATGTTAATTACCGAAAAATTATTGCCTCGGGTATCGCTATTGCTATGTTCACGGGTGTGGGTAGCTGGTTTTTTGATAAGCCATTTTTAACCACGTGGTTTGACTATTTTGACATTCCATTTATTGGTAAAACAGAGTTAGCAAGTGCCATTGTATTTGACCTTGGTGTGTACTTAACCGTAGTGGGTGCCACATTGATGATATTAGCAAGCTTAGGTGATATGACCACAAGTGCAGAGCAAAAAGAAGGTGATGTTTAATGGAGTTATTATACGCGTCGTGCGTGGGTGTATTAATTAGTTGCGGTGTGTTTTTACTGCTAAGAGCACGTACTTTTCCGGTTGTGCTTGGTCTAACTATGATTTCTTACGCAGTTAACTTGTTTTTATTTTCATCGGGTCGACTAACCACAAATAAAGCTGTTGTATTAGGTACAGGTGCAGATTACGCCGATCCACTGCCGCAAGCTTTAGTGTTAACAGCCATTGTAATTGGTTTTGCAATGACCGCCTTTGTGGTTATATTAGCAATACGTGGCCGTGCAGATTTAGGTAATGACCATGTTGATGGTCACCTTGTTAAAAGTAAGTACAAGGTGAAAAAATGATTCAGCATTTAACATCGCTTCCTGTATTGCTGCCTATGCTAGCAGCTATTATTTTACTATTACCACCGTGTGGTAAAAACTTATTTGCCCGTCGTTTGGCTTCAGGCGTAATGGCAATTATTACATTTGTAGTGAGTGTTTTATTACTGATAACCGTACACAACGAAGGTATTAACGTATACGCAATAGGTAACTGGTCAGCACCATTTGGTATTGTACTTGTTGCAGATATGCTCTCTAGCTTGTTGGTAACACTTACTTCATTTTTAGGCGTAATGGTTGTGCTGTACGGATGTGCAGGCGATGATGAACACGGCAGTTTTTTTCATCCACTAATTCACTTTTTAATTTTAGGTGTTAATGGTGCATTTTTAACTGGCGATTTATTTAACGTATTTGTATTTTTTGAAGTGCTGCTTATTGCCTCTTATGCCTTGCTTATGCACGGTGGTGGCAAGCAAAAAACTAAAGCTGCATTGCACTATGTTATTTTAAACTTAGTAGGTTCGAGTGCGTTTTTAATTGGTTTAGGTATTTTATACGGTGTACTAGGCACGCTAAATATTGCCGATATGGCGCAAAAAATATCTTTACTTACTGGCGACGATGTTTATTTAGCTAAAGCCGGTGGACTATTGTTATTAGTAGTATTTGCTTTAAAAAGTGCGTTGTTGCCACTACATTTATGGTTACCAAATACCTATTCAAGTGCCGCCCCAGTTGTTGCTGCGCTATTTGCGATTATGACCAAAGTTGGTGTGTACGCCATGCTACGCGTTTATACCGTTATGTTTGGTGAGCAAGCTGGCGAACTTGAACACATGGCGCAAACTTGGTTATGGGGCTTAGCAATTGCAACGATAGTTGTAGGGGCCATAGGGGTATTAGCCGCTCAGGATTTACGTAAGATCACTGCCAATTTAGTACTGGTGTCGGTGGGTACTTTGGTGGCTTTAGTGTCGTTACAAAACATAAACGCTACGGCGGCCTTGCTATATTATTTAGTACACTCAACTTTGGTATGTGCTGCTTTATTTTTACTCGCCGATATAATTTCTATTCAACGCGGTAAAGTTGGCGACAGATTGGTAGCAGGTAGAGTGGTAAAACAGCCGTTTTTATTAGGTACGTTATTTATTATTGCAGCATTAACTGTAATAGGCATGCCGCCATTTTCAGGCTTTGTAGGCAAAATTTGGATTTTAAAAACAACACTCAATAGTGAAAATGCACTTGTATTTTGGCCTGCTTACTTAATTACCAGTTTAGTGTTAATTATTGCACTAGCACGCGCCGGAACTAGTTTGTTTTGGGAAGGTAAGTACACAGGTAGTGAGCCAAATGACGCACCAAACGCGCATCCATTGCAAGTAATTGCTATTGTGGGGTTACTTATTTGCTCAGTAATGCTAGTTGTTTTTGGTGGTGCTATTAGTGAGTACACCATAAAGGCCGCAACCCAATTACACGACATAAGTGGTGGTATTAATGCCGTGCTTAAAGGAGGTGTTTAATGCGACTAAAAGCACGTTTTAGATTGTTACCTACGCCATTTCGTAGTGTATTTTTATTTATAGTATGGCTGTTATTAAATAATAGTGTGTCTGCAGGGCACTTGGTATTAGCGGCTATATTTGCGATTGTTATTCCGTTATTTACTATATCGTTTCGCGATCCTCAGCCATTAATTTTAAGGCCCGGATTAGCCTTTAAACAAGTTTTTATTGTACTGTACGATATAATAGTGGCCAACTTACAAGTGGCTGTATTAATACTTGGGCCAAGTAAAAACATGCGCCCAGCATTTGTTAAAGTACCCGTAGATTTAACCCATGAAATGCCGATTACTATTTTGGCAAGCTGCGTGTCACTCACACCTGGCACTGTGAGCGCTGAGGTATATCCTATTTTAGAATCACTTAATAAAGGTGAGCAACCAAAACAGCGTTATTTGCTTATTCATGTACTTGATCTTAAAGACGAGCAAGCACTTATTAAACAAATAAAAGAGCGTTATGAGGCTCCCTTAAAGGAGATATTTCAATGTTAGAAACCGTATTATTAATTGTATTTAGCATGATTGGATTAGCGCTACTATTAAATTTATGGCGTTTGGTAATTGGTCCATCGGTTCCCGATCGTATTTTAGCGCTCGATACTATGTATATAAACGTGATTGCGCTGATTATTTTATACAGTATAAGTATGAGCACGGGGTTGTACTTTGAAGCGGCTTTATTAATTGCAATGCTTGGCTTTATAAGCACAGTAGCATTATGTAAGTATTTACTTCGCGGCGATATAATCGAATAAGGTATAGCAATGATCAGTGAATGGATAGTATCAATATTATTATTACTAGGTGGCGTGTTTATTTTAATTGGCTCAATAGGCTTAGTTAAACTGCCTGATTTTTTTATGCGCTTACATGGCCCAACTAAAGCAACTACCCTAGGTATGGCGAACATTTTAACTGCCGCTATGGTGTACTTTGCAAATACCGAACATGGCGTGAGTGTTAAAGAAGTACTTATTACTATATTTTTATTAATTACCGCACCGATTAGTGGGTATATGTTAATTAAAGCAGCCATTCATCATAAGCTCAAACCAAAAGATGGCACCAAAGGGCTTGATAATATTGAAGATTAATATTATTTATAAATGCATTTAGCGTGTAACTACCCTAGATATATTTAACTACAATAAAGCCGGATAAAGTTAATTTATTCGGCTTTGTTGTTTTTAAAGTATTTAAGTTGACCTATGTGTGACACATAGGTTTACACTACAGGTATGAATTTAGCTTTAAACTATGAATTATCACGGAGGAGCTATGTACGTTAAACAACTTGCCAATAAAATGAGCGTTACACCCGACACTATTCGCCATTACACGCGAATGCAGTTGCTCAAACCAGTCCGTAGTGTAAGTAACGGTTATCAAGAATATACAAAAACTGATCAACAGCGTTTAAAGTTTATAATCAATGCTCGTCAGTTGGGCTTTTCTGTTAAAGATATTCAGCACATTATTACTGAGTCGGAGCAAGGAAACTGCCCATGCCCAT
This sequence comes from Pseudoalteromonas sp. SCQQ13, assembly GCF_015864415.1. Classification (NCBI taxonomy): domain Bacteria; kingdom Pseudomonadati; phylum Pseudomonadota; class Gammaproteobacteria; order Alteromonadales; family Pseudoalteromonadaceae; genus Pseudoalteromonas; species Pseudoalteromonas sp. SCQQ13. Next base: position 38,661 of record NZ_JADYXG010000016.1, on the reverse strand, counting down.
TAACACGAAAACTAATAGTTAAACGCTTAGCCGAAACCGAAGCTCTTTTTCAAGAAACACTTAAGCTGCGCACACGAATGCAAGCGGCAGTTAAGCAGTGGCAAAGTTCTCCCGATGGCGCAACTAGCGCTGATATATGTAGTTTAATAGAGTCATTTGTTGACCCCATTAGCACTGAAGAAAATAACCCGGAGGCGTAATGAGTAATAATATTAACAGCAGCTCACAAAACTTTATTATTGAAGGGGCTAATTGTGGCAGCTGCGTAGCAAAAATAGAAAAAGCGCTAAAAACAGTATCGGGTGCACAGCGAGTAGAAATGAACTTTGCACAACGCACCGTACAAGTGGAAGGGCAAGCGGATGAAGCGGCGCTTATTGCAGCGGTAGAAAACATTGGCTATAAAGCAAAGCCCATGAGTAATGACTCAGAGCAAGATGCGCTCGATGAAAAAGCCAAAGCCGATGACGCGCATTATAAAAAATTAATGCGCAATATGATATTAGCGTTAGGCGTAGGTGCACCATTAATGCTTTATGGGCTTATTTTCGATATGAACGTAATAACCACGACTCAACGTATAGCTTGGTTTATTGTGGGTTTAGCCACGTTGGCAGTGATGGCCGTAGCCGGTAAGCAATTTTACAATGGCGCATGGCAAGCATTTAAAAACCATGCCGCCAATATGGATACGCTTATAGCGCTGGGAACCGGTACTGCTTGGTTATATTCTATGGTAGTCGTTATTACCCCTAACCTACTACCAGAGGTGGCAAGGCATGTGTACTTTGAAGCCTCAGCAATGATCATTGGTTTAATAAGCTTAGGCCTAGCATTAGAAGTAAAAGCACGCGGGCGCACCTCTGAGGCTATAAAGCGTTTAATAGGGCTGCAACCAAAAACAGCACGTGTTATTCGCGACGGGCAAGATCGCGATATTGATATTAGCGACGTAGTAAAAAGTGATCAGGTACGAGTGCGCCCGGGCGAAAAAATATCAGTAGATGGCGAAGTGCTTGAAGGCAGTAGTAGTGTTGACGAATCAATGCTAACGGGTGAACCTATGCCGGTTACTAAACAAATAGGCGATACGGTAGTCGCTGGTAGTATTAATAAAACCGGAACATTATTATTCAAAGCGACCCATATAGGCAGCGAAACAACACTCGCCAATATTATTAATATGGTAAAGCGGGCACAAAACTCAAAGCCGTCAATTGGTCGTTTAGCAGATGTTATTTCGGGTATTTTTGTTCCCACGGTAATGATAATAGCAATACTTGCTGGGCTTGCCTGGTTAAACTTTGGCCCTGAGCCAGCAATTGCTTATGCGGTAGTTGCTGTCACTACAGTGCTTATTATTGCTTGTCCGTGTGCGCTTGGTTTAGCAACGCCAATGTCGGTAATGGTGGGCATAGGTAAAGCTGCTGAGTCGGGAATACTGATCCGCAACGGTGAGGCACTACAAGTAACTTCTAAAATTACCACCATGATTTTAGATAAAACTGGCACCATTACCCAAGGATCGCCAACGGTAACCGATGTTATTACCTTTAATAACAGCGATGAAAACACAGTAATGCAGCACGTTGCTAGCCTAGAGAGTAGTTCAGAGCATCCATTAGCCGAGGCCATAATAAGTTATGCTAAAGCGCTAAACTTAACGCTGAGTAAAGTAACTGACTTTGATGCACTTACCGGTAAAGGAGTAATAGGGACACTTGATGGACAAACGCTGTTGTTTGGTAATAAGGCCTTAATGGATAAATACCATGTTGCAATTGACGATGCGTACGAGCAGGCACAAACATTGGCAAGTGAAGCAAAAACCCCAATGTATTTTGCAGTTAATCAACAGCTACAGGCTATTATTGCTGTAGCAGATCCTATTAAAGCAGACTCAGCTGCAGCAATTAAGCGGTTGCAAAATAAAGGCATTCACTTAGTCATGCTCACAGGTGATAACCAAGCAACAGCGCAAGCAGTTGCTAAAAAAGTAGGAATAAAGGACTTTATTGCAGAAGTACTCCCTGACGACAAAGTAAATGAAGTTATAAAACGCCAAGCAAAGGGCGAAATAGTGGGTATGACGGGCGATGGCATTAACGATGCACCGGCACTAGCACAAGCCGATGTTGGCTTTGCGATTGGCACAGGCACTGATATAGCCATAGAAAGTGGCGACATAACCCTAATGCGCGGATCGTTACACGGCCTTGCAGATGCAATTGCAGTAAGTAGCGCGACCATTTTAAATATTAAGCAAAATCTATTTGGTGCCTTTATTTATAATGTGGCGGGTATTCCAATTGCTGCTGGGTTGTTATATCCATTTTTTGGATTATTGCTTAACCCAGTAGTAGCAGGGGCTGCTATGGCACTATCATCGCTAACGGTTGTTAGTAACGCCAATAGATTACGCTTTTTTAAACCAGCAAAATCATAAGCCAAAGCCTTTAATTTAGGAGTAATAATTATGTTGATGATTAATATATTAGGCGCATTACTCATAATTGCGATTGTGTACTGGTTTTGGCTTTTTAAGCCAAAGCAAGTGCAAAGTAACGACAATAAGGTAGTTATAGTGGTTGATAACGGTATATACCAGCCGGCGCAAATTAAAGTTGTTGCAGGTAAAGAGTTAACACTTAACTTCGATCGCCAAGATAGTGCACCATGTAGCGAAACAGTCATATTTCCACAGCTTGATATAAGTAAAACCCTCGTAATGGGCGATGCTAATACCTTAAAAATACCCGAGCTTAAAGTAGGTGAGTACGACTTTCACTGCCAAATGCAAATGTATAAAGGTAAGCTAATAGTGCAGTAATAGTTGAGCTAAACGTATTGTTAGCGCGTATTGGCTTATCATATTTACAGCTTGGTTGGACTTTGCAATTTTATGAATAAACTAAACCCTAAAAAGCTACTTAATAGTAAGTGGACTGCAGTACCTGCAATCAATAAAGAAAAACACTTTATTATTATAGAGGTTGAGTACGATGAGGATAGCAACGTGATTGCGTGCGTTACTGAAGCAATAATTTCAAAAAGCCAATACCCAATTAGTTGGCGAGATTTAAAAAACGCACAAAATTGGTTACAAGGCTGGAAATAACAACTAATTCCACTTCTCGTAAAAATAATAAAGCCGCTGCAATAAGATTATGTAGCGGTTTTTTGTTTCAATTCACTGTTAATCACATCCTAATGTGCCCTGCATTCGCCAAATGGCGACAAAAAGCATCATTTACTTTAAAACACTTCATAAATGCTGAATAAATAAAATTAATTATAAAAAGCTATTAAATTTCAATGCCTTATTGTTTGTTTTTTATTTAATAATTTATAAAAAGTAAATTGTTCATGGTGGGTTTATTACAAAATCAACTTAAAGCAGCCAGTAGTGGCTTATTTGCGCTGTGTTGTGTCTTTTTTATTAAAGTTAACCTTATGATTTTTAAGCTTTAATTATTTAACATCAAACAGTTGTTGCTAAAAAGCAACAAAAAATCATTATAAAACACCCTCAAACGGCTTAAATAAGTATAAGTAGCTGTTTTTATTGTGATTTAAAAACATGGCACCGAAGTTGTAATACCTAAGCTGTATTGAGCAAAACAAGATTAAAGTTAAACAGCTTAAATCATAACCCAATGAAGGAATTACATTATGAAAACATTTAAATCAACACTGGTACTAATGGCTTTAGCTTCTTCATCAGCGGCTTTTGCAGCAACAGATTTTGACACACTCGATGTAGATGGTAATGGTGCAATTAGCCAAGCAGAAGCGTCGGTAGATGCAGAGCTTATGAGTAAATTTACTGAGCTTGATACTGACCAAAATGGTGAGTTATCTAAAGAAGAATTTTCTAAGGCATAAGCCTCAAGCCCTACAACACAATTAATATTCTGAGTTGCCAAAGACAACCTAAATAGGCAAGGGAGCCTTTGATAAAGAATAATAAGGAAATTCAAGTGTTCACGGGAAAGTTAATACATTTATATTACATAGACTTGAAGGATTAAATTATGAAAAAATTACAATCAACACTGGTTTTAATGGCATTAGCGTCTTCATCTGCAGTATTTGCAGGCACCGACTTTGAAACACTTGATGTAGATAGCAGTGGCACAATTAGCCAAGCCGAAGCGTCGGTTGCCGCTGAGTTAATGGAGCAATTTGCAGAGCTTGACGTTGATGGCAACGGTGAGCTTTCTAAAGAAGAATTTGCTGAGTATTAATTTTCAGCACATTAATTTACAGAATATGGATTTTTGAAAAGGATTTTCACTTTATTATTTTTTATTAAACAGGCTTTAAGCTTAAGGATAACACAATGAAAACATTACATAAGACATTAGCACTAATCGCACTAGCATCATCTTCAGCGGCATTTGCAGCAGTAGACTTCGACTCATTTGATACAGATGGCGACGGCGTTATTAGCCAAACAGAAGCGCAGGCAAACCCGCAGCTTGCACAAATATTTGATGAATTAGATGCAGATGGTAATGGTGAACTTTCTAAAGAAGAGTTTGCAGCAGTTCAATAATGCTACCCATTTCTAACTAAATAATGATAATACGTACTAAAAAGCAGCCAATTGGCTGCTTTTTTATGTGTGTTTAAAACGCAATTGCTAGCGCTTATCTTGCTCACGTTTTGTTTTAAAGTCAGACTCTGCTTTCCACTTTGGCCAATCGTTGCTGTTAGCCAGCTGTGTGGCTATATTAATGATCAGTTGGCTATCTTGCTCTACACCACCAAGCGACCAGTCGGTAGAGTAATCATCGGCTTCTTTGTGGTACTTATGAGTAATGTAATCAGGGTCGGTATCACCAAGGCTCATAAATAATAAACTGGGCACACCTTGCTTAGAAAGCGAAAAGTGATCAGAGCGAAAAAATAAACCATTTTGCGGGCGAGGATCCATTTTTACCGTTCGACCTTGTGCCTTAGCGGCCTTGGCTAAGTAATCTTCCATTTCAGAAAGCCCTTTACCATACTGTAAAACATAGTCAGTAGCGTCAAGTACGTTCATGCCATCAATATTTAATAAGCCAACCATTTGTTTAGTTGGGATCACCGCACCAGATGCAAATTCTTCTGAGCCAATTAGGCCAGTTTCTTCTGCGGTAAAATTGGCAAAAATGATCGAGCGTTTAAATGGCGTTTGTTGATGCATTTTACTCATTACTCTGGCAATTTCGAGCGTGGCGGCTGTACCTGATGCGTTATCTACCGCACCATTATAAATTTTAGGCCCGCTATCTGTTTGTTTAGTGCCAAAGTGATCCCAATGCGCACTAATTACAACGTATTCGTCTGGCAGTTCGCTACCGGTAAGTTGTGCTACTACGTTATGCGATTTTGCATGCGATACTTCATTTTTAAAAGCCAGGTTGGCTTTTACATTAAGCGGCAGCGCTTTAAAGTCAGCATTTAAAGCCTGTTGTTTTAATTGCTGATAGTTAAGGTTTGCAGCATTAAATAAGCGCTCGGTAGCCTCAAGGTGTAACCATCCCATAACGGGAAGTTTTGAGGTGTTGTTGGTGTCATCAATTAGCGTATATTTAGTACCCGTATTTGAGCTCTCTACCACGCTCCACGGGTAAGCTGCTGGTGCAGTTTCGTGCACTATAAGAACGGCAGCAGCACCTTGACGAGCCGCTTCTTCGTACTTGTAAGTCCAACGACCGTAGTAGGTCATAGTATTACCGGTAAACAGGCTGTCGTCTTGAGTTGCAAAGCCAGGATCGTTAACTAACACCACCACGGTTTTGCCTGTTACATCAAGATTTTTATAATCGTTCCAGTTATATTCTGGTGCATTAATACCATAGCCTACATATACCACGTCAGAATTACGCACATCAATAACGCTTTGTAGCTGCTCGGTACGGGCAGTAAAGTCTTTACCTGCACTAAAAGTGAGCTCACCAATAGTTAATTGCATATTTTGATCAGCAGTTACTTTTGCCATTTTCACCGGTTGTAAGTACTTATCGTTATAAGCACCGCTTAAACCAAACGCTTGGTATTGCTTAGTTAAATAACCAATCGTTTTTACTTCACCGGCTGTAAGGGGGCCACGACCTTCAAATTCGTCTGAGGCGAGTGTTTTAATGTGCTGCTTAATATTATTAATACTAAGTTCTTGGGAATTCTCAAGTTTAGTTGTGTCTGCAGCTTGCTCTGAGCAACCTATGAGCGTTAGAAATAAAAAAAGGCTGGTTGTTTTTATAATTGTCATAATAACTGAGGGTAGGTAATACATAGCTCGACTATATACAGCGAACTTTAAAGTGTCTATACAGGATATAATTTTATAGACTTAAGTTTTAGCTGTTGCACAATATTGAACTTTGAACTTTGAACTTTGAACTTTGAACTTTGAACTTTGAACTTAGGAGGGGGAGCAAGGAGCAAAAATTAGTTGTGGCAGTGTTATAAATGTAGGCTAAATTAATACTGCCCTAATAATAAAACACATCTGTGTTTATAATATTAAGGGCAATAATAGCCGCGGCTAACTAATTAAGCATCTGCCAATTTAACGCGTATTTTGCTTTTATCAACAGTTGCTTGGTTAAGGGCTTTAATTGCACCTTTAACTTCTATGTCGTTTGGCATTTCAACAAAGGCAAAACCTTTAGATTGGCCAGTTTCTTTATCAAGTACTAAGTTACAGGTAGTCACTTTACCGTGCTCTGCAAATAAAGTACGAAGGTCATGCTCAGAAGTAGCACGAGATAAGTTGCGAACTAATAGTTTCATAATGAACCATGTTTTAAAAATAACTACCGCGATTGTCTCAAGTAAAAGCCGATTGACCTAACGATAAATTGCGATCAGTAAAAATAGTTTAGCCAGTGGTGGCTACAAGCGAGATAATTATGCGCGGATTTGTTTTGGTTTAAGCAATTAGCATAATGCTAGGTGCCTAATAGAAAACCGCTGCTTAATAAAAGCGAGCGGTTTTTTTATGCCAAAAACGACTTATTTTACTTCTTTACCTGCCGCTTGTTGGTCAGCATGGTAGCTAGAGCGCACAAATGGGCCAGAGGCTGCATGAGTAAAGCCAATTTCATCAGCGTAGGCTTTTAGTGCATCAAACTCAGCAGGTGGCACGTAACGTTTTACTGGTAAGTGGTGCTTAGAAGGCTGTAAGTATTGGCCTACTGTAAGCATATCAACGTTATGGGCACGTAAGTCGCGAAGTACTTCTTCTATTTCGCTAATTTCTTCACCTAAACCAACCATTAAACCAGACTTAGTTTTAATCTCTGGGTGCGCTTCTTTAAAGCGACGCAGTAGCTCAAGTGACCATTTGTAATCAGCCCCTGGACGCGCAAGCTTATATAAACGCGGCGCAGTTTCTAGGTTATGGTTAAACACATCTGGTGGGGTTTCGATTAGTATTTCGAGTGCGCGGTCCATACGGCCACGAAAATCGGGTACTAAAATCTCAATAGTAATATTTGGGCTGTGCTTGCGAATTTCGCGAATACAATCGGCAAAATGCTGCGCGCCGCCATCACGTAAATCATCACGATCTACCGAGGTAATAACCACATAGCTTAGCTTCATGTCTTTAATTGTAAGCGCTAGTTTTTCAGGCTCAGTTGCATCAGGTGTTAATGGACGACCATGGGCAACATCACAAAATGGGCAACGACGAGTACAAATTGCACCTAAAATCATAAAGGTAGCTGTACCGTGGTTAAAACATTCAGATAGGTTAGGGCATGAAGCCTCTTCGCATACCGAGTGCAGCCCATGCTTACGCATTGCCTGTTTAATACCCTCAATACGCTCTGTTGATTTAGGTAAGCGAATTTTTAGCCACTCTGGCTTGCGTAACATTTCGTTTTTTTCTGTTGGTAAAACTTTTACGGGGATCAACGCCATTTTTGCTGCGTCGCGTAGTTTTACACCTGGTTCCATCTTGACTGGTTTATTCATTCGTTTTCAAACCCTTCAGTATGCTTAACCTGTGTTGCATTAAGCTTTTTAATCATGTGTTTTACCAGTCCTGCACCTGCTGTTTCTAGGTTTTGAGGACCCTTTAATTCTTTAGTTTGCACCATATTCATGCCTGCATAACCACATGGGTTAATGCGTAAAAATGGACTTAGGTCCATGTTAACATTTAATGCTAAGCCATGAAACGAGCAACCACGACGAACGCGTAAACCCAAAGAGGCTATTTTACTGTCGTTAACGTAAACACCGGGCGCATCGGCTTTGGCGTATGCTTGAATGTCGTACTCGGCGAGGGATTCAATAATACACTCCTCTAGCCAAGTAACTAATTCGCGTACACCAATTTTTAAACGACGTAAGTTAAATAGTACATACATCATTTGCTGGCCGGGGCCGTGGTAGGTTACTTGCCCACCGCGATCAACTTTAATCACTTCTATATCGCCGGGTGCGAGTAAGTGCTCGTCTTTACCTGCTTGGCCTTGAGTAAATACACTTTCGTGCTCTACTAACCAAATTTCATCCGCGCTATCGTCGTCGCGGGTATCGGTGAAGTCTTGCATTTTCTGCCAAATTGGCAAGTAACGCTGGCGGCCAAGTTGGCGCACGATTAAGGTGTTTTCTTTCACAACAAATCTCAATTATGGCTTAAAGCATGTGGCGTACGTCATCTAGATTACTGATCACGTTATAAATTTCTTCAATATGAGCGCCACTAGTAACGGTTGCAACAAGCGAAACTGATTCGTAATTACCTTTGCTACTTGGTTTTACTTTTGGGGCATAGTCGCCAGGTGCAATAACTTGTAACTTAGCTAAAATTTGATCCGTTAAGTTTACATTGGCTAAACCCATTATTTTAAATGTAAACGGGCAAGGGAACTCTAAATACTCATCAAATTTAGTATCTTTAACTGGTTGAACCACGACAGTGACTCCTCATACAAAAAAGTGTTGGCTTAATTTTGCTAAGTGGCAAACCCTAAGCTTAATACTATTGGGCTAATGGCAATCTGAGTTAAGCTTGTTTGGCTGTGCCAAAAAAGTTACAACTCAACATAATTGACTTATATGGGGCGCATTCTAGCATTTTTCAAGCAAAAAAAAACGCCTCATAGCAGAGGCGTTAATATTGTTTTATGCGGCTATTGCATAATCTGTAAACGTAAGTAGTCATAAATTTTACTAAAGAAGCTACCTTCTTCCACTTCTTCAAGTGTAACTAGCGGATATTGTGCAATATCTTCGCCTTCTAGTTGTAAAAATAAAGTACCTACTTTAGTGCCTTTAGCTAATGGCGCTTCAAGCGTGTTATCTAATTTAAAGTTCGCTTTTAAATTTTTATGCTGACCACGTGGAATAGTGATAGGGGTATCTTCTAAAATACCTAAAGAAACATTTTCTTTATTACCCATCCAAATACGTTGTTCTGCAAAGCTATCGCCCGCTTTGTACGGTGTAATTGTTTCATAAAAGCGAAAGCCATAGTTAAGTAACTTTTTGCTTTCTTCTTTACGTGCGCGCTCGCTTGAAGTACCCATAACAACAGCAATTAAACGCATATCGTTTTTAGTTGCAGAGGTTACTAAGCTGTAGCCTGCATCTGATGTATGGCCGGTTTTAATACCGTCTACGTCTAGGCTTTCATCCCATAATAATGAGTTGCGGTTGTATTGTTTAATGCCGTTATAAGTAAATGACTTTTTCTTATAAAGTGCGTACTCATCGGGTACATCGCGAATAAGTGCGCCGCCAAGTGTTGCCATATCACGCGGTGTTGTATAGTGCGCGTCGGTATCAAGGCCGTGGCTATTAATAAAGTGAGTGTTGCTCATGCCTAATTTTGCAGCGTGGGCGTTCATTAAATCAGCAAAAGCGCTTTCGCTACCGGCAATGTGCTCTGCCATAGCAACGCAGGCATCGTTACCTGATTGAATAATTATTCCGTGGTTTAGGTCATCAACGCTAATTTGTTTACCTACTTCAATAAACATTTTAGATGATTCTGGAAAGTTTTTAGCCCATGCTTTTTCGCTAACCGTAACCATGTCGGTAGGTGCAATATTACCGGCTTTAACTTCTGTGCCTATAACATAACTGGTCATCATTTTAGTTAAACTAGCAGGTGCTAACTTTGTATCAGCTTCACCTTGGGCAATAACTTTACCAGTTGTAAAGTCTACTAAAAAATAACCTTTAGCATTAACTTGAGGAGGTGCTGGAATAATTTGTGCGGTGGCTGAAAATACGGCGGCAGAACAAACTAGGCCGCATACCCCGTTGAGAATTTTATGTTTAATAGATTTCATCATACTCATTAATGGTTAAAGTTAAAGATTTGCGTTAGCCCATTCACATACCCAAACTACCCCTAGATGCGGGCGTCGTTGGAATTAAAAACGATTTAGGCAAGGCATTGATTACAAATAATAGTCACTCTATTGTTCAAATCAATAACGCAGTATAAATCGTTTTTAAACCAACCTCCAGGGCGTTTCACTGGAGCTTACTCTCTGTGTTGTTACTTTTTAAAAGGGATTACCATTTCAGCAAAGTAACGCCTAGATATTAAGTCCCAGTGCAACGCTGAATTCTGCATCTTAGGGTGGTTTGGGTATTAGTCTTACTGAGTGTAAAGCAAGAACGCGTTTTTAAATTGGTTTTGTTTTAATTGTGTTAATACTTGCTGTGCATGCTGGGCGTCTTTAATTGGCCCTAAATGTAACCTGAAAATATCGTCTTTTTGCACGATATTAGTGGGTAATTTATAATCGAGGCGTAAACGACTAGCCAATGCTTCAATATTTGCTAGTGTACTACCTGCTGCTACCTGAATATAGGTTAAATGCGCAGTCGAATTATCAAGCGTAACTGCTTCAAGCTTAACCTTGGCTGTACCATGAGTGTAATAACCTAGTTTGTATGCGGCTGCGTAGGATAAATCAATCACTCTATCTTCATGAAATGGGCCACGGTCATTTACGCGCACAATGACAGATTTATTATTACTGGTATTTGTTACTTTTACAAAGCTAGGTAAGGGCAGTGTTTTATGAGCGGCGGTCATGGCAAACATATCGTATATTTCGCCATTTGAAGTATGATAACCATGAAATTTACGGCCGTACCACGATGCAATGCCTTCCTCTGCATAACCAGTCTCGTCAAGCATAGGTGTATAACTTTTACCTAATACGGTATAAGGCCGGCTTGCGCTGGCACTTTTAGTAACTTTAACCACTACAGCGTCTTGCATTTCTAATGTGGTAGGCGCACGTAATGGTGCAGCATCATGGCGCATGCTGTAGCGACTGCTTGGGGTGTTATTTGAGCTACTACAAGCACTTAAAAGTATTAGGACAAAGCTGATAGTAAAAAATCGAGTATAAAATTGCATTATTTTAAAAGCATCCTTTTATCAGTTGCAATAGACATAATAATGCCAAAACTGGCCATCAGCGTCACCATAGACGTACCACCATAACTTATTAGTGGAAGCGGTACACCTACAACGGGTAATAAACCCGATACCATGCCTATATTTACAAACACATAAACAAAAAATGTCAGTGTAAGTGAGCCAGCTAATAACTTGCCAAAGGCATCTTGTGCATTAACGGCAATGTATAAACCGCGGCCAATAATAAATAAATATAAACTGAGTAAAATACACACCCCAAATAAGCCAAATTCCTCACTTAACACCGAAAATATAAAGTCTGTATGGCGCTCTGGTAAAAATTCAAGTTGCGATTGCGTACCCTGTAACCAACCTTTACCTTCAATGCCACCAGAGCCAATCGCAATTTTAGACTGAATAATATGATAGCCAGAGCCAAGCGGGTCGCTTTCAGGATCTAAAAAAGTAAGTACTCGTTGCTTTTGATAATCGTGCATACCATAGTGCCAAAAAGGCCATGCAGCGAGTGCTACTATAGAGCTTAAAAAACCAATTAAACGCCAGCTCAAACCCGATAAAAACAATACAAAAACACCTGAGCTGGCAATTAATATAGAAGTGCCTAAGTCGGGCTGCTCTTTAATTAGTAGCGTCGGTAGCATCATAATTACAAAACCAATAATTAAATGCAGTGGGCGAGGGGGTAAGTGATTACGTCCTATATACCAAGCAACCATCATGGGGACTGCAAGCTTCATTAATTCAGATGGTTGAAAGCGAGTGATACCTAAGTCTAGCCAGCGCTGAGCACCTTTAGAACTCACTCCAAATAATAACACTCCAACTAGCATTAATAGCCCTAAGCAATAAAGCGGTATAACTAAGCGCTTTAAAGTAGCAGGAGATAGCTGCGCTAATACGAACATAGCTACAATTGCACCGGCCATACGCGTAATATGGCGGATCATCATGGCGTTATCTTGGCCACTGGCGCTGTACACAATAGTGATACTACCGACCATCATTATTAGCAGCGCAATAAATAAGGGTAAGTCTATATGTAGGCGCATCCAAATTGAGCGTTTATCGTGCAAAGCGGTCATGGGATGTTATTCCTTGCAAGATTAACGGGGTTGGCTGCAAAGTAGTAATCCATAAGTTGCCGAGCAATTTGCACACCACCATGGTTATTTTCTAATATTACAGACACTACAATTTTGGGATCGTTATACGGTGCAAAACCAATATAAATAGTGTTGTCGCGTTGTCGCTCTTTTAACGCATCAGCATCGTAGCGTTCGCCTTGAGCAATACTTACTATTTGTGCTGTGCCCGTTTTACCAGCAGAGTCATAATTAGTCCCTTTAAATGCTTTATGCGCAGTACCCGATACTTTTTTTACTGTGTTGTGCATTGCATCTAAAGCAATTTGCCAATGATGAGGGTTTTTTAATATTACAGGGGGCTTTTCTTCATTATTGATTTGTATAATGTCGTTATCTTTTTTAACCACTTGCACTAAATGTGGCGGATGGTTAATACCACGGTTTACTAAAATGTTTGTCGCATTTGCAATCTGAATTGGAGTGGCGGTCCAATAGCCTTGGCCTATGCCTACAGAAATAGTGTCACCACGCCACCATGACTCTTTAAAGCGATTTTCTTTCCACTCTTTTGAGGGCAGTATTGCCGTAGTTTCTTCATGAATATCAATACCAGAGAGTTCACCAAAGCCAAAACGCGACATAAAGTTACTTATTTTAGTAATACCTAAGCGATAAGCTGCATCGTAAAAATAGGTATCGCACGACTCTTCAATTGCTTTGTATACATCAACATGACCATGACCCCAACGTTTCCAGTCGCGCCATTTATGCTCTACATTTGGAATTTGAAAAAAACCAGGATCCCACATAGAAGTACTTTCGCTGACTATATTCTCTTCTAGGGCTAAAATAGCCATATGTGGTTTTACAGTAGAGGCAGGTGCATAACGACCTTGAGTTGCACGATTAATTAACGGGCGGTCTGGGTTTAGTAAGGCTTTATAGTTTTTGCTGCTTATGCCGTGCACAAATAAATTAGGGTCGTAACTAGGGTTAGAATAAAGCGCAAGTACACCGCCATCTTTAGCGTCCATAACGACAATAGCACCACGCATATCTTTAAGCGCATGTTGGGCAATTTGCTGTAAACCAATATCGAGTGTGAGTACTAAGTCGCTCCCTGGTTGCGGGGGGAGCATGCTTAAAGTGCGAATTATTCTACCGCGATTATTAACTTCAACATGCTGCGAGCCCACTTGGCCATGCAAGAGTTCTTCGTAATACTTTTCGATGCCGAGTTTGCCAATGTCGTGAGTGGCGCGATAATTTGTAGCTTGATCTTCTTGAGTTAATTTATTTAGCTCTTTTCTGTTTAATTTAGCCACATAGCCCAGTGCATGGGTAAGGGTATCGCCAAACGGATAATAGCGGGCGAGGCGAGCTTCAATACTAAAGCCCGGAAATTTATGTTGGTTTACTGAAAATTTAGCAACTTCTGTTTCATCTAAACGTGCTTTTAGTACTTGGCTTTTAAAACGCCGCGTATGTTTTATATCGTCTAAAAAGTCGGTTTTTTCTTGCTCGCTTATGGTTATTATTTTACTTACTTGTTCAAGCGATAGCGGCAGGTCTGCAACATCTTCAGGAATAACCTCAAGATTATAAACGGGTTTGTTTTCGGCAAGTAATACGCCATTGCGGTCGTAAATTAAACCTCGGTTAGGCGCAATTGGAATAACTTTAATACGGTTGTCGTTGGAGCGAGTTTGGTAGTTTTGATGATCATCTACCTGAATTTTATATAAATTCGAGAGTAAAATAGCAATTAGAGCTAATATAAAAATAAAACCCACAAACGCACGCCGTGCAAATAAGTTTGCCTCTGCTGAATGGTCGCGAATAGTGGGTCTTTGTTTTAACATGGCAAGGATTACTCGCGATGATAAGGATGGTTGTTATTTAAGCTCCAGCCTCTGTATAGGCTTTCAGCAACAATAATACGCACCAAAGGGTGCGGTAAAGTTAAGTTAGATAACGACCATTTTTGCTCAGAGGCAGCAATACACTCTGGTGCAAGTCCTTCAGGACCGCCAATAAGTAAACTTACATCGCGGCCATCGAGTTGCCATTTTTCCATGTTTTTAGCAAGTTCGTGGGTATCAAGTGGTTTACCTGTTACTTCTAGAGTAACAATACGGTTGCCTTTAGGAATAGCTGCTAAGGTTTTTTCACCTTCAATATGTAAAATGCGTTTTATATCTGCATTTTTACCACGTTTTCCGGCTGGGATTTCAATCAGTTCAAGTGCCATATCTTTAGCAAAACGACGTTGATACTCTGTAAATCCGGTTTCTACCCAAGCTGGCATTTTTGTACCAACGGCAATCATTTGTATTTTCACGTGTTACTTCCAAGCCTGTCTAAAATAAGTGGGTGTTTATTACTAGCCCCACAGTTTTTCTAGATCGTAATAGCTACGTGCTTCGTTTTGCATCACGTGTACAACCACATCACCTAAATCAACCAATGCCCATTCACCGTCGCTTTGGCCTTCATAACCTAAAGGTTCTTCACCTGCGTGGCGAGCCTCTTTTGCTAAATTATCAGCAATTGACAGAACATGACGTTTAGATGTGCCAGAGCATACAACCATGTAGTCTGTAATGTCTGATGTTGCTGTTACGTCAATATGAATCACATCGCGTGCTTTCATATCTTCAATTTTATCTATTGCAAAAGCGAGTAGTTGTTTCGAATCCAAGGTTTTGTCTCAATTTTAAATTTAATAGCGTGCATTTTAACATGCTAGGGGTTTTATACCAATGACTCTTGCAGAGTATTCACTTGTCAAGGTTAATTAGTATTATCATCATTTTGGTAAAGCGCATGGCGCTCTATATACAGACTCACTGCATCGGGTAATAGTTCATTCTTTTTATTAGTATTTTTAAGTTGTTGGCGAATATTACTCGATGCTGCATCGAGCATTTCACCGGGTAAAAAATAAAGTTTACCGGCAACCGTATGTGAAAGGGTTTTTGCATTATTAACTTGCGCTTGTTGCATATAATGCTGTAAATGGCCACTAACAGCACATTGCTGCCCAGGGCGTTGATACACCACAATATGGCAAAGTTGCGTGATTGCTTGCCACTGATACCATTTATCGAGGTTATTAAACGAGTCCATGCCAATTAAAAACACAATTGGCGTGTTTGGATGCTGTGCTCTTAATTCTTGTAAACTCAATAAAGAATAAGAAGGCCCAGTGCGGTGCAACTCTCTTAAATCGAGTTGAAAAAAAGGGTAAGGCGCAATTGCTGCATTGAGCATAGCTACTCGGTGCTCGGTGCTAATGCCAGGAGCCATTTTGTGGGCGGGCAGTGCGCAAGGCATAAAGTACAACGTATTTAAGTTAAGTGCATTTACGCATTGCTTTGCCATATTAATGTGCCCCAAATGAACGGGGTCGAAAGTGCCACCAAAAATTGCGATCATGTTAAATTCTGCATTTTAATTAACAGGATGACATGGCAGCGAAATATTCAGCGGTTGGCAAAACTTAATACAAATATGCGCGAGTGCTTGATAGGGCGCAATTAAGTTACCTTGTTTGTAGCTGGCGTCAAATATTGCAAGCTCAGAGCTAATTTGCTCAAGGGTATGAATACTTAACCTGTTTATAGCACTTTGTACTGGCGCTTGTTGGTTTTTCCATATTGCTTTTTGCTTAAATAAATTAGCAATGGGCTCGCCATTAAGTAAACCAATTTGCACATCAATTAAGGTGTTAAGCTCCTTGGTTATTGCCCATAAAATACTCACCACTTCGGTGTTATCGCTGGCCAGTTTATTCAGCACTTTTATTGCTTGTTTAGCTTGGCCGTTTAATAGTGCGTCGCTTAAATCAAAAATATCAAACTTGGCTTGATTTAATAGCCCTTGCATTACTAATTGTTGTGTAATGAGCGCATTGGCGTGTAGTAATGAGAGTTTTTCGAGTTCTTGAAAACACGCCAGTAAATTACCTTCAGTGGCGCTAATTAAACTCAGCTTTGCCTCATTTTGCATATTAAGAGATAAACGCTGGCATTGCTCATCTAACCAACGCTTTACATGCGTACCGGTAAGCGGATAGCAAGGTACAAATAAACCGTGTTTATCAAGCGCTTTAAACCAAGCACTGCGTTGTACGTCTTGGCTGGCTTTAGCGCCTTTAATAATTAAAATGGTATCGGGGTTTATTAGCTCAATAATTTTTTTAAACGTGTTGCTGCCAATAATTCCTGGCTTTTGCTGGTTTAAATCAAGCTCAATAATAGTGCGGGCGCTAAACAGCGACATACTTTGATATTGAGCTATAATTTCTTGCCAATCAAAACCTTGCATTAAAGTAAATTTAATTACTTCATCAAAGCCTTGCTCTTTAGCAATTGCGCGAATTTGTTGTACACATTGCGCTTCTTGAAAAGGCTCTTCACCAAACACTAAGTAAAAGGGTTTTAAGCCTTTTTTTAGTTCACTCGGTAATTGATTAGCGTAACAGCGCATTATAGTTGCGACAACTCTCTAAGAATACGACGACTAGCTTGTTGGCGTATTTCGCTAATAAGGAGTGCAAGCTCTTTTGCTTTGGCTAATGCATTGTCAGGATCGTCTTGATAATTACGATATAACTCAAAGCGCTTTTCTATTGGCTCAGCATTAGGACGATTGATCACAAACGCAACACTGTAAGTAAGTTCGTATTCTGCTACTTGGCCATTTTGAAACAACGACAAGGTTTGACGTTCAAGCTGATCTTTAAATAAATAAAGCTGTGCCGACTTTTTACTAGCCGCAACTAGTTTAACGTCACTGGCAATAAGCTCACTTTTTAAGGCGCTAAATAACGCTGACTTTTCATCGTCGCCAATGAGGGTTATTTGTTTTAGATCGTCTGGCAAGCTAGAGGCTTTTTTTAAATGAAAGCCACAGCTAGTTAATAAAAAACAGACTAGCACTAAGGCTAGTCCGTTTTTAATGGCGTTAAAAGCGGCCATATTAATTAGCTACCACATTAAGCAGTTTACCCGGTACGTAAATAACTTTACGAACGGTAACACCGTCAGTGTATTTAGTTACGCTTGCTTGTTCAAAAGCGAGTGCTTCTACTTGCTCTTTTGTGGCATCGGCTGCAACGGTTAGTTTAGCGCGTAGTTTTCCGTTAACTTGAATAATAATTAACTTTTCATCTTCAACCAAAGCCGACTGATCAACCTCTGGCCATGAAGCGTTAACTATATCGCCTTCTTTACCTAGCTCTTGCCATAATTGGTGCGACAAATGCGGCGTAATAGGTGCAAGCATAATAAGCATTGCTTCAAGCGCTTCGTTAGCTATCGCTACATCTTGCTTACTATTTAACGGTGCTTTTAATAATTTATTAGACAGCTCCATAATTGCCGCAATAGCAGTATTAAAGGTTTGACGACGTTCAACATCATCACTCACTTTAGCAATTGCTTTGTGTAAATCGCGACGCAGTACTTTTTGCTCGTTATTTAATGCTGTTTTATTGAGTGGTTGAAAACCAACTGTTTTAACATCAACCGCGTATTTCCACACACGTTTTAAGAAGCGATGTGCACCTTCAACACCCGCGTCAGACCATTCTAGCGTTTGCTCTGGTGGTGCTGTAAACATCATAAATAAACGTACAGTGTCGGCGCCGTATTGTGCAATAACATGCTGTGGGTCAATACCGTTATTTTTCGATTTTGACATTTTGCTCATGCCAGATGAAAACACCGGGTTACCATCAACTTTATGCCATGCTTTAGTTACGCGGCCTTTGTCGTCTGTTTCGGTATTTACGTCGCTTGGCGAAATCCAAATGTCAGCCCCTTTTTCATCTTTACGATAAAACGTTTCGGCTAATACCATACCTTGACAAAGTAAGCGGTCAAATGGCTCGTCTGAATCAACTAAACCAAAGTCGCGTAATAGTTTATGGAAAAAGCGCGAGTACAATAAATGTAAAATAGCGTGTTCAATACCACCTATGTATTGGTTTACTGGTAACCAATAGTTAGCCGCTGCTGGGTCTAGCATGCCTTCGTCATGACGTGGGCTACAGTAACGAGCGTAATACCAAGACGATTCCATAAAGGTGTCAAAGGTATCGGTTTCATGAAACGCTGGTGCGCCATTCATGGTGGTTTTTGCCCAGTTAGGATCAGCTTTGATTGGCGATGTAACGCCATTCATTACTACGTCCTCTGGTAAGCGTACTGGCAGCATATCGTCGGTTGCTGCAAGTTCGTTACCGTCTTCGTCGCTAAGCATTGGAATTGGTGAACCCCAATAACGTTGGCGGCTTACGCCCCAATCACGCAGGCGGAAGTTTACTTTACGCTCGCCCACACCCAAGGCTTCTAACTTATCGGCAATGGCATTAAATGCCGCGTCAAAATCAAGGCCGTCAAATTCACCCGAGTTAACCAATACACCTTTATCGGTAAACGCTTCTTTGTTTAGGTTTACTTCAAGGTCAGAGCCCGTAACTGGCGCAATCACTTGTTTAATATAAAGGCCGTAGGCTGTTGCAAATTCAAAGTCACGTTGGTCGTGTGCAGGCACTGCCATTACCGCGCCTGAGCCGTAATGCATTAATACAAAGTTAGCGATCCAAATTGGTACTTGCTCACCAGTAAGTGGGTGAGTAGCAAAAAAGCCAGTTGCTATGCCTTTTTTCTCCATGGTTGCCATGTCGGCTTCACTTACTTTGTTGTTTTTACATTCTTCAACAAACAGTGCCACAGAATCGCTATTTTTAGCCGCTTCTTTAGCAATTGGGTGGCCTGCAGCAACCGCTACATAAGTCACACCCATAAAGGTATCTGGACGCGTGGTATAAACGCTAAATGTTTCGTTGTTATCAGTGCGTTTAAATTCAATATCACACCCTTCAGAGCGACCAATCCAGTTGCGCTGCATGGTTTTAACTTGTTCAGGCCAATCTTCTAACTTGTCTAAATCGTCAAGTAGTTCTTGTGCGTAGTCGGTAATTTTAATAAACCACTGTGGAATTTCTTTTTGCTCAACCACAGCGCCCGAACGCCAACCGCGACCGTCAATAACTTGCTCGTTAGCTAATACAGTTTGATCTACCGGATCCCAGTTAACCGTCGACATTTTTTTGTACACTAAGCCTTTTTCGTACAACTTAGTGAAAAACCATTGTTCCCATTTATAGTATTCTGGATGACAGGTGGCAATTTCGCGATCCCAGTCATAACCAAAACCTAACTGCTTAAGTTGGGTACGCATGTAGTCAATATTCTCGTAGGTCCATTTTGCAGGGGCTGTTTTGTTTTTAATAGCCGCGTTTTCTGCAGGTAAACCAAACGCATCCCAACCCATAGGTTGCATTACGTTTTTGCCTTTTAAGCGCTGAAAGCGAGATACAACGTCACCAATAGTGTAGTTACGCACGTGACCCATATGGAGTCGACCGCTCGGGTAGGGGAACATAGAAAGGCAGTAATACTTTTCTTTGCTCTCATCTTCCGTAACTTTAAATACTTTGTTTTCTTCCCAGTAACGTTGGATTTTTGACTCTATTTTTTGAGGGTTATATTGCTCTTGCATCTACGGTTCCAGACTTCTTACGACTAATAAAAAATTAGCTCTAGGATAACCCAAATAAACCGCTATTTATAGCGCCATAAACACGCTTTTATTAAATTATAACTTTCAGTGCAGGTTAACCTATACTTTTGTAAGCTAGTTGCTGAAAAGCATAGGTTAAAGGTTGATTTAACAGCCCTAATAGGTTCAACCTACAAATCTAAATATGCCCTAAATTTGCAGGAGTAAGAAAATGGCTGACTACAAAACATGGCTAAACGATTTAACGCTTTGGTTAAAAGATGTAAAAGATCATGAATTAAAAGAGGCGGTAAAACGATTTGTTGAATCTGAGCAGGCACTTAAAAATTTAGGAGAAGAAAAGTATCAACTTTATCGTAACTACTTAATGCGCGATTTAGAACACTTGCAAGAGCACGAAACCCACTATAATTCGCTTGCATGGCAAGAGCTTAAAGAATCATTATGGTATGAGCTTTCGCACATAGAAGACAAAACACAGCTAGAGTGGCACTCACTTAGCCAAGATTTTAAGCACAATGGCATATATCACGTAGGCGAATGGATAGCCATGGGCACATTAGTATGTAAGAATTGTAACCATAGTTACGATGTTTATCATGCTACGCAAATAACACCTTGTTTAGAGTGTGATGGAATCTATTTTAGCCGTAAGGCTTTGCAACCCTAAATATAAGTATTAAGTGGCTGCAGGCCACTTAATACGCCAAAAGCCAGTGAATACGCTGGTAAACAAAGAAGTTAGAATGACGAAAAAATTACTGCCACTACCTGTATCAAAGCTTGCGCCGAGCATTTCTACTAGCCACGTGCATACTTGCATGAGCAACCCATACCCAGAGCATTTTACTTTTATAGGCCAACAACGGGCGCAAAGTGCATTAGACTTTTCACTCGGTATGGATTTACCTGGCTATAATGTATACGTAATGGGCGAAGCTGCACATGGACGTTTTACCCTAGTAAAAGACAAACTAAAAGAGCATGCCAAAGGCAGAGTAACGCCTAATGAGTGGTTGTATGTAAATAATTACGACGACCACCGCGAGCCTATCGCACTGTTTATGCAAGCTGGGCAAAGTAAAAAGCTTGCCGATGACATTGATGCTTTTATTGACGAAGTGCTCGACACCTTTCCTGCCGCATTTGACAACCCTGCGTACCAGCGCAAAAAGAAATCCATAGACCGTGAATTTAACGACGCCTATGACGGTGCTATTACCGCGGTAGAAATTGCGGCGCTTGAACAAAGTGTGGCGCTTATTGAAGAAAAAGGCGTAGTAGGTTTTGCTCCATTAATAGGTGGCAAGCAGCTAAGCGATAATGAATTTTCGCACCTTGAAGATGAGCTACGTGAAACCTTTTTTGAAAGAATTGAAAAACTCGAAGACACATTAATAGAAGCACTTATTGAGCTGCCGCGCTGGAAGCGTGAATCTACCGAAAAACTACGTAACCTTAAAAAGTCGACTGCCGAGCAAGCAACTAAGCCCTTATTAAAAGACTTAGAGCATAAATATGCCAGCCATATTGGCGTGCTGCGTTATTTAAAAGACATTCGCGTAGAAATTATTGACGCTGTGCTTGAGTGGTTAGACGATGAAGGCGAAAGCGAAGAAAACAAAGAAGACTTTGATCGCAAAGGCATGCTTACAGACTTTTTTGCGCCCAATATTTTAGTTGAGTTTAAAGAAGGCGACGCCGCTCCTGTGGTTTACGAACCTAACCCAACGTTTGGCAACATATTTGGCAAGGTTGAGTACGCTACCTCACAAGGCTCGCTTATAACTAGCTATCGCTCAATTCAGGCCGGCGCATTGCATCGCGCTAACGGTGGCTATTTAATGATGGACGCCGAAAAAGTAATGGCTAACCCACAAGTGTGGGATGGTTTAAAACTATCGCTTAAAACCCATCAAATTAAAAATGACTTACCGTATCAAGATAGCGTTGTAGGCAGCAGTTTTACGTTGCGCCCGCAGTTAATTCCGCTAGATGTAAAAATAATATTATTAGGCTCGCGCGAGCTGTACTACACCATAGGTGAGTACGACGAAGAATTTGCTGAGCTGTTTAGAATACTAGCCGACTTTGACTACTACTTACCGAGTAGCGATAAATTACAGTACCAATTTATTACCAAAGTAACTGACTATTGTGAGCACGTTTTAAAATGCACCACTACAGAAGCAGCAATGGTGCGCTTGCTCAAATTTAGTTATCGCCAAGCCGAGCATCATAATAAACTCTCTGCCCGCTTTGCCGATGTGTTAGAGCTGGTAGCCGAAGCAAGTTATTATGCCAAACAAGACAAGCTAACGGTTATAGACGCTCATCATATTGACGAAGCCATTGAAGGTAAACAGTATCGTACTGGGCAAATTAGCGAAAACATGCTCAGTGATATTAAAGAAGGGCACACCCTTATTGCCACGCAAGGCCAAGCCATAGGCAAAGTAAATGGTTTAACTGTACTGCATATTGGCGATACCTCATTTGGTACACCTGCGCGTATTACGGCAACAGTTTATGCCGGTGCCGATGGCGTTTTAGATGTAGAGCGCGAAGCCGAGCTAGGTAAAGCAATTCACTCTAAAGGGGTAATGCTACTTACCGGCTATTTAGGCAATAAATACGCGCAGCACTTTAGCTTAACGCTCAGTGCAAATATTGCAATTGAACAAAGCTATGGCTACATAGATGGCGATAGCGCGTCACTTGCCGAGTTATGCGCGTTAATTTCGGCTATTACTAGTTTACCACTGAGTCAATCAATTGCGCTTACAGGCTCAATTAACCAACATGGCGATGTACAAGCTATTGGTGGCGTAAACGAAAAAATAGAAGGCTTTTTTAAACTGTGTAAAATGCGCGGTTTAACTGGCGAAGAGGGCGTGATCATTCCTAAATCTAACCAAGTTAACTTAGTGTTAGATGAGGAAATACTTAATGCAGTTGAACTTGGTAAATTTAATATTTACGCAGTAGAGACGGTAGATCAGGCACTTAACTTACTGATGGATTTAGAAGCTGGCGATTTAGTTGACGGGCACTATCCTGAAAACTCAGTAAACGGCCTAGCCTTAGCACGACTTAAAGATATTGCAGACATTGTAAACGGCGATAGCGAAGATGAAAAAGACGCAGAACCAGAAGAGGAAAAAAATTAACTATGCTTAATATAATATTAGCGGTAATTATCGCCATATTTTGCTTTTTAATATTTAAAAACAGCAAAAAAGCCAAACAACAAGTGGGTATTAACGCGCAAATAGAAGCTGATTTTTTGGCAGCTAATGCAAAAGTAGATGGCGTACAAGAGACCGCTTCAGGCTTGCAGTACAAAGTATTGCACCAAGGGCAAAGCGATGACAAGCCTAACCCCAAAAGCATGGTTAATGTGCATTACCACGGTACGTTAATAGACGGCACAGTATTTGACAGCTCAGTTGAGCGTAAAGCCCCTATTAGCTTTGGTTTACATCAAGTTATTAAAGGGTGGACTGAAGGTCTGCAACTTATGAGCCCCGGCGATAAATACCTACTTTATGTACCGCATCAACTGGCTTACGGTGAAAAACGTGTGGGCAGCATTCCACCGGCATCACTGCTTATATTTGAAGTTGAGTTATTGGCTATTGAGTCGTAATATTATTTTAAGTAATAATTACTTAAGCCCTGCTTTCATAAAGTGGGGCTTTTTGCTTTTAGCCAGCCTGTAAACGTTACTCAAGAATTTTAATGTTAGGTCGATACCTATAATAGTGACAAAGCTATTTTAGGGATAAAGTAATGAAGATTTCACCGGCGCCCCCTTTACACCATGCATACAGCCTTAATACTCAGCCTTTAACACAACCAGGTAAGCAACTTGCTGAAGGTGAGACAGAGGATGAGCCAAAATATGTTTTATCAAAGTTCTTAGACACTAAAGCACAAAAGTACAGTGAAGATAACGCAATGTTTGGCGATCAATATAAAAACCTAGAAAAAGTGTATAAGCACTTTTTAGGGCGGGTTATTGCATTGCAAGAGCAAATTAACAAACTCAAACAAAGTCCAATTCAAAGCAGTTTAACCATAAATAGCACCGCAAATGAGCCAAATAAAAGTGATGCTAGTTTAGCTATTGATGTTGAGCATTTAGGGTCTAAAAAATATAAAAACTCACAACAACAAGAGCAAATAGATATACTAGAGCGGCAATTAGGGGAGTTAAAATCAGAGCAAGCAGCAATAAAACAACAAATGGTTGAGCTGGTTATGAGTGAAATGAAAAGACGAGGCGATCACGACTATAATGTTTAGCGTTAAGGCAGGTTGGTGAATCAGCCCTTAACTTAATTTTACTTACTTCCAGTTTAAATTTACCGTATCTTTAAAGTATAACTTTGTTGAGTACGCTTTAAAAAGTACACCCAAATAATGGCCAGTGGAATTTACTAAATTATGTTCGAAGATGAATTACTTTATGGATACAGCAGTGTATTAATTGCAGTTACATTGTTTATTGCGATCGTTATTTTTAACGAAATAGGCTTTAGAGCAGGGCGGTTTATTCAAGGCAGAACCGACAGTGAGGTTAAGACGCTAACGGGTTCTATTCAGGGCAGTATATTAGGTTTGTTAGCATTACTACTGGGTTTTACATTTAGCATGTCGATGCAACGGTATGATAACCGCAGCATGGCGTTAATAGATGAAGCAAACACAATCGGCACAGCCATATTACGGGTTGAATTACTGCCACAAGAATACAAAAAACAAGCCAATGAATTATTTAAAGAGTATGTAGACTTACGAGTTGCTATAGGCCAATTAGATTTAACCAAACACGCGCAGCGTAACGACTACAATAATAAAATAGCCAACCTACAGCGTCAGTTATGGTCATTGGCTATCGCAGCCACAAATGTTGACCCAAGGCCTGTAACTACAGGAGCGTTTGTAAAATCGCTTAATGATGTAATAGACAGCCAAGGAAAGCGAAATGCTTTATTGCAAATGCATGTACCTGAGGTGGTATTAATACTGCTCTTTATTGTTTTTATTTCGTCTGGCGGCATTATGGGTTATTCCGCAGGACTCAGTGGTAAGCGAATGATTGTGCCCATAGTATTGGTTTCTTTGTTAATTACTTTAATCGTATTTATTATTATAGATTTAGACCGGCCAAAGCGCGGGCTTATACAAGTAGATCAAACGGTAATGATTGAGGTTTCAGAAAATATTAAATAGTAATAAAGAAGGGGTTTTAATTTAAGCGCGTAAATAACAATTATATTGTTTGCTGCTTTGGCGAACTAAATACTTATTTAGTTCGCCAATAAAAATGTTCGCGTAGTTTAAAATTACAGTAACGCTTTAACCTCAGGATCTGCAAACGCTAATTCAAAGCGCTCTTTATAAAGCATTTGTAAGTCGTTGGTATGCATACTTGGAATGTCTTGCTCGCCAGTAAAGTTTTTATTTATAAGCGTAGCACCAGTGCGATCCTTAATTATTAGATCAAAGTTATACCATGAGTTATCAGTAAAAGCGTGGTGATCATACTTCCATTCGTTAAGTACGATTATAATTGTCGCAGTATCGCTATCTGCTTTAATGTCATTAATATCGACCTGTGGTGTGGTAGCTATTAGCTTAGCGTTAATACCAGAGCGAATAAAACCAGCAGCAAGGCGTTTACCTAAGTGTTGTGGCATAGTTTCGCCAGTAATGATGTTTTGTGTATAAGGTATACCAAAGCCAGAGCGACTTAATCCTTCAAAACCAGAGAGTTTGTCACCATTTACAACATATGGGCGATGATCTACCACTGCAATTTGTATTTCATCAACTTGGGGCTTATTTAACGTAGGAGCTGCTTGTTCTGCAGTCATAATGGCCGTACAGCCGGTAGTTAAAAGTAGGGTAACAGCGATAAAGATTGAAGCTATTTTGTTCACATTATATTCCTTTTATGTGTATTTATGATTAAATAAAACCAAATTACAGATCGTTAGGTAATACCATGAAAGTAATGGATTTTATTGGGCAAGATAGTATTAACAAAAGCTGAATAAATCAAGGCAGTATTAACTTTTATTTTTTTAATGGGCTTAAAGTACTGCTTTTAGCTAGAGTAGGTGTTTAAAATATTAAAATGTGAGTGAAATATATTACCAATTATTAAGCTTTTACAATGACTGTATTTACACCTTGTTACAGTAATTTGTCGCACAAAGCTGCAAACTGTCTTTTTATTGTTATTATGAAATGAAATAACATTGTAAGGACGATAACCTTGAAACTACGCACTTTATTAACAGCAATAGCAGTAGCGGTTGCACCGGCAATATCGCCGATGGTTGCGGCTTATCAAACACAAGATACCCGCTTATTACGCTTTCCCGATATTCATAAAGAATCAGTAACCTTTGTTTATGCGGGCGATATTTATATAGCAAACACTAAAACAGGTAAAAGCACGCGCTTAACTGATCATATTGGTTTTGAAACCTTTCCTAAATTTTCGCCAGATGGCAGCCAAATCGCTTTTTCTGCCCAATATAATGGCAGCCGCCAAGTGTATGTAATGAACCGAGATGGCTCCGACTTAAAACAACTGACTTATTATAACGACGTAGGTGTAATGCCGCCGCGCGGTGGTTTTGATTATCGCGTACTTGATTGGACCCCAGACGGTAAGCATATTGTGTTTAGAGCTAACCGCACCCCTTATGGTCAGCGTGTTGGCCGACCTTATATAGTGCCTGCTGCGGGTGGCCTAGAGCAACCATTAGCCATACCAGAAACTGGCGGTGGCATGTTATCGCCCGATGGCAAACAGTATGTGTATACACCCATTGATCGCGAATTTCGTACTTGGAAACGCACCCGTGGCGGGCGCGCACAAGATGTATGGGTTTACGATTTAGAAAATAACAAATCAAAGCAATTAACAACCAACAGAGCAACCGACCAACAGCCTACTTGGGTTAACAATAACATTTACTACGTGTCGGACAGAGAATACACGCTAAATTTATACAAACATCAAGATGGCAAAAATCCGATAAAAGTAACTAACCACAGCGACTTTGATGTGCTTTGGCCCTCGGCTGGGCCCAACGCCATAGTGTATGAAAATGGTGGTTATTTGTATCGCTTTGATGACGCCACGCAGCAATCTGAAAAGCTGAGCATAAATGTTCAAGGTAACCGTGAACATACAATGGCCTACAGTAAAAATGTTAGTGACTTTATTGATTCAATGGACGTATCGCACGATGGAAAAAGAGTACTATTTACAGCACGCGGCGAACTGTTTTCTGTGCCGGTTAAAAATGGCCCAACCCGAAACTTAAGCCATACGCCAAAAGGGCGTGAAATATCGGCTACATGGTCGCCCAATGGACGCTATATTGCTTACATGAGTGATGAAACAGGCGAGTACGAAATTTACCTAAAAGACAGAGCTAACAATAACCAAGTTAAGCAACTGACCAGTAATGGCAGTATTTGGCGTTTTGAGCCAGTTTGGTCACCAGATAATAAAAAGTTATTGTTTAGCGATCAGAATCACACCCTGTGGTGGCTCGATATTAAAACCGGTAAGCAGCGTAAAATTGATACCGCAAAATATAATGAAGATGGTTTAACTAGCTATATTTGGTCGCCTAATAGCGAGGATATAGTGTTTGTTAAAAATAACGAAAATCGCTACGCCTCATTATGGCATTACAATTTAAAAGACAAACGCGTTACTCGCTTAACTGATGACATGAGCAGTGAGACAAACCCAGCGTTTTCTCCCGACGGGCAGCAATTGTATTTCACATCAGAGCGCGACTTTAATTTAACTTTTAGTAGCTACGAGTTTGACTACATGTTTAACAATGCAACCCGACTGTATTCGGTTGCAGTAAATAGTAAAATCAAGCCACTTAATACACCGCTGAGTGACGAAATAAGCATTGTTGACTCAAAAGCAGATAAAGACGATAAAAAATCAGCTAAAGCACCCAGTAACTATATAGAAAGTAACGGCTTTATGAGCCGCGTTGTGGCGCTAAATGTACCTGCAGGAAACTACGGCGCACTAAGCGGCGTAAAAGACGGCGTATTAACACTATCGGCAGGAGAGCTTAAGTTAGTGCCTAATGCCGTTGATGGTGAAGTTGCCACAATAGCAGCAGGAGTGAGTAATTATAAAGTGTCGGCTAATGCTGAGCATATTATTGCTCGTGCAGGAAAAAACATTAGCGTAATAAAGCCAGAAGCTAAACAAGACTTAAAAGCTACGCAACTTAACTTGCAAGACATGGTATTAAAAATTGACCCGCAAACCGAATGGGCACAAATGTATCGTGAAGGCTGGCGCACTCTGCGCGACTGGTTTTATGACGAAAACCATCATGGCCAAGATTGGAATGCTATTTTAGCGCGTTACCAACCTATGGCAGACGCTATTGCACATCGAGCCGACCTAGATTATGTATTAAGTGAAATAGCAGGCGAAATAAACTCAGGGCATATTTATGTTAACTCGGGCGATATGCCAACATCTCCTCGTTTACAGCATGGCTTATTGGGCGCAGAAATTAGCGCGCATAAATCAGGCTTTGTAAAAATAGAGACTATTTTTAAAGGCGAAAACTGGCACGAAAACTTTCGCTCACCGCTAAACGAAACCGGCATTAACGCCAATGTAGGCGATTACATAATTGCAGTAAATGGCCGCTCAGTAAAAAGCGTAGTCAACTTTTACGAACTACTAGAAAACACCCAAGGTAAATCGGTTGAATTACTACTCAGTAAATCACCAAGCCTAAAAAACAGCTGGAAAGTAATGGTAACGCCTATTGCCAGCGAAACTGGATTGCGTTACTTACAGTGGGCACAATCGCGCGCTGAGTATGTTAATAAGCTTTCAGATGGGCGTATTGGCTACGTGCATTTACCTAACACCCATTACGAAGGTAACCGTTCGTTATTTAAAAACTTTTTACCGCAAACTAATAAAGAAGCGATGATCATAGACGATCGTTACAATGGCGGCGGTTTTATACCTGAACATATGATCACTTGGTTAGCGCGTAAACCGCTTAACTACTGGAAACGCCGTGGTGTAGAGCCAACTAAAACCCCGCAGTTTGCACACGATGGCCCTAAAGCTATGCTGATCAATGGCTACTCTAGTTCAGGCGGCGACGCACTACCGTATTACTTTCGCCAAGCAGGTTTAGGCAAATTAATTGGTACGCGTACCTGGGGCGGTTTAATTGGTATTTCGGGTAACCCTGGGCTTGTAGATGGTGGCTCAGTTATTGCCGCTACTTTTAGAATTTTAGATAACGAAGGTAACTGGATCATTGAAAATGAAGGCGTAAGCCCAGACATAGAAGTGATTGATCGCCCAGAGCTTATTCAAGCCGGACAAGATCCGTCGATTGAACGCGCTGTAAAAGAGTTATTAAAAGAGCTTAAAGCAAATCCGAAAAAACCATTGGTAGTGCCAGCACCACCGAGTGAATTTGGTCGCTAATTGCAATAAATTAAGCTGCTAAGTCACGCAGCCTGTTAGCTACTTTGCGTGTGCTTGGTAGCTAACTAATTTATTAGAGTATTATTAAAAGCGTGATACCGCGCTTTAGTTAAAAGAGAGCTTATAGTGAAAAAATTATTACAGGTAGACTTTGATTTTGCAGGCCCGTTTGGGGAGCAAATGTCAGCAGCATTAAAAGATTTAGCCGAATCAATTAACCATGAACCCGGTATTATTTGGAAAATTTGGACCGAAAACCAACAAGGTCAACTTGCTGGTGGTATTTACCTATTTGAAGATGAAGCATCAGCTAATGCGTATTTAACTATGCACACAGCACGCTTAAAGGCTATGGGGGTTGCCCAAGTTCGTGGCCAATTATTCGATGTAAACCTGCCATTATCAGCGATTAATAACGCACCGCTTACCGTTAAATAGATTAGTTAAATAGTTAGTTAAATAGTTAAGCAGCCAAATAATAAGACGGGTTAAAAAATCATTTAAATTAAAGGCTGCCTAGTGCAGCCTTTTTTCAAAGCCCACAAATTAAATAACGTATTTTATATAGAGGAGTTACGCAAGAGCGGAGCGAAACCGAACAAGGGAATTAATAATACTCTATTCATCTCAGAGTGTTTAGATATGCTTTGCTACACAGAACATCCATGCTTTAGTTTTTAACAACATTCACAAAACATAAGTCGCTAAAGAAGGTGTCATATAAGCTTATTTAGCATCATTTTGATGCTTAATAAGCTTGTTTACCTTAGAGTTAGTATAATTGGATTTATATACTTCGCTCGATATTGTTATTGAGCTTAAGTATAAAGTATTGTATTTAACATTTATTTTAACTATAGTTTGTACCATATAAAGTACAACTAAAGGTACGATCATGAGTAGGCTTCATTTAGATCAAGATATTCAGCCGCTTTCAGATTTTAGAGCTGGAGCTGCATCATTTATACGCCAAGTTAATGAAACCAGAAGGCCAATTGTAATAACTCAAAGGGGTAAAGGCGTTGCTGTGGTTTTAGATGTTGCTGAATATGAATCTATGCAGGAAAAAATAGAGTTATTAGAGGAAATACAAAAAGCTGAAGATCAACTCTCTATGGGGCTGGGTATTTCAAACTCAGATGCTCGTGCGCAAGTTTTAAAGAGTATTAAAGATTGAAAGTAGTTTGGTCGCCTTTAGCATTAGAAAAATTAGTCACTATGGCTAAATTTATTGCTTTTGATAAACCATCGGCGGCTGACAAATGGGTTAATGATATTTTTGATCGAACAGATTTACTTGGTACTCAACCTGAACTAGGTCGGGAAGTGCCAGAATTATTAGGCTCAAGATATCGTGAATTAATATTTGGTAGCTATCGAATTATTTATAAAGTTGAACATGAAATTAAAATACTCACATTACGCAATAGGCGTCAATTGCTTAGCTTGAGCGATGTAGAGCAATAATTAACCAGAAAAGTTAATTGTTAAGCCCAAAGACTGCGCTGGGCTTAATCTATTGCTAATTCTCTAAGTTTAGAATTTTTCATTTATCTCTTAAACCTAATCCCAAACCCGCCAACACCCAGCAACAACACAAATCCCCATACAAACATGTTGCCGTATTGGCTGTACACGCTGTCGCCTTGTATTAACTTAACGTCGGCTTTCATGGTGGTTGCTTCAAACTGTGGCATGCTTTGTTGCGTGTGGCTTATTGGGTCGTATACGCCGCTTACGCCGTTGTTAGTAACACGTATTAGTGGCCGCTGTAGCTCTAGAGCGCGCATGCGAGCGATTTGCATATGCTGGTGGGGGCCAATGGAGTCGCCAAACCAAGCATCGTTACTTACGGTAAAGAGTAAATCTGAGCTGTGCTGATAATTACCACGCACTAGGTCGGCAAATACTATTTCGTAGCATATAGCGGGTAGTATATTAAAGCCGTTAGCACGTAGGTTGTTTTGTACTTTGTCGCCACGGGTAAACGACGACATAGGTAAATCAAACAACGGTGCAATAGGGCGCAGTAAATCTTCAAATGGTACAAATTCGCCAATAGGGAGTAATTGGTGTTTTTGATAGCGGTTTTTATCTAGGTAGCGGTAGTGGCCGTGTTCATCATCTTTATTTTTATTACCCACTACTATAAGGGTATTAAAAATAGTTTTAGTGTCGAGTTGGTAGTCAACAACACCGGTAATTAGCGCGGTTTTATTAAATGAAGCGGCGCTGTCTAAGCCTGCTAGGTATGAGTCGGCAAGCGCTTCTATTTCGGGTACTGCGGCTTCGGGCCATACTATTAAGTCGGCGTCCCAGTGTGTGCGGGTTAGGTCTTGGTATTTACTCATGGTGGTCCAAAACTGGCTGGGATCAAAGCGCAGATTTTGTTTTATATTACCTTGTACAAGTAATGTCGACATGCTTTTTCCAGAGTACTGTGCTGTACCTGTGGTGTATGCACCGGCAAAAAGTAGTGCTAAAGCACTGCTGGTTATGGCCAATGTTTTAAAATCTTTTTGGCTTAGGCGATACAATGCAAAACCAATGGCAATACATACTAAGGTTAAACCAAATTCGCCAATATAAGGGGCAAGCAGTCTAAGTGGGCTGTCGGTTTGCGTATAACCAAAACTTAACCATGGAAAGCCTGTTAGTAAGTGTGCGCGTAAGTATTCGCTTATGGCAAAACTTACAATTAATAATGCGCCATAACTTTTAGGGCCGCTGGCAAAGCGAGTTGTTGCCCAAAAGGCAAGTGCAGGAAATAACGCTAAGTATGAACACAATAAGGCCATAAGCGCTAAAGAAGCGATTAATGGCATGCCGCCAAAAGTGGCTATAGATACATGTACCCAGCTAATACCAGCACCAAACCAACCTAAACCAAATATAAAGCCATATTTAGCGGCTGTTTTTGCGTGTGTTTTACCGGTGTTTTTTGGATTAATACAAAAAATGATGGCAGCAAGGCTAAAAAATGCAATGGGCCAAATTTCAAAGGGGGCATAGGCAAAAGTTAAAATAAGGCCCGCAATTAATGCGAGCCATGCTTTTTTATCTTTTGCTAATAAGGTGAACTTAGTTAGCAGAATCTTCACTGTAGTTATCATCAACCTTAGGAACGGTGACTTGCAGTTGCAAGATGCGGCGATTGTCAGAGTTGGTTACTTTAAATTGGTAACCTTCTATATCAATGGTTTCGCCACGGCTTGGCATGTGGCCAAAGGCATGTAATACAGTGCCACCAATAGTATCGGCGTCATCTGTGCTGTAACCTGTTTTAAAATGCTCGTTAAAGTCATCAACAGGGGTTAGCGCTTGTACTACGTAAACATGCTTAGCAAGTTGGCGAATATCTTGTTGCTCTTCTTCTTCGTCGTGTTCGTCTTCTATTTCGCCCACGATTATTTCAAGAATATCTTCAATAGTGACTAAGCCCGATACACCGCCGTATTCATCAATAACAATAGCCATATGGTAGCGTTGCTGACGAAATTCGTTAAGCAGGGTATCGACACGTTTACTTTCGGGTACTACCATTGCTGGGCGTAAATAATCGCGCAGTGAGGGCAGTAAGTCGTCTTTGTTTAAGATTAGGGGTAATAAATCTTTAGCGAGTAAAATCCCTTCTACATGGTCTTTATCTTCACACACCACCGGAAAGCGTGAGTGCGTAGAGTGAACCATCATAGGTATGAGCTCTTCAAGCGGGCTGTCGATCTCAAGGGTGATCATTTGTGAGCGCGGCACCATAATGTCTCGCACTTTAAGCTTAGACACGCCAAGCACACCTTCAATCATCTCTTTGGTTTCTGGATCGATTACATCCCGCTCTTGCGCATCGGCAATTACTTCAACCAGCTCTTCTCTGTTCTGGGGTTCCCCTTGAAACTTTTGGGCTATTCGGCCCAGCCAGCTTTTTCCAGAAGAACCCTGGCTAGAATGCGAGTTACCGTCGCTCATTATATCTGATTACTCCGTTTATTTAAATTTCGTCCCGATATGGGTCTGCTATGTTTAGCTCAGCAAGTAATTGCTTTTCTATACTTTCCATCTCAAAAGCATCTTCACTCTTTATATGGTCAAATCCAAGCAAATGCAAGCATCCATGAATAACCATATGAGCAAAGTGGTCATGAAATGACTTTTCTTGCTCAATTGCTTCAGCCAATACAATAGCTGGGCAAATAACTAAATCACCTACTAAAGGAATATCTATTCCCGGTGGTGCTTCAAACTCAAACGACAGTACATTAGTAGGCTTGTTTTTACCACGGTAGTCGTTGTTGAGTTGTTGCGACTGCGCTTCGTCACTAATTACAATAGTGAGTTCAGATTCGTCGCGGTATTGGCTAAGGGCTTTGTCGGCCCAAAGCGCAAATTGTGCCTCGCTTGGTAAGTTGTCAAACTCACAGGCTATTTGTAAATCAAGTTCAGTGTTCACGGTATTACTCTTTAGTAGCAGGCGGTTGTTGAGCGGCAAGTTGCTCTCGGGCTTTTTGCTTTTCTAGGCGCATAAGTCGCTCGCTTTCATCGTTGCGCTCGTAGGCTTCAACAATACGCGCAACCACAGGGTGTCGAACTATGTCTTGGGCTTTAAAGTGGTTAAAGCTTATTTCGTCTACGCCATCGAGTACTTCCATTGCATGGCGTAAGCCTGAGCGCACACCACGTGGTAAATCTACTTGCGTTATGTCGCCAGTAATAACCGCTTTTGAGTTAAACCCAATACGGGTTAAAAACATTTTCATTTGCTCTGCGGTGGTATTTTGGCTTTCATCTAAAATAATAAAGGCATCATTAAGCGTACGCCCACGCATATAAGCAAGTGGGGCAATTTCAATAACGTTTTTTTCGATTAGTTTTTCTACTTTTTCAAAGCCAAGCATTTCAAATAGCGCATCGTAAAGCGGGCGCAAGTATGGGTCGACCTTTTGGCTTAAATCGCCCGGTAAAAAACCGAGCTTTTCACCTGCTTCTACCGCTGGGCGGGTAAGCAATATACGGCGAATTTCTTGGCGCTCTAGGGCATCAACTGCAGTTGCCACAGCTAAGTATGTTTTGCCTGTACCAGCAGGGCCAATGCCAAAGGTAATATCGTGATGCAAAATATTAGAAACGTATATACCTTGGTTTTCGTTACGCGGCTTTATAACACCACGGCGCGTTTTAATCACCATTTCTTTGGTGTAAGTGCTGGTTGTGGCGTCTTGTTCAAGGGCGTTTGATTCGGTAATGGCTAAGTGCACGTTGTCGGGTTCTATTTCGCCAATTTCGCCGCGCACAGGTTGAGTATCAATATAAAGGTTTTTTAAAATTTCTACAGCGCTGGCGCTACTGTAAGTTTTGCCTGTGACTTTAAAAAAGTTATCGCGGTGGATAATTTCAACACCGAGTCGGCGTTCAATTTGTTTGATGTTTTCGTCAAACGGGCCACATAAAGAAGAAAGGCGTTTGTTATCGGCAGGTTCTAAATAAATCTCTAATGTTTTTAACTGATTACTCAAAATTACTTCCTATAGCATGGCGCCAGTGTTAACTGGCGCTAAAATTTCCACTAAGGGACGAAAGTAGCAACGCCAATTTCGTTTATAGTGTCAGGTTTAGGCTCAAGGCTTGCAGCTTTAGTTAAAATAGCTGAAGGAGCGATTTCACGGCGTAAGTTCATTTCTGATTCTGTACGAATTAAGTCACCACGTAAAGAATTAGGTAGTGCCTCGGTAATACGTACGTCAACAAACTGACCGATCACTGTATGTGGGCCAACAAAGTTAACTACACGGTTGTTTTCGGTACGGCCACGTAATTCCATTGGGTTCTTTTTAGAAGGACCTTCAACGAGTATACGCTGCTCTGTATCGAACATTTGACGGCTAATTTGTTGCGCCATTTGTGTAATACGATTTTGCAGTAAGTATAAACGCTCTTTTTTCTCTTGCTCGGTTACGTCATCTGGCAAGTCGGCCGCTGGTGTACCTGGGCGTGCACTGTAAATAAAGCTAAAGCTCATATCAAAACCAACGTCGCTAATTAGCTTCATGGTTGCTTCAAAGTCATCTTGGGTTTCACCCGGAAAACCAATAATAAAATCTGACGACATGCTTAAGTTAGGACGAATTTTGCGTAACTTACGAATTGTCGACTTATATTCAATTGCCGTATGGCCGCGTTTCATTAGGTTTAAAATACGGTCTGAACCACTTTGTACTGGTAGATGTAAATGATCTACAAGCTCTGGTACATCGGCGTATACGTCAACTATATCTTGGGTAAACTCTACTGGATGCGATGTGGTGTAACGAATACGGTCAATACCATCAATGGCAGCAATAAGACGAATTAAATCCGAAAAATAACAAATTTCGCCATCGTGTGTGTCGCCGCGGTACGCGTTTACGTTTTGGCCAAGTAGGTTTACTTCACGTACGTTTTGCTCAGCAAGCTGGGCAATTTCTAATAGTACGTCATCTACTGGGCGGCTAACTTCTTCGCCGCGAGTGTATGGTACAACACAAAAAGTACAGTACTTAGAGCAGCCTTCCATAATAGATACAAACGCAGATGGGCCATCGGCTTTTGGCTCTGGTAAACGGTCAAATTTTTCAATCTCTGGGAATGAAATATCAACAACCGATGAGCCTTTATCGCCTTGCACTTGTTTAATCATTTCTGGTAAACGGTGCAGCGTTTGTGGGCCAAAAATAACGTCTACAAATGGCGCACGCTGGCGAATAGAGTCACCTTCTTGTGAGGCAACACAACCACCTACGCCAATAATTAAGTCTGGCTTGTCGTCTTTTAACAACTTCCAACGACCTAACTGATGGAACACTTTTTCTTGTGCTTTTTCACGAATTGAACAGGTGTTAAGTAAAATTACGTCGGCATCTGTTGCATCATCAGTTAGCTGGTAGCCATTGGTGGCATCTAAAAGTTCAGCCATTTTCTGAGAGTCGTATTCGTTCATCTGACAACCCCAGGTTTTAATATGCAGCTTTTTGCTCATTGAAATATTGCCTCGTGTTCAATTCGATAGTGGCACAAAAATGTGCTAGAAACAGGATTAAGTGAAATGCATTACTGCGCTATACCCACTTAAAGGACGCGTATTTTAGCTGGATACACACGTAAATCCAAGTATAGTTTTCATGTTTGTGATTTCAAATCAATGCAGCTTTAGTTTTATCCACAGTTGAGCGTATCCTTTGGCACATAACAAGCTAATTACGATACAATTAAAATAGTTTTAAGAAATTAAAAAGATGAGAACATGACAAAAAATAAAGTAATTGTTGTGGGTGCTGGCATGGTGGGTGCTGCTATGGCAATTAAACTTGCCCAGCAAGGCAAAGCAGTGCGCATAATAGAAAAAAAACTAATAAATCCGCAGCAAGTTTTAAGCAGTGATCAGGTTGATATTCGCGTATCGGCAATAAATCGTTTTTCAGAAAAGCTGCTAGACGAATTGGGCGCAATGCCACTTTTAAAACAAAGTAGGTTAGCGCCGTATCAACAATTAGAAGCGTTTGAGCGCGGTGGTGATAATTTATTATTTGATTGCGCCGATATAAACACCACGCATTTAGGCCACTTAATTGAAAATAACCTAATTCAAGCCAGTTTATGGCAGCAATTTGAGCAATACAACATTGAAGTTATTGAGCAAGCAGCGCCTATTACGAGTATTGAGCAAACCTCAGATGCAATTACGCTAGTGTATGGTGAGCAAACGTATACCGCTGATTTAGTTATTGCAGCCGACGGCGGGCAATCGCAATTACGCGCTAAAGCCAACATAGGTATAACCGGTTGGCAGTATCAGCAGCACTGCATGGGCGTACTTATAAAACTTGATGCGCCGCAACAAGTAAAAACGTGGCAGCAATTTACTCCCACCGGCCCTTTGGCCTTTTTACCTATGCAGGCTCCTTACGCTAATTTAATTTGGTATGACGATGCCAATACACTGCAAAGCTTTAAAGGTTTAAACCCGCTGCAACTTAAAACACATATTGTTAAAAAGTTTCCTGAGCTTGCCGGTGATTTTACCGTGTTAAAGCACGCGGTGTTTCCACTGGCTCGCCAGCACGCAAATAAATATTCGCAAGGGCGACTAGTGCTTGTAGGTGACGCTGCACATACTATTAACCCATTAGCCGGGCAGGGCGTAAATTTAGGCTTTCAAGACGTTGTAGCGCTTGCACAGGTGCTATTAAGTGCTGATGACATAGGTTGCCCATTAAAATTAAATGAGTATGAAAAATCGCGCCGCAAAGCAAATTTATTAATGATGAGTATGATGGATGCCTGCTACTTTGGCTTTTCTAATCAAATTGCACCATTAAAATGGGCGCGTAGCCAATTTTTAAAAATAGCTAACAATACCGGACCGGTAAAAAACTGGGTTTTAAAATACGCTATTAGCGGCGAGTTAAATTAATACTAATTGCTATAACATTTGCGAACTATTGAAAAGGCTCATTTATGGGTCTTTTTTTATGCTTATTTATTGATTAAAAGTGCGGTAGCAGAGGGGCTGCTAATAAAATATAGCCACTAAAATACAGTTATTAAAATAAGATTTTATAGATAGATTAAAAATACAGAAGTTTAAAATAAATAGATTTAAAATGAGTAGTTATGAGTAGTTATGAGTACTTATGAGTACTTATGAGTACTTATGAGTAATACAAAAAGGAAGAGTAATTTAAGTAGGAAGTATAAACAAATTGGCTGGGATACCAGGATTTGAACCTGGGAATGCCAGGATCAAAACCTGGTGCCTTACCGCTTGGCGATATCCCAACTATAAATTTGTACAAGTTTTCGTTCTAGTTAAGAACATGGTGCGGAAGGAGAGACTTGAACTCTCACATCCTAAGATACTGGAACCTAAATCCAGCGCGTCTACCAATTCCGCCACTCCCGCATCACTAATTTGCTAATTTAAACTCTAAGCTAGAGCTATTCTTTAAACAACTTTCCTTGGTAGAAGAAGTTGGCTGGGATACCAGGATTTGAACCTGGGAATGCCAGGA
>NZ_JADYXG010000015.1:0-99830 GCF_015864415.1 Pseudoalteromonas sp. SCQQ13 | reverse complement strand
CTGGCTCCCGCAACCACTGAAATAAATAAGAATAAACAGACACTCTTAAAGAGTGTTTTTTTATGTCTAAAGTTTGGCGAATGACTTACAACCCAAAAGCCGTCGCTTTACTGTTTACCACGTTCAATTGGCTAATCAGGAAGGAGTAATAAACGGCTATAAAGGTTAATTTAACTCATAGGGTTTATAGACTAGTTTTGAATATAAAAGGAACTTAGTAGCTTAATTAGTGCTAAAAGTAGTTATTTTTTTAAACTTAGCGTAGCTTATGTAGCAATAACGTAAATATCTTAGCAAGAGTAGGCATGACAGAACTTTACCACTGGTTTGATTTAATAGGTGTTGCAGTATTTGCCATATCGGGCACCTTGGTAGCGTATGAAAAGAAGATGGATGGCTTTGGTGTTGTTGTACTTGCTACCGTAACTGCTATCGGCGGAGGAACTGTTCGCGATGTGATATTAAATGTTCCGGTATTTTGGCTGCACGACCAAAGTTATTTTGCTGCAATTTTAGCTGCAATACTACTAACAACGCGACTAATAAATAAGCAAAGAACCATACCCCACTATAACTTACAAATTGCCGATGCGTTTGGTTTAGCTTTTTTTGCCGTGATGGGCACACAAAAAGCATTGCTTGCCGGTATGCCAGATATGACAGCAGTGATTATGGGGGTTATTACTGGATGTTTTGGTGGCCTAATTCGTGATGTACTTGCCCGAGAGATCCCCATGCTGTTAAAGGGCGAGCTTTATGCAACCACCTGTATAGCAGGGGGAATAGTGTACACCTTGTGTATTAACTTTTCGCTTATCGTTGAAGTTGCGATGATTTTGAGTATGTTGATGACTCTATTACTGCGTTTTGCAGCCATAAAATGGGGTATTGTATTACACGTTTTTAAATATCCCGACTAAACTAAAGCTAAAGGGTATTTATTAGGATAGGGAATGTCGTTAGCTCGCATATATTCTCGTGCTCAGGTGGGCATAAATGCCCCCGAAGTGATTGTTGAGGTGCATTTAGGTAATGGTTTGCCTGCTTTTCATATTGTCGGTTTGCCCGAGGCTTCGGTTAAAGAATCTAAAGACAGAGTGCGTAGCGCACTTGAAAATTCTAAGTTTGGTTTTCCCGATCAACGTATTACTGTTAATTTAGCCCCTGCCGATTTACCAAAAGACGGTGGCCGATTCGATCTTGCTATTGCCGTAGGTATTTTAGTCGCCTCAGGGCAAATAGTGTGCTCTGACATTCATAAATATGAGTTTTATGGGGAGCTGGCACTTAACGGTGAGATACGTGGCGTAAATGCTATTTTGCCCTCGGTGCTTGCTGCTAAAGAGCAGGACCGTTGCTGTTTTTTACCACTGGCAAATGATAGCTTAGCCAGTTTAGTTAACGGGGTTAAACGCAAAGCCGTAAGCTCTATTGCAGAAGTGTGGGGCGATTTACTTAATCAGCAACCACTGCCGTTAAATATACAATACCCAGATTGCACGCAAGCTCCTGATTTTTTGCTTGATTTAAGTGATGTGAAAGGCCAGCCTGGGGCAAAGCGAGTACTCGAAATTGCCGCTGCAGGAGGCCATAACTTACTATTTTTAGGACCCCCTGGTACGGGTAAGTCAATGCTGGCTCAACGTATGGCAACCATTATGCCAACCATGTCAGATGATGAAGCAATTGCTACTGCGGCGCTTTATTCTATTATTGGCCAGTCGATTGATTTAACTAATTGGCGACAACGGCCATTTCGCAATCCTCACCATACCTGCTCTGCCGTTGCATTAGTCGGTGGCTCGTCAAACCCTAAACCGGGTGAAATTTCATTGGCGCATAATGGCGTGCTTTTTTTAGATGAGTTGCCAGAGTTCGAACGTAAAGTGCTCGATTCGCTGCGTGAACCTATGGAAACTGGTACTGTCACTATTTCGCGTGCGGCAAGGCAAATGGAGTTTCCGGCGCAGTTTCAGCTTATTACGGCGCTAAACCCCAGCCCTACAGGTTGCCATAATGATAAGCGGGCAACGCCTGATCAAGTAATGCGTTATTTGTCGCGTGTTTCGGGGCCGTTTATTGACCGTATTGACTTACAAATTGAATTACCAAGGCTAACGAGTGTTGAGTTACAAAGTAGCAAACCCGAAGAAACCAGTGCAGTAGTAAGAGCGCGAGTAGAGGCTGCTTATTATTTGCAGCTAAAACGCCAAGGTAAAGTGAATGCGCGGTTAAACAATAAAGAAATGAGTATACATTGTGATCTCGCTTCCACTGAGTTGCAGTTTTTAGCCAGAGCGAGTGAAAAACTGGCATTATCGCCACGCTCATACCATAGAATAATTAAAGTAGCGCGTACTATTAGTGATTTAAAAGGGGCGGAGCGTATTAGCTTAGATGAGCTAAAAGAAGCACTTAACTACCGCGCCTTTGAGCGCTTACTAGCGCAATTAACTAAGTACTAAATAGAGAGCATATAACCTTTACCGCGTACAGTAACAATGCGCTTTTGATCTTTTTCATCATTTAATTTTTTACGCAAACGGCCAATTAACACATCCACAGTACGATCGTT
This sequence comes from Pseudoalteromonas sp. SCQQ13, assembly GCF_015864415.1. Lineage (NCBI taxonomy): Bacteria > Pseudomonadati > Pseudomonadota > Gammaproteobacteria > Alteromonadales > Pseudoalteromonadaceae > Pseudoalteromonas > Pseudoalteromonas sp. SCQQ13. The sequence continues at coordinate 97,255 of NZ_JADYXG010000015.1, read as the reverse complement.
TGGGCTCCAATCAGGCTGGCCTATTTCTTCAGATATTTTTTCGCGAGAAGTTGCTTTACCTGCGTTACCAATTAAACAAATAAGTACTTTATGTTCCGCTTCGGTTAAGCGCGATTCAGCACCTGTAGCTGTAATTAGTGTGCGGTTGTCGGGGTGTAATTTAAAGTCGGCATATTCTATAAACTCTTCGCCGTTATCATCGTTTTTATCATTGTCTGAATTTAAGTGTGCAATGCGTTTATATAAAGCACGCATGCGCAGCTCTAGTTCAAGTAAGTCTACGGGTTTGCATATGTAGTCGTCTGCGCCTTGGGCAAGGCCAGCAATACGATCGGCCTGTGAATCACGGCTCGATAATAAAATTACGCCAATATCGGTAAGAGTATTTAGCTCTTTTGCAAGTTGTAAGCCGTCGCGCTTTGGTAAAACAATATCAATAATGGCTAATGAAAAAGCACCGCGCAAATTAACTCGCGACCTTATAGTGCTCAGTGCATCGGCGCCAGTAGGGTCAACTTCTATTGTAAACTCGGTATTTGTAAAATGATTTTGGATGCGTTTAACGAGTAATTCGTCGTCCTCAACCAATAAAACATGAATAGTCATAATACTTTATTGTTAATGCTTATAGTTTTCTATGGTAGCACCATTAAGTAAAGGCTGAGAAGGGCGTTTATTGTTTTTAAGTAAGCTAATGTTTCAAAAGTAGTTAATAAGTTTACAGTTTAGAAAATTTAGCACCTTTAGGGTTTTATTAAAGGTGCTATTTAGCCTGCTGTACTCAGAATAAATATCTTAATCTAAGTTCACTTAATTATTAAAAACAATTTAGCGACTAGTCGTTAGGGTAAAGATAATCCCACCATTGTGGCTCATTTTTAAGTTTTTTATCAAAATAAGCTAACATGGTATTCCACCAATCAAAACGTTTGTCGCGGGCAATAATTTGATGGTTCGCACCTTTGTATTCTATTAACTCTACATCTTTATTAAGTAATTTAAGTGCGGTGTACATAGTTAAGCTTTCGCCAACGGGTACGTTAGTATCACTGTCACCATGAATGAGTAGCATAGGCGTGGTTACTTTATCGGCATTAAATACCGGGCTATGTTTACTATAAAGCTCGGGGTTATTCCACGGAAAGCTGTTTTTAGACGCTTCGCCAGAATATAAGTAGCCCCACCATCCTTCACCCCAGTAAGATGTGAGGTTAGAAATACCAGCATGAGAAATCGATGCGCTAAATAAGTCGGTTTTAGTTGCTAAATGCATAGTCATAAAACCACCGTAAGAGGCACCTAGGTTGCCTACCTTTTCGCTATCTACATAGTTGTATTTATTTAAAAGTGCCTGCGTGCCTGCAATTATATCGTCGCTGGTGTAGTTGCCCCACGCATTAACGTGCTGCGCCGAAAACTTTTGCCCAAAGCCGGTAGCGCCTGTTGGCTGTATTACATAAACCACATACCCGTTTGCCGCCCATAAATTAAACGGATAACGTCCAGTAAAGCCTCGTGTCACTGGCGATGTGCCGCCATAGTAATAAACCAGCGCTGGGTGTTTTTTAGTTTTATCAAGGTTATTTGGGATATAAACACGCCCTGAAATTTCAACGCCATTTTTATTAGTGAAATTAAATTCTTCGAGAGTTGGAATTTGTGTATTTGCATAGCTAAGTGGCTTTGAATCCCAGACTATTTTAGCGGTGTTTTTACTTATATTAAATCGCTTTAATTGTTGTGGACTAGAAGCAGTGGTGCCACTGAGTAATATTTCAATGTTGCGCTCGTTTGAGTAGCTAAACTGCTCAACAATATCTAAACCGGTATTTAATTTTTTAAAGCGCTGCTTACTTAAATCAAATAGGTAGAGCGGTTGGGTGTCGTGCTCAGTAACCTTTAGCAATGCGTCGCCATTGTTTAAAACACTCAGTCTTCCAATTGCTGGATCAAACTGTTTACTGAGTGCTTTAACGTTTTTTCCGCCGTCTGTAAGCAGGTAAAGTTGACCGTCGTAGTTATTCGCTAGCATTTCTTTTGGCAATGCTCTACCTGCCCCATTTTTAAAGTCGGGACCTGCAACAACATACACGTCCTTATTGGCGTACTTGGCCTGATTAAAAGTTTTAAATTTACCCAAAGAAGTAAGCTTATTTGATTTTAAATCAAGCTCTACTAGTTCTGTTTCTGGGTGAGTTGACGCTTGCATAGCGACTACAGGGCGGCTCATTAATAGTTTACCGCGCTTATTGTTAAAGTCTTCAAAGCTATGCGAAAGTGGCCCTTGGCTAAGTGTTTTTATTAAACCACTTTGCGTATCAAGCATATAAACTTGGCTTACTGAACGTGCGTATGACCAGCGATCTTGTAACCCTTTATAATGCTTCGTGAGTTTGTCATTACCCTTGTCAGATGCAGGGTTAGACCAACTAAATATTACACTGTGCTCGTTATAAAAGGTAAAACCGCTAGCGCCTTCTAAGCGAGTAGAGAGGGTTTTTATTGATAAATTTTTACGGTTAAGTTGTTTTAATTCACCATTTAGTAAATACACTAAAAAGCGGTTGTCTGGGCTCCAAATAAGGTTGCTTGGTTGTTCTGCCTCAAAGCGATACAGTGTTTGATTGTCGGTGTTTTTAAGTTCAGTTACATTGTTTGCTTGATTTAGTGTTTTATCATTAAAGCGGCGCGTTGTCGTAATATAGTGCTCTGAGTTTGGCGCTAATGATAAGCCGCTAATAGTGGGAGCATCAAATAATTGTTTTGCCGATAAACGCTTAGTTTGTGAAGTACTAAGGGTAATATTATCGCTCGGTGTTTTTGGTGCAAAGTCGAGTATTACATCGTGCCAATTTGCAACTTGTTGCGCAACAATAATAGCAGTATGACTACCATTATTTAAGGCGAGTTTGTAGCTGCTGTTGTCTGCCTTTTGCAATTCGCCATTTATAAACAATTGCCCTTGTTCAATGCCTTTTAAGGTTAACGTACCTTGGCTAAAACGCGTGGTTTCTATATTAAACTTAAGTGCCTGTAAGCCGCCTAAAGTGAGTGCATTTATTTTATTAAATGGCTGCCAGCTGTGTTTTTTGTCAAACACCGAAAAGTTAGCTACGGGGAGTTGTAGCTGGGGTAATAAGTTACTAATTATGGTATCGCTTTGGGCCGTTTGAAAAGGCTTTAATTGCATGTTTTCAGCCAGTGGACCAATAAATTGAATTTTAGATTTATCAAGCGGTGCTGCAAACGCGGCAAAACTTAAGCTGCTAAGAGTAAAAAGGGCAAAGGAGTGTTTAAATAGTTTATTGCTATGACGCCAAAGTGCGTTAAGTTTCATTATTATACCTATTATTATTGAGTCTTTGGCCAAATATAGCATGTATTGTTATCATGCCCATATATTCAACTAAGCGGAGAGCAAATGACATTACTGATAGTTTATATGGTCGTTGCCATTGTTATTTCATTTTTATGCTCAGTAATGGAAGCCGTGCTGTTAAGCATTTCACCTAGTTATGTTGCATTACTGCGTAAAAAGCAGCCTGTATTAGCTAAGCAGCTCGAAAAACTAAAAAATAATATTGATCAGCCATTAGCGGCTATTTTAACGCTTAATACGGTGGCGCATACCGCCGGAGCCGCTGGAGTTGGCGCGCAAGCAGCTATTGTATTTTCGGATGCAGCAGTAGGGGTTGCCTCTGCAGTGATGACTTTATTTGTGCTGGTGTTTTCTGAAATCATACCTAAAACGTTAGGAGCAAACTATTGGCGAGTACTTACCCCAAGTGTGACTTACGGTTTACGTTTTTTAGTTATATTGCTTAAACCTTTTGTTTGGCTTGCACAAAAGCTGACAAATTTAATGGGACCAAAGCATGACCAAGCCTATTATATTCGCCAAGAAATAGAAGCCATGGCCGATATAGGCACTGAGTCGGGGGCGCTGCACCAAGATGAGTCTGAAATAATTCGTAACTTATTACATTTTAGACATGCCAAATTATGCGATTTGATGACCCCACGTACAGTTATTTTTAAAGTTCATAAAGACTTAACCGTAAACGAATACTTGAACCTGCATGGTTCGTCGTCGTTTTCTCGAATATTAGTGTTTGATAAAGACACTGACGATATTATCGGCTTTGTGCATAAAAACGATATTATGTTGGCATGTCATCGCTTAGGTAGCGATTACAAAATTAGTAAACTAGTAAAGCCAATCTATACGGTTCCTAGTTCGCAAAATGCGTCGTCGTTGTTACAAACTCTATTAACAGACCGCACGCATATTTGTTTAGTGGTTGATGAGTATGGCGACGTACAGGGTATTGTTACGCTTGAGGACATGATTGAAGCACTAATGGGTTTAGAAATTGTAGATGAGCGTGATCAGTCCACTAATATGCGTGCGGTTGCGAAGCAGCGTTGGCATAAACGTTTGGCAAATAGTAACAACTTAGTCACTGAAGAGGATAAACACCCTAGAGGAGACAACTAAAGAGGTCTCCTTATTAGCTTGGGGGTTTATAGTTAATGGTATTTCCTGTCACTTTAATCCAATATTGTGCCCAGTCTATAAATTCACTCTTAGATTTAGGACGACTAAATAAAAATCCCTGTATTGCTAAGCGAGTTTTGTAATGCCTTAAATAGGCAAGCTCTTCGGGGCGCTCAACCCCTTCTGCTACTAGTTCTAAATGCTCTTGATTGGTAATGTCGATGAGGGAGCTTACAACAACTTGAGAAAACTGATCTGTTTCTATATTACTAATAAGTGTGCGGTCTATTTTTATTTCGGTAAAGGGCAAGTTTTTAAGCTGGCTCATGTTAGTAAAGCCAACGCCAAAATCGTCAAGCGATAAACCAAAACCATGCATTCTTAGGCGGTTTAGTGTTTCTAATTGGCTTAGGCTTGAAAGTGCATGTTGTTCGGTTATCTCAATAATAATATCACTAGGTTTAAGCTGGTTAAGTTTTAATATAAGCAATAGCTTATTTGGGCAGCTAAGATCGTTTAACTGCATGGGGGATAAGTTAAATGCCAGTTTTAAATTTTGTCCTAGCTGTTCTTTTATATTTTCGAAATCACCGGTGGCTTTTTCAAAGAGCGCAAATGTAATTTCATTAATTAGATCATGTTGCTCAGCAAGGCTAATAAAACGAGCTGGTAAAATTATACTGCCGTCGGTATTTGACACAATACGCGCTAATACTTCAGCACTTTTTATTTTACTGGTATTAATACATATTTTAGGTTGATAAAACGGCGTTATTTCGTCATTTTTTAATGCGTTAATAAGCTCTGTTTTTGAAATAGCAGGTTCTTTTATTAAAGTGTGGCTATTTAAATAGGCAACTTTATTTAACAAGGAGCCTACTTGAGTTAATTGTACGGGCTTAGAAATATTACCGATAAGGTGAGCATTATGCTGCTTGGCTAAGTTGGCAGCTAAACTAATTACCTTCTGCTCCATTTCAGAAATAATAATAATGGCGCCTTGGTAATTTAGCTCTCCTAAATGGCGTATTAGCTCCATGCCATCCATTTCAGGCATGTTTAAATCGGTAAAAATGGCATCAAAATAGTTTATGTCACGTTTAACTTTTTCTAGCGCTTTTGTAGCACTTAGGCAAGTGGTTATGGTATCCGACATATCTAACTCAGCGAGGATTGCTTCCATTACAATTAAAATAGCTTTTGAGTCATCAACGACCAGAATATTAGGCACTACTTTTTTCACTGTTATCCCTTTCAATGCATAGTGTGTATTACTATAAAAGTAGTAGATTCTCATGTGTTTGTCATTCTTTTAATGTGTATATTATCCGGCTAATAAAAAGTTGTTATTAATCATGCTCGCTCGTGTTTTTTAGCTGAGTCGGTATACTAGCGCTATTGTTTTAAACGGTTTTAATTATGATAAGAATAGAACTTAAGTTAGCCGATCAGCCTTTTACACTAATGGTTTCTGGGCAAAAAGTTGTGCAGATATTTCATAGTCAACAAGCGATTACTTTTGATAATCCCCGCGACAACTATTATCAATTTACTTTTGATAACAAACTAATAGGTATTGATAGCTCATTGGTAAATGAGCAGAGTATTTCGTTGTTTGTAAACGATGAGTTTGCTACGCAACTTGCTTTACCTGCAGCTACTGGCGGTGAAACTAAAAAAGGCTGGCTAGGATTGGCCGCACTTGGTTTTAAGCTATTTAAAAGTGCCAAAGTAATTAAGGTGGTGTTAGCGGGAGCGTCAGTTGCCGGCTATGCCTGGTTATTCAGTATTGAGTTTGCACTTATGCTTATTGCTTGCTTAGTGGTGCATGAATACGGCCATGTGCGTGCCATGCAATATTTTGGCATTAAAACCAAAGGCATTTATTTAATTCCGTTTGTAGGCGGGCTTGCAGTAAGTGATGATAAAATTACCACGCGTTGGCAAGATGTAGTGATTTCTTTAATGGGCCCCGCGTTTGGGCTTATAACGTCAGTATTAAGTTTAGTGTTGTACTACGCTACCGAAATGGAAATATTTGCTGGTGTTGCTGTGCTTAGCGCTTTACTTAACTTATTTAATTTACTGCCTATTTTACCGCTTGATGGTGGCCATGTATTAAAAAGTATTAGCTTTTCTATGCGCTCATGGGTCGGTTTAAGTGTGTGTTTATTGGGAGTACTGTTTGGTTTATGGCTAAGTTACACCTTTGGTTTAATGTTGTTGGTGTTCTTTTTGTTTATTGGTGCGCTGGAAATTGTATTTGAATGGCGCGGCAGACACACTTCACATTTAATGCCACTTGATAAGTATGGCCAAGGTTTTTCAGCGGTGATGTATGCGCTGGTGGTTGCCGGGCATATAGCCGTAATGATGCATTTTGCAGACTCAGAAAACCCCATTTTAAGCTTGCCAATGAAAATATTATCGAGCTAATCGTATTTAAAAGCAGGGCTGTAATTGCAGTCCTGCTTAATACATTATTTTTATACAGTTAATAAAAGCTCAACATTAAGGATATAAATACCCCAGTTACAAATAGCTGCACTACACAAAATCCCATAATGTCTTTGGCTTTTAGGCCTGCTATAGCAAGTACAGGTAATGCCCAAAAAGGTTGAATTAAGTTAGTCCACGCATCGCCCCAAGCTACTGCCATTGCAACCCTTGATATGTCGGCGCCAAGCGCTTGCGCTGCGGGTATTACAATTGGCGCTTGTACCGCCCATTGTCCGCCGCCCGAGGGCACAAACATATTAACTAACCCGGCACTTATAAAACTAAAAAATGGCAAACTGTCTGCATCTGCTATGGCAATAAAACCGCTTGATATTTGCTGTGCTAGGCCACTATCAACCATTACCGCCATAATGCCGGCATAAAACGGAAATTGAATAACAATACCTGCGCCACTAGGAATTGCCTGCTGTAAGCTATTGAGTAAGTTATGCGGTGTTTGATGTAAGGTTATAGCTAAAAACAAAAACAACGCAATTACGCTATTTAAGTTTAAGCCGCCACCGGCAACTAAAAAGTAATAACCTAAATAAATTAACCCCAGTAATCCAATTGTAATACCAAGCAATTTACTTTGCTCTAAGTGTTGGGCTGGCCTGGTAATATTAATTATTGCAGGGGAGGTACTTTTTAATAGTGCGGGGTCTATGTAAACACTTTCCTCGGCGCTTGGTAGCATGTAACGGTTAACTAGCGGCATAATAATAAATAACCCTACTAGTATGGCAATATTAAAGCCCGCAAATAGCGTTTGCTCAGTGCTAATAATCCCCATGCTTGATTGCAAAAAGTGCCCTTCGGTGGCTATCGTCAGTGGAATTGAGCCTGCTAACCCGCCATGCCACACTACAAAACCTGAGTAGGCGCTGGCAACTAATAAGCGGTAATCAACTCGGGTGTGTTTAGCAATGGCTTTGGCAAATAACGCGCCAATAACTAAGCCAAACCCCCAGTTAAGCCAACTAGCGAGTAGTGAAATAAGCGTTACTAATATAATTGCTTTTGGTGCAGTGTTAGCAAAGGTGGCGAGCTTTTCTAGTAACTTACTAATAGGTGGAGTGCTTGCCAACATATAGCCGGTAATTAACACCAGCAGCATTTGCATTGCAAAGCTAAGTAAGTTCCAAAAACCATCGCCCCACGCTTGCAGTACCTCAATACCGGTTGTTGGAGTAAACACGCTAGCGATAACTAAGGTAATAACACTTAGCAGTATTACAAATATAAAGGGATCAGGCAGGTAGCGCTCAACGAGCTTGGTAAAGGGAGTGGCTATTTTATTAAGCATAACTAGGACTGTTGTTAGTATTATTTGCAGGGTAATTAATCACGAAAAACATTAATTGGCAAACTGCATTTAGTCTTATGGGCGTTATGTTTAAATGAGAATAGTGAAAATATTGCTTAAACCAATAGCATAAAGTAACGTGTTGTTTATAGATAATTTACTAACTAAGATTTTGTATTATGCCGGTGATATTTAAAAGGCTAGTGTTACTTGTACGGGCTCATATAGATCAGTTGAGTTGGCAAGCAGTGGCACTGGCTATTTTGACTCATATGCTTTTAACATGGGGATTGTTATATATAGCAAATGAGCAAGCACTCACCTCCCTAACAACCTTTTTTTATTATTACACGGTAACCACTTCAACCGTAGGGTATGGCGATTTTAGCCCAACCACAGATTTAGGGCGTTGGGTGGTGGCTTTAATACAAATACCTTTTGGTTTAGCTTTATTTGGCGTTCTGTTAGGCAAAACAGGGCAAACAATAACTTACTTAATTAGGCGCGCTATGACTGGTGATAAAAACTTTGCTCACAGTAGCAACCATATTATTATTTTTGGTTGGCACGATACCCGTACTAAAAAAATGATTGATTACATTCTGGCCGACACTAAACGTACCGAACGGCGTATTTTACTTGCAGTAACTGAGCAAATGGAGCACCCATTTTTAAGTAACGAAAGTGTCGACTTTGTGCGGTTAAGTAGCTTTACCGATTTAGAGGAGCTAAAACGTGTCGCTATAAGCTACGCCGATAAAGTGATTATTGACGGCCAAGACGACGATCAAACCTTTACTACCGCATTGCGTATTAGCCGTTTAGTTAAAGATGATTGCCATATAAGCGCGCATTTTTTAGATGAAACAAAAGTAGATATGCTATTAGAGCATTGCCAAAATGTAGAATGCAGCAGTGTTAAATCGGCAGAAATACTCGTACGTTCAATGCAAGATCCAGGTTCGAGCCGAGTGCACGAAGAGCTCCTATCAATTTTACATGGCGATACGCAGTTTAGCTTAGCCATTCCAGAGCAAAGCAAAGAGATGGAGTTTGGTACGTTGTTTCATCATTTTAAACATCAGCATGATGCTATTTTACTTGGTGTGGCACACAATTTAAGTGCACAAAATATGGATTTAAATCCGCCACTTGATTATAAAATTAGCGCCGGCGACATTTTGCACTACATAGCAGTAGAGCGAGTATTAAGTCGTGAGGTTGACTGGCCGGCTTTGGCAAAAGCATGAACGAAGTTATATTTTTAATCATTCTTTTAATTGCCTATATTTTACCTGTGGTTATTGTACTCAATAGTAAGCGTACTCAAGGCCACGAAAAAAATGCTTGGTTAATTGGCATTGTATTTTTTTCGTGGTTAGGGCTTATTATGTATTTAGCCATAGTGCCTAAACATGGGCGTAAAAAAAGGCAAAATAAAAAGCCTTAAATATAAGGCTTTTGGGCAATAGGAAGTAGTGGTATTGCAGGCCGCTAGTTTAAATTTTAGTACTATTCAAGCTCTTTCAGTTTGTGCTTCACAAGAGGGTCGTTTGGCGCTAATTGCTTGGCGACTTCGAGTAATTGGATGGCATCATCGGGGTGCTGCTCTTGATGTTTAAGCGCTACATCAATAAGTGGCTGAATATCAATGCTAGCTTGATGCTCCTGTACGTGAGCTGTTTTTTCGTCTATCAAAATATTATGTGCAGTACTTAGTAATTCTAGGCGATGCGCCGATTTTTTATTCGCTTTATTGAGCCTTTTGTAATAGTCCTCTTTAAAGCGTAAGGTTTTAGTTTGCAGGCGAAACTGCGCAATATCAATTTGTTGATGGCGCATAAAGTCCACAGCTACTTGCTTATAAAAACCAAACTTGTTTAAGTAAGTGGCGTGAGTGCCGTGACCCATACCAAATACCCGTAAATGGTTAAGTTGCTTATAGCGCTTGGCATGTAGTCGATCAATACGATTAGTGGGGTCGTAAATAATATAGCCTTGGGCGTTGCCTAAATCTAAATCGGCATAACTGCCTTCCCAATCATATTGCTGAGCTATATCTGTGCTAGAGCGGTCGTCCCATGGCACTAAGCTTTTATTTTTAGTGCTAACAGGGTGAAAAAGCAATACCTGATCTAGCTTTAATAATTTTGCAAAAGCACCAACCGCAAAGCCGCCACGGCTTAAGCCATAACCTAATCGAGTCTTAAAAGATGTAAGCAGTGGGGATAATTGTTCCAGAAAAAAAATTAAATTGCGGTTACGAAACCAGTTGCTCTTACCCAAATGCTGAAAGGCAATCACATTTACGTTTTGTTTTTGTGCCAGGTGATAACCCCAGGGCGCGAAGTCTGCGTGAAGGTCTTGCTCCTGCACATCAGTACCAGCAGGCGAAAAGGTAAATAGTAGAGGCTTATTAATATCAATAAAGTCGTACTTAACATATACATCGCCAAGTAAATCTCCCCCAGACATTGGCAGTTTGGCTTGCTGCTCATCACACGAAAGGGTTAACCACTCATCTAACCAATACAGTAACTTCATTTTTCCTCCACAAAAACAAGCGGCGAATTATAGCAAATTACCATAGATAAGAAAAACAAACGTACTTTTGTATTAGTGTCAGAGAGTTATACCTGTTGCATAGAGGATTGCTTTACTTATAAATTAGCCGGTAACTAAATTTACCGCTTTTTAAATAACTAGGCTCAGGTTAAATAGTAAAATATTTTACTCCTCAGCCATGTGGGTGATTATTTGCCAATCACTTTTGGTTACGGGCATTATTGACAATCGCCCGCCTTTTTTAAGCGCTATGTCGGTGATGCGAGGGTTAGCTTTTATTTCTTTTAAGCTAACCAGAGAGTCTAAATGAGATTGATAAGTTACTTCTACTACTACCCAGCGAGGATTGTCGCTGGTGGCTTTAGCATCATAATAATCACTACTTAAATCAAACTGAGTTGGATCTGGGTAAGCTGCTTTTGTTACTACAGCAATACCTACTACGCCTACGAGCTTGCAGCTAGAATGGTAAATCATTACGAGGTCACCTACTTTTACCTCGTCGCGCATAAAGTTACGTGCTTGGTAATTACGTACCCCTTCCCAAAGTGTGGTTTGATTTTGTGCATTTTTAAGATCGTCAATCGAAAATGCATCGGGTTCAGTTTTAAATAGCCAATACGCCATATCAGGACTCGTAGAATGATTTACATCCCTCTATTGTATAGTATCATTTGGGTATTAGAGAATTGAGGAAGTAATAATGAGCCAAGTATTAGATGATTTATTGTCGTTGTTAACACTTGAAGAAATTGAGCAAGGTTTGTATCGAGGGCAAAGCCAAGATTTAGGTTTTGGTGCTGTATTTGGCGGCCAAGTTATGGGCCAAGCGCTATCTGCTGCAAAAGAAACGCTACCAGAGGGGCGTATTGTACATTCACTCCACTCTTACTTTTTACGCCCAGGCGATGCCACGAAGCCTATTGTGTATGATGTAGAAGCTATTCGCGATGGTAAAAGCTTTAGCACTCGTCGGGTTAGTGCTATTCAGTACGGTAAGCCTATTTTTTACATGACAGCGTCTTTTCAAGGAGCTGAAGAAGGATTATCGCATCAGGCGACTATGCCTGACGTACCTTTACCCGAAGAGCTGCGTTCATCGTTAGAGTTTTATAAAGAAAACGCCGAGCAAATACCCGCAGCTATACGCAATCAATTTATTAGTGAAATGCCAATAGAAATACGTCCGGTGACCTTTCATAACCCATTTAAACCTGAAGCAATGGAGCCAGTTAAGCACATTTGGTTTAAAGCTAACGGTGAAATGCCAGACGATCAACGTATTCATAATTACTTATTAGCGTACGCGTCTGATTTTGAATTTTTACCAACTGCTTTGCAGCCGCATGGTGTGTCTTTTATGCAACCTAATATGCAAGTTGCCACGATTGACCATGCAATGTGGTTTCATCGACCATTTAGAATGGATGATTGGATTTTATACTCAGTTGACAGCCCAAGTGCAAGTTCTGGTCGAGGGTTAGTAAGAGGGCAATTTTTTGACCGCCAAGGCAACTTAATTGCCTCAACAATGCAAGAAGGGGTTATGCGTCAGCGCTAACTTACGCACTAGTAACAAAGGGTAGTAGGTGCCATATAAATTGTACGGCACCTACATTTAAACAAGTAAGTAAGCGGCGTTGCACTCACTCAAAACTAAGGCTTTATTTACACTGACCTTGTACTATATCGCTAATTGACTGCCAAACACGTGCTGGCAATAATGCTTTAAGATGCATATAAGTTTCACATAATTGCACGCTGCCTATTAAGCCCGCATCACCATCGGTAATTAAAGACTGTGCGCGTAAATTATCAATAAAGCTGACCAGCACCTTTTTATCAAAAAACTCTGGGGTTTTAATCCCATGCAAAGTACCTAAGCGTTGTGCTAGCACTTGGCTTTCTCGCTCTAACTCTGCTTTTTCAATGCCGTTGCTAGTTTGTATAAAGCCAATCACAATGGCATAACGCTGCAACGTAAAGTTTAGTGCTTTACCTAACATATCCAATTTAGCCAAACAGTCGTTGGTATTGGTTATATGAATGTTATCGCCATCAAGTTCTATTAAGTTTTGATCTACAAAATTAGCTAAAATACGCGTAATGTAGTCCTCATCTAGCTCTCGTAAATACCATTCTTTAGCAAATAGCGGATAAAACGCAGCAACTAGCTGCTGACACTTTGAAACTGTTGTGGTTTTTTCTCTAAACAAATGCAGTGCAATTAAACTTGGTACGGCAAAAAGATGTAAAATATTATTACGATAATAATTAAAGAGTGTTTTTTCTTTATCGTTAATCGCGATAATTTCGCCAAATTCATCACTTATCACATCAAACTTATTAAGCTTTAATGCATGCGTTAACAGTTGCTCTGGCGTTTCCTCTGGAGCTGTTACTTTATTACTGTAGCTGGCGTCGCGTTGTAAGCGTAAGTAAAAATCAAGTTGCGCTAAAAGTTTTGGCTTACTCAGTGCATGCTTGTCGTTTACCAGTAAAATCATCGCTAATAAATTAACTGCATTAAGTGCCGCTGCATTGTTAATTTTAACCATAACTTGGTCGGCTAGGTTTGCTACTTGTGGGCCTAACCATTGTGGTTTTTGTACATCGGTAGGGTGTATGTCGTCACGCCAATTGGGTTGGTTGTCGTTTAAGTATTGGTTTATAGAAATAGGGTCACCAAAGTTTAAATAACCTCGACCATAGTTTTTAAGATTTTTAATCGCTTTAAAAATTCCAAAGATAGACTCACCTTTTTTATCATTTCCAGCGAGTTCTTTAAGGTACGTGTTAATTTCCATAACGTGCTCGTAACCAATATATACCGGCACAATAGAAATAGGGCGGTCAATACCACGCAGCATAGCTTGCATGGTCATTGCTAACATACCCGTTTTAGGTGGTAACAAACGCCCGGTGCGGCTACGCCCGCCCTCGGTATAAAATTTAACAGAGTAACCTTTAATAAATAACTGGCTTAAATATTCTTTAAATACTGCAGAGTAGAGCTTATTACCGGCAAATGAACGGCGAATAAAAAACGCACCCGAGCGGCGAAAGATCCCGCCTGCCGGAAAAAAGTTAAGGTTAATACCCGCGGCTATATGTGGTGGTACTAAACCTTGATGATAAATAGCATAAGTAAGTAGTAAGTAATCCATATGGCTGCGATGGCACGGCATATAAATAATTTCGTGGCCTTTATTAGTCAGCTCATGAATTTGCTCTGTGTATTTTATATCTATACCGTTATATAGCTTATTCCACAGCCAAGTTAAAAAGCGCTCAGCTACGCGTATCATTGCCTCTGAATAGTTAGCCGCTATTTCATTAAGTAACTTAACCGCATTTTGACGTGCTTGCGCTTGGCTAATATTTTTAGCTTTTGCTTCGTCTTGTATGGCTTTTTTTATTGTTGGAGAGGCTAATAATGAGTTAAATAGCTGCTCGCGCGATGGCATTTTAGGGCCTGTTGCGGCAAGTTTTTGGCGGCGAAAGTGCACGCGGGCTACTCTTAATAGTTTTTGTGGAAGCTCGTTAACGTCCGCTTTTTCGTCTACTAAAAGTGATAAGTCGAGTGGTTGGCTAAAGCGGATAAAGTTATCTCGGCCAGAAAACAACACCACAAATAACTTTCTAAACCAACTTGGTGTTAATGAGTGTGTTATGAGCGTGCTAAGTCCGGGCTTTTCTTTGCCGGGCGCTCGGCCCCATAAAATAGTAACAGGAATAACCTGTACATCTTTTTGACCACTACTTAATAAGTGATCAATAATTTGTTTGCCTTGCGCTAGTGCATTAGTTGGCTTTGCTATGTCACCAATTAATGGAGGTGGGTTTTCAATCCCTATAAAGCGGTCTAAGCGTTGTGTGCCTAATACTTGTTGTTCTCTAGGATCGGGTAATCCATGGCGTTTACATACCCGAGCAAGCGCCGCTAAGTCAAAGCGAGAGTTTAGGCGCACAATATAAAAGGTAGGGTTTTTAGAGTTTAATTCATATTGTTCAGTCGGCTTTTCTGGCAGTACCTTACTTCTTACAAGTAAGCGGCTTACTCCAGCTGATAAAACATTTAAGCAATAATTTACAATACGCATCGACTCACCATATAGAGAGTAATTACCCATATAATTTGGGTATATAAAAGCAAAATTGGCGCATATGATAACATAAGATCTAAAAAAGCCTTTAATTTGCGTTGCCGATTAGTCAGTACGTTATGGCTTAATATATATGCATTACACTTGATTGTAGCTGCTCTATAATAGGTTGCAGTATATTTGAGCAACCAGCAGGCTGTAATTATTTACTAATTAGCTGTTGCATTTATCACCAATGTAATTATAATACGCAGGCTTTCAAAATTCCCAAGGGAACTTGGAAGGATAAATTAAGCTAGGATTTCTAGCTAATAAACAGGAGTTCCGATTTGGAACTCAACGTAGATATAATCTAACAACCGACATCTTAATATTTAAGATTGTTTCGGTCGTTTTTTTATGCTCTTTTAAATGCTCTTTATATTGAGGTTAAGAATGTCAAATCAACGCATTCGTATTCGCCTAAAAGCTTTTGACCACCGTTTGATTGACCAATCAACGGCGGAAATCGTGGAAACTGCGAAACGCACTGGCGCACAAGTACGTGGACCAATTCCACTACCTACACGCTTTGAACGTTTTACTGTACTAACATCACCGCACGTTAATAAAGACGCGCGTGATCAGTACGAGATCCGCACCCATAAACGTCTGATCGACATCGTTGAACCAACTGACAAGACTGTTGACGCTCTTATGCGTTTAGATCTTGCTGCTGGTGTAGATGTTCAAATCAGCCTGGGTTAATCGGAAGATTAGAGAGGTTTTAGGAAAATGGCATTAGGTCTAGTCGGTCGTAAAGTGGGTATGACACGAATCTTCACTGAAGATGGTGTATCTATCCCTGTGACAGTTATTGAAGCGACACCTAACCGCATTGCTCAGATTAAATCTGAAGCAACAGACGGTTATAACGCGCTTCAAGTAACCGCAGGCACTAAAAAAGCAAGTCGTGTAAACAAAGCTTCAGCGGGTCATTTCGCTAAAGCTGGTGTTGAAGCGGGTCGCGGTCTGTGGGAATTCCGCCTAAATGGTGGTGAAGGCGATTTTGAAGTAGGCGCTGAGCTTACTGTTGAATTATTCAACGAAATCAACAAGGTTGACGTAACCGGTACTTCTAAAGGTAAAGGTTTCCAAGGTGGTGTTAAGCGCTGGAATTTCAGCATGCAAGACGCTACACATGGTAACTCTCTATCTCACCGTGCTCCTGGTTCAATCGGTCAAAACCAATCACCTGGTAAGGTGTTTAAAGGTAAGAAAATGGCCGGTCATATGGGTGCTGAGCGTGTAACGACTCAAAACTTAGAACTAGTTCGCGTTGACGCTGAGCGTAATTTGCTTTTAGTTAAAGGTGCAGTACCTGGCGCTATCGGCGGTGACGTTATCGTTAAACCAGCTGTTAAAGCATAAGTCCTGGAGATTTAGTGATGGAATTAGCAATTAAAGACGCTTCTGGCGGTCTTGAAGTTTCTGAAGCTACTTTTGGACGTGAGTTTAACGAAGCATTAGTACATCAAGTAGTTGTTGCATACGCAGCAGGTGCTCGTCAAGGTACTCGTGCTCAGAAGACACGTTCTGAAGTAAGCGGTGGTGGTAAAAAGCCATGGGCTCAAAAAGGTACTGGCCGAGCACGTGCTGGTACGATTCGTAGCCCAATTTGGCGTTCAGGTGGCGTTAGCTTTGCAGCTAAACCACAGGATCATAGCCAAAAAGTAAACCGTAAAATGTACCGCGGTGCGATTAAAAGCATCTTATCTGAATTAGTTCGTCAAGAGCGTTTAATCGTTGTTGAAAGTTTTGCTCTAGCAGCACCAAAAACTAAAGAACTAGTTGCTAAGCTTAAAGAACTTGAGCTTAAAGATGTTCTTATCGTGACTGAAGAAGTAGATGAAAATCTTTTCTTATCGGCACGTAACCTTTATAAGGTTGACACGCGTGATGTAGCTGGTATCGATCCTGTAAGCTTAATTGCTTTCGACAAGGTACTTATTACAGCCGCTGCTGTTAAGCAACTTGAGGAGGCGCTAGCATGATTCGCGAAGAACGTCTTTTAAAAGTGATCGTTGCTCCACATATCTCTGAAAAAAGCACTATTGCTGCTGAAGAAAACAATACTATTGTTTTTAAAGTAGCAAAAGATTCAACTAAAGCTGAAGTTAAAGCAGCAGTTGAGAAGCTTTTTGAAGTAGAAGTAACGGGTGTTCGCACACTTAACGTTAAGGGTAAAACAAAACGTACTGGCGCACGTTTCGGTCGTCGTAACGACTGGAAAAAAGCTTACGTTACTCTTAAAGAAGGTAGCGAGCTAGACTTTGTCGGCGGCGCCGAGTAATAAGGGGATAGAATTATGGCACTTCAAAAGTGTAAGCCTACTTCTGCGGGCCGTCGTCACTTAGTTAAAGTGGTTAACTCTGATTTACATAAGGGTAAGCCGTACGCACCACTATTAGAGAAAAACTCTAAATCAGGTGGTCGTAATAACAATGGTCGTATTACGGTTCGTCATATCGGTGGTGGTCATAAGCAACATTACCGTTTAATCGATTTTAAACGTACTAAAGATGGCATTCCAGCCACTGTTGAACGTTTAGAATACGATCCAAATCGTAGCGCAAACATCGCTCTTGTATTATATGCAGACGGTGAGCGTCGTTACATTATCGCACCAAAAGGCTTAAAAGCTGGCGATGCAATCCAGTCTGGTGTTGATGCACCAATCAAACCTGGTAATGCATTACCAATGCGTAATATGCCTGTAGGTTCGACTGTTCACAACGTAGAATTAAAACCAGGTAAAGGTGCTCAAATCGCACGTTCTGCTGGTGCATACGTTCAAATCCTTGCTCGTGATGGTCAGTATGTAACATTACGTCTTCGTTCAGGCGAAGTACGTAAAGTTGAAGCTGATTGTCGTGCGACTCTAGGTGAAGTAGGCAATGCTGAGCATATGCTTCGTTCACTTGGTAAAGCAGGTGCAAATCGCTGGCGTGGTATCCGTCCGACAGTTCGTGGTGTTGCCATGAACCCGGTAGATCACCCACACGGTGGTGGTGAAGGTCGTACATCTGGTGGTCGTCATCCTGTGTCTCCATGGGGTAAGCCGACTAAAGGTGCTAAGACACGTAAGAACAAGCGTACTGATAAGTTTATCGTACGTCGTCGTACTAAATAATAGTTGAGGAATAGCCATGCCACGTTCTCTCAAGAAGGGTCCTTTTATAGACCTACACTTGCTGAAGAAGGTAGAGAAAGCGTTGGAAAGCGGAGACAAGAAGCCAATTAAAACTTGGAGCCGTCGTTCAATGATCATACCTAACATGATCGGATTGACCATCGCTGTCCATAATGGTCGTCAGCACGTTCCTGTGTTTATCACAGACGAAATGATCGGTCACAAACTAGGTGAATTTGCACCAACTCGCACTTACCGTGGCCATGCTGCGGATAAGAAAGCGAAGAAACGATAAGAGGGGAAGATAAATGCAAGCATTAGCTAAACATAAATTCGCCTCTGGTTCGGCGCAAAAAGCACGTCTAGTTGCAGATCAGATCCGCGGACTACCGGTTGATCGCGCACTAGAAATCCTGGCGTACAGCCCGAAAAAAGCGGCTGTATTAGTAAAGAAAGTACTTGAGTCTGCTATTGCTAACGCAGAGCATAACGAAGGTGCTGACATTGATGAGCTTCGTATAACAACGATCTTTGTGGACGATGGTCCTACAATGAAACGTATTATGCCACGTGCTAAAGGACGCGCAGACCGCATCCTTAAGCGTACAAGCCATATCACTGTTATGGTTTCAGATAGCTAGGAGATATAAGTAATGGGACAAAAAGTTCATCCTACTGGTATTCGCCTAGGTATATCTAAACCTTGGGTTTCTACCTGGTACGCGAGTTCAAAAGATTTCTCTGCACAGCTTTTTGGCGATCACAAAGTACGTACATTCCTTACAAAGGAATTGAAAACGGCTTCTGTGTCTAAAATCGTTATTGAGCGTCCAGCAAAATCAATCCGCGTAACAATCCACACGGCTCGTCCGGGTGTTGTTATCGGTAAAAAAGGCGAAGACGTAGAAAAATTACGTCAAGCGGTAACTAAAATCGCTGGTGTACCTGCTCAGATTAATATTTCTGAAGTACGTAAACCAGAACTAGATGCACAACTAGTAGCAGACGGCATTGCCTCTCAACTAGAGCGTCGTGTTATGTTCCGTCGCGCTATGAAGCGTTCGGTACAAAATGCAATGCGCATCGGTTCTAAAGGGATTAAAGTTGAAGTTAGCGGTCGTCTTGGCGGCGCAGAAATCGCACGTACAGAGTGGTATCGTGAAGGTCGTGTACCTCTACATACTCTTCGTGCTGATATCGACTACGCAACTTCTGAGGCCTTAACCACTTATGGTATCATTGGTGTTAAAGTTTGGATCTTCAAAGGCGAAGTTATTGGTGGTTTACCACTAGTACAAGAGCAAGAGAAGCCAGCTAAACGCGCACCAAAGAAAGCCAAAAAAAGTGCTAAGTAGAGGTAGCGAGTAATGTTACAGCCAAAACGTACAAAATTCCGTAAAACGCACAAAGGTCGCAACCGTGGTCTAGCGCAAAACGGTAACAAAGTAAGCTTCGGTACTTTCGGTTTGAAAGCTACTGGCCGTGGCCGCATGACTGCTCGTCAAATCGAAGCAGCTCGTCGTGCCATGACGCGTCACGTGAAACGTCAAGGTAAAATCTGGATCCGTGTTTTCCCAGACAAGCCAATCACGAACAAACCGCTTGAAGTTCGTATGGGTAAAGGTAAAGGTTCTGTTGAGTATTGGGTTGCTGAAATTCAGCCTGGTAAAGTACTTTACGAAATGGAAGGTGTTTCAGAAGAGCTTGCTCGTGAAGCGTTTGACCTTGCTGCTCGTAAATTGCCATTCAAAACAACTTTCGTAACTCGGACGGTAATGTGATGAAAGCTAGCGAACTAAAAGATAAAAGCGTAGAAGAGCTTAATACTGAACTTCTAGGACTTCTTCGTGAGCAATTTAATATGCGCATGCAAGCAAGCACTGGTCAGTTAGCTCAGACACACACGCTAAGAACAGTACGCCGCGATATCGCGCGTGTAAAAACAGTTATTAACCAGAAGGCAGGTCAATAATGAGCGATAAAATTCGTACTCTTCAAGGCCGTGTAATTAGCGACAAGATGGAAAAATCTTTCACTATTGCTATCGCACGTTATGTGAAGCACCCAATTTATGGGAAATTCATTCGACGCACGACTAAGCTACACGTACATGACGAAAATAATGAAGTTCAGGCTGGTGACGTAGTTACTATCCGTGAATGTGCTCCAATTTCTAAGAGTAAATCTTGGACATTCGTAGCAGTTATTGAACGTCCAAAACAAGCTTAATTTTTAATTAAGTCTGTTTTATAAAAAGCCCCGGCATTTATTTGCTGGGGCTTTTTGTTTTTACGAAGCTGCGAGTTTGAGCTGCAAGCAATCAGCAACTCAGAGTTAATTTAGCGCTCTTTTATGGTTGTGGTATTTATACATAACAACAATATTTATCTACTCAATAAAGCTCAGGCACAAATAGCCCCTTTTATCCTTCGAAAACCCATTTCTTAATCTGTTTTTAACTATATTTACTAAAGTTAATAACTAAATAGAATATCAAAGTTGATTCTGTTCTTTTTTTAACTCTGCATTGCCCGCTATCCTACAAGCTCAGTAAACCTCAACAGATAGTCTCTGGGTGAGGTAAAACTCATTTTGAACGACGTATAACAGTACGTTGTGTTTAACTTTTAGGGTTACGGGGAATTGATTCATGTTGCTAGGTCAACTAAACGCTGCGGCAAGTCCGCTATCGCAAGAGCAAGTACAAAAGCTGCAAGGTTTAGTGGCTGAGCTTAATCCAATTCAACAAGCATGGGTTAGCGGCTATCTTGCTGCAAATGCTAATACGGCGGCCTTAGGCGGTGCTATGGGCGCAGCTCCAAGTGCTGGTGAGGCAGTTGCATTAACTATTTTATATGGCTCGCAAACAGGTAATGCAAAGGGTGTAGCTGCTAAGTTAAAAGCACAAGCAGAGTCACGCGGTTTAGCCGTAAAGCTAGTGAGCATGGCCGATTACAAACCAACTGCACTAAAAAAAGAAAAGTTTATAACTGTGGTTGTTGCAACTTACGGCGAAGGTGAACCACCAGAAGATGCAGAGGCTTTACACGAATTTTTAACCACTAAAAAAGCGCCTAAGTTAGATGGGGTGAAGGTAGCCGTGATTGGCTTAGGGGATTCGAGCTATGAATTTTTTTGCCAAACAGCAAAAGACTTTGAGCAGCGGTTAAATACACTCGGCGCAGAAACAATTTATCAACGCGCCGATTTAGATGTAGATTACGAAGACGAAGCGACAACTTGGATCACTGGCGCACTGGATGCCTTTGAACCGGATTTAAAAGCACAGCAAGGTAGCTCAGGTGGTCAAGTTATCGCAATGCCGTTTGCTGGGTCAACTACCGTGGCAAGCCAATATACTAAGCAAAACCCGTTTGCCGCAGAACTAGGTTTAGTGCAAAAAATTACAGGTCGCGATTCAACTAAAGATGTCCGCCACGTAGAAATTTCGCTTGAAGGCTCAGACATTAGTTATATACCAGGTGATTCATTAGGTGTGTATTTTTTAAATGACGAAGCCCGTGTTGATGAGTTGCTTACACACACGCAAATTGATGCAGCTAGTTTAGTAAAAGTTGCAGATGAACAGCTAAGTATTCGCGATGCACTGATTGAAAAACTTGAATTAACGCAGTCGTACCCTGGCTTTGTGGAAAAATATGCAATAGCGACAGGCACACCACAACTATTAAAATTGGTTGAAGATAAAGCGGCAATGCATCAATACATTGAGCCGCGCCAAATATTTGATGTAGTTGCACAAAACCCCGCTAAGCTTGACGCGCAAACACTCGTCGATTGCCTGCGTAAATTACAAGCACGTTTATATTCAATTGCCTCTAGCCAAAGCGAGGTTGAAGACGAGGTACATTTAACCGTAGCATTAGTTGAGTTTGATGCCTTTGGTCGTGAGCATTTAGGCGGTTGTTCGGGCTATTTAGCGCGCCGTGCTGAGGAAGGCTGTAAAGTTAAGATATTTAGTGAGCATAACGATAATTTTCGTTTACCAACGAATGATGAAACACCAATCATTATGGTTGGCCCTGGTACGGGAATAGCACCGTTTCGAGCCTTTTTACAAGAGCGTGATGCGCGTGGCGCATCAGGTAAAAACTGGCTGTTTTTTGGCAATCCACATTTTACTCAAGACTTTTTATACCAAGTTGAAATTCAAGGTTACTTAAAGTCGGGTTTACTAAGCAAAGTAGATGTTGCATTTAGCCGCGATCAAGCCGAAAAAGTGTATGTGCAAGACAAGTTGCGTAGTAACAGCAAAGCTATTTTTGAGTGGCTTGAAGCTGGCGCACATTTTTATGTGTGTGGCGACGCTAACAATATGGCAAAAGATGTGCACCAAACATTACTCGAAATTATTAAAGAAAATACCGGCAAGAGCGATGAAGATGCTCAGCAGTATTTAAAAGATTTACGCAGCGCAAACCGCTATCAGAAAGACGTTTACTAAAATTAAATATTTAAAGCAGCCGTCACTGTCACTAATTTAGGATTAAACATGAGCGAACAAGATAAAAACGTAAAGCTTTCTGATAACGAGCGCATGAAACGAGAAAGTAATTTTTTACGTGGCACTATAGCAACAGATTTAAAAGATGAGATCACCGGTGGTTTTACCGCTGATAACTTCCAGTTAATTCGGTTTCACGGTATGTACCAGCAAGATGACCGAGATATTCGTGGTGAGCGCGCTAAGCAAAAGCTTGAACCATTACACAACGTAATGTTACGTGCGCGTATGCCTGGCGGTATTATTAAGCCTGAGCAATGGTTAGCCATAGATAAATTTGCAGAAGAAAAAACCAGCTATGGCAGTATCCGTTTAACTACGCGTCAAACGTTTCAGTTTCATGGTGTATTAAAGCCTAATATTAAAGGCATGCATCAATTACTGGATAGCGTTGGAATTGACTCTATTGCTACCGCAGGCGATGTTAATCGAAATGTGTTGTGTACTACTAATCCGGTTGAGTCAGAGCTGCATCAAGAAGCGTATGAGTGGGCTGCAAAAATTTCAGAGCACCTATTACCAAAAACCAAGGCTTACGCCGAAATTTGGCTTAATGGTGAAAAAGCAGAAACCACAGAAGAGCCAATTTTAGGTTCTAATTACTTACCGCGTAAGTTTAAAACAACGGTAACAATTCCGCCGAATAATGAAGTGGATGTGCACGCCAATGATTTAAACTTTGTAGCTATTGCCGAAAATGGTAAATTAATTGGCTTTAACGTACTTGTCGGTGGTGGCCTTGCCATGACACATGGCGATACAGCAACCTACCCACGTAAAGCAGACGACTTTGGTTTTATTCCACTAGAACATACGTTAAAAATTGCCGAGCATGTGGTGTCGGTACAGCGCGATTGGGGTAATCGTTCAAATCGCAAAAATGCTAAAACAAAATACACATTAGATCGAGTAGGCGTTGATGTATTTAAAGCGGAAGTAGAGAAACGTGCGGGTGTTGAGTTTGCTTCAAGTCGTCCTTATAAATTTACTCACCGAGGCGATCGTATAGGTTGGGTTGAAGGTATAGATGGCAAACATCACTTAACATTATTTATTCAAAGTGGGCGTATTTTAGATTATCCAGACAAACCACTAAAAACAGGCTGTCGTAAAATAGCAGAAGTTCACCAAGGTGACATGCGCATGACGGCAAACCAAAACTTAATTATTGCTGGTGTAGCTGCAAATCAAAAAGCCGTGATTGAAGAAATTGCCCGTAACCATGGTTTAATTGACGATAAAGACACCGAACAACGTAAAAATTCTATGGCGTGTGTGGCACTGCCAACATGCCCATTAGCTATGGCTGAAGCTGAGCGTTATTTACCTAGTTTGGTTGAAAAAATAGAAGCACTGTTAGCCAAGCATGGTGTGCCGAATGACAGTATTATTATGCGCGTTGTGGGTTGCCCCAATGGCTGTGGCCGTGCCATGTTAGCCGAAGCGGGATTGGTTGGGAAAGGTCCGGGTAAATATAATGTGTATCTAGGCGGTAACCTTGAAGGCACACGTATTCCTAAATTATATTTAGAAAATGTGGGTGAAGACGTGTATTTAGCTGCTTTTGATGAATTAATTGGTCAATGGGTTAATGAGCGTAATGACGGTGAATGCTTTGGTGATTTTGTGATCCGCAAAGGCATTGTTGCTGAAGTTAAAGTATCAGTTACCGATTTTCACGCATAATAATAAGCCAGTGCAACACACTGGCTAAGGTTTGGAATTTACCATGAGTGAATTTAAAAACATTTTACAGTTAGATAAACAAAGCCAAACTAGCATGCTAGCAGACGCCAATGGCATACTGAAAAACATGAGCGCCGAGCAGCGCGTGCAATGGGCACTTGAAAACTTACCTGAGACACATTTTTTATCATCGAGTTTTGGTATTCAAGCGGCTGTAATGTTGCACTTAATAACATTACAACAGCCAGATATTCCGGTGGTATTAACAGATACAGGTTATTTGTTTCCACAAACGTATCAATTTATTGAGCAAATGACGGCACGTTTATCACTCAATTTAAAAGTGTACAAATCAGAGCTTAGCCCTGCTTGGCAAGAAGCTAAATTTGGCAAGTTATGGGAGCAAGGAGAGGCCGGAATTAAGCAGTACAATCAGCTTAATAAAGTTGAGCCGATGACTCGCGCCTTAAAAGAAATTAATGCTGGTACGTGGTTTAGTGGCCTGCGTCGCGACCAAGCATCAAGCCGTGCTGATAAGCAAGTAATTGAAATTAGCCGTGGTACAGTAAAAGTTTACCCAATTATTGAGTGGACAAACCGCGATGTATATCAGTATTTAACTAAGCATAACTTGCCGTACCATCCCCTTTGGGAGGAAGGCTATGTCTCTATGGGAGACATACATACTACACGTAAGCTAGAGCCCGGTATGACCGAAGAGGAAACTCGCTTTTTTGGTTTAAACCGAGAGTGTGGTTTGCACATTGATGGTGATGGTATTTAATATTATTGATTATCTCGCTCAATATTTAATAAAACGCAGCCTTGGCTGCGTTTTTTACTTACACAAAAGGATTGCCTGATTGATTGCTTTTTATTAAACTTGGCCGAATAAAGGATTAATTTTAAGCAGGAAGGCTATGAAATACTTTACCTATTTAGCAGTGTCAGTAATGATTATTGCTGTTATTTCTCTATTTTATTTAAAAAAGCCAAACGGAGAAACATGGCTTAGTACATCTGTTGTGATCAACGAATCTCAGCAAATTAAAGATAAAATAATTTCGTTTACCAGCAATACGTTTGAGCAAGCCGTTAGTAGCGTGTCGAACACACCCTCAACAACCCGCAGTAAAATATTTAAGTGGCAAGATCGGCAAGGCCAATGGCATTTTTCAGATACGCCTCACCCTAATGGTAAAAGTGTTGAAGTAAAACTAGACCCTAAAGATATTAACGTGGTGGTTGCCCAAGATACGGCTATTTTATCGGGCAGTTCCAAATCCTCAGCAGTAAATAACACTTCAGCTACACCTACAGTTTATGATCCAGTATCAATTAAAAAGGTGTTTGATGACGCTGAAAAAGCAAAACAAAAATTAGAGCAACGTACTAAACAATTAAATGATTTAAACGGTTTTTAATTATTCATTATTTGTGTTTATGGCTATGCGCTTTTAAATAACGCTTTTCTGCTTCCATAAGTAAAATAGTTAAATAAATTTTAGTGGGTAACGATAATAATACGCCAATAGCAATGCAGGCTGCCGCTATAATTATGCCGTTAATACCATGCTGGCTAGTAAAGTAGCTTGATACAATTAACGCATGACCAGTCACAATTAGGCATAACCCAAGTACAATTGATATTTTAAGTAGCCTAATAATTATGATTTGTGACATAGCGCCCTCACTAATAGTCTTACTAGTGTAGGGTGTTTTTAAAGCATTACCTTGATTTATCGCAACTGACGCGCATAAAAAAGCCTAACAAAATTGTTAGGCTATGATTAAATTTTAGGCGTAAGTTTAAGTTGCTATTAGTTAATCGAGCATATTACGAAGTACATACTGTAAAATGCCACCGTGTTTGTAGTAATCCCACTCTTTTGGCGTATCAATACGTACATCGGCACTAAAGCTTACTTTTTTACCTTCACTATTAGTTGCAATAACGCTAACTTCCTTGGTTTTATCAAACAAGCCTTCAATATCAAACTGCTCTTGGCCGGTTAAACCTAGCGACTCATGACTTTCGCCATCTTTAAACTGTAGCGGTAAAACTCCCATACCAATAAGGTTAGAGCGATGAATACGCTCATAGCTTTGTGCTATTACAGCTTTAACACCTAACAGTAGCGAGCCTTTCGCTGCCCAGTCACGAGATGAGCCGGTACCATATTCTTTACCAGCTAAAATAACCAATGGCGTATCGTTCTTTTGATATTCCATGGCGGCATCATAAATACTGGCAAGCTCATCATCAGGTTGCGTGCGGGTAACACCGCCCTCAGTACCAGGTGCAAGGAGGTTTTTAAGCCTAATATTAGCAAAGGTACCGCGCATCATTACTTCGTGGTTACCACGACGCGAACCATAAGAGTTAAACTGCGCTTGCCCTACTTTGTTATCTTGTAAATATAACCCTGCTGGTGAGTCTGCTTTAATCGCACCGGCTGGCGAAATATGATCCGTAGTAACCGAGTCACCTAGTTTTGCTAAACAACGTGCGCCGGTAATGGTTGGAATACCCGGAGGCTCAATACTCATACCATCAAAAAAGGGTGCTTTTTTAATATAGGTTGATGCATCATCCCAATCGTAAAGTTTACCATCAGGTATTTGAATTTTTTGCCAACGACTATCGCCTTCGTATACGTTAGCATAACTTTTTTCGAACATTTCTCTGGTTACCGTTTCCTTAACTAAATCGCTTACTTCTTTAACACTTGGCCAAATGTTTTTAAGGTAAATATCGTTACCGTTAGCATCTTGTGCCAGTGGTTCGTTATATACGTCAATATCGGTTCTGCCTGCAATGGCGTAAGCTACAACAAGCGGAGGAGATGCTAAAAAGTTCATTTTAACATCTTGGTGAATACGCCCTTCAAAGTTACGGTTACCCGATAAAATTGAGCTCACAACCAGTTTGTGCTTTTGAATAGCATCTGAAATTTCAGGAGCCAGCGGGCCTGAGTTACCAATACACGTGGTACAACCATAGCCAACTAAGTTAAAGCCTAGGCTTTCTAAATCGTCCATTAGCCCTGCTTTTTCTAAGTAGTCAGTAACGACCTTAGAGCCAGGAGCAAGTGATGTTTTAACCCAAGGTTTTACATTAATCCCTAATTGCTTGGCTTTTTTAGCAACTAAGCCAGCCGCTAAAATAACACTGGGGTTAGAGGTGTTTGTACAACTAGTGATTGCGGCAATAACACAGGCACCATCTTTTAGTTCGAACTCTTGGCCCTTAAAGTTTACTTTTGCTGCGCCTATAAACGGCGCTTCATTGCTTGATTCGTCAGGATTAGTTACAGGGCCTTCGCTTTCGATACGTGCTTGCTCTGTATCACTGCTGCTAATTTTTGCTAAACGCTCGTCTTGAAACTCTTTTAAATGCTGACTAATTGCTTCGCCAGCTTTATCAAGTGATATTCTATCCTGTGGGCGTTTAGGGCCAGCAAGGCTTGGTACTACGTCATCTAATATCAGTTCAAGTTTATCGGTGTAATTAGCTTCATCGCCATCGTTACGCCATAAGCCTTGATGCTTAGCATAATCTTCAATAAGTTTAAGCTGTTTCTCATCGCGGTTGGTTAAACGCAGATAGTTAATGGTTTCGTCATCAATCGGGAAAATACCACATGTAGCACCATATTCTGGCGCCATGTTGGCAATTGTTGCTCTATCGGCAAGTGGTAAGTCGGCAAGGCCATCACCATAAAACTCTACAAATTTACCTACGACACCATGGTTACGTAGCATTTCGGTAACGGTAAGTACTAAGTCGGTAGCTGTGGTGCCCTCTGGTAAACGGCCGTTTAATTTAACCCCTACAACCTGAGGTATTAATAAGCTAATAGGTTGGCCAAGCATAGCGGCTTCGGCTTCAATGCCGCCTACGCCCCAGCCAAGTACGCCTAAGCCGTTAATCATAGTGGTGTGCGAATCGGTACCCACTAAGGTGTCTGGGTACGCGTACTTTTGGCCATTACGTTCATCATTAAAAACAACGCGCGCTAAATACTCTAAATTTACTTGGTGCACAATACCGGTTGCTGGAGGGACAACTTTTAAGTTATCGAAGGCAGTTTGGCCCCAACGTAAAAATTCATAACGCTCTTTATTACGGTCATATTCAAGCTTGGCGTTTAAGTCAAACGCACCCTCGTTACCATAGCCATCTACTTGCACAGAGTGGTCAATAACAAGTTCAGCAGGAGAAAGCGGGTTAATTTTTGCAGGATCGCCGCCTAGTTTTTCCATTGCATCGCGCATTGCCGCTAAATCGACAATGGCAGGTACACCGGTAAAGTCTTGCATCACAACACGGGCAGGCGTAAACGCTACTTCAGCAGAGGGTTTAGCTTGAGGGTCCCAATCTAATAGGGCTTGAATGTCTTGTTCTTTAATGTTTTCGCCGTCTTCGTTACGAAGTAGGTTTTCGAGTAGTATTTTTAAAGAAAAAGGTAAGCGTTTGGCTTTGTCGCCAAGGCCTTTAAGAGAGTGAATATGAAACTGCTCACCATTAACGGTAAGTTGCTGCTGGGTTTTGAAACTATTATTCATTATTTGCCCCTTTTGTTATTAGATAAGTGTTGTGTAGAGTGACCTTTTATAGTTTGTGAATTGCAAAGTGTATACCAAGATAAAAAACAGTGTTTAAAGCGTGATTTTTAAACAGCCATTACAATAGAGATGATGCTGAAAGTTTTTAATTCAAGGGAGCCAGCTAGACTTACCCAAAAGATATTTTTAATTTGCATACAACCAGCCTTGCTGTTTGCCTTTAAAGCTAACGCAAAGTAGCAATATGGCAATTACTACCACAAACAGTGGCATAAATACCGCACTAGATCCCATTATTTCAACGCTGTTAATAACAATAAAATTGTAATACTGTTGGATTAAAATAGCCATTAACGACACGGTAAATACGGGCAGTGCAAATGACTTTTTAGCGAGCAATAAAGCACTGCCAAGCGTGCCGCCAAAGACTGCAATAGCAAATGCAATGGTTGACCAAACGGGAATGTTAGAATATGCAGCTTGCTGATCTATAGGCATTTTGCTAATTACTTCAGGTGTCATCAGCATTTGTAGTGCAAAGGCAATAACGCCGCATAAGTTCCATATAAGCGCTACCCATGCGAGTGGTTTTAACCACTTAGGAGGGGGGTGTGCAAGCATTTAATTACCTTACTTTTTTTATAGTTAGTGAGGTAATTAAAGATCAAAAAAGCCAACTATACAAGCTGGCTGGTTTTATAAATAAAAAATCAAAAAAGACTATAATTTAACCGAATGAAATAGGGCGACGACCGGTTTTTTCATCTACTTTAGGTTTTTTAGTACGCTTACGTTTATTTTTTGCAGGCTGACTCGCTGGCTGCGGTGCTGCTTGGCTTGGCTCAGATTGCGGCTGCTCGGCAGGTCGCTCTACCGGTGTTGCATCTTCGGTTAATGCAAGTTGGAAAAGCTCACCATCAAATTCTAGTATGTCGCCACTGTATAGTTTTTTCCGTTTAATTGTACAAATTTCATGGTTAACACCCACATAACCTTCAGCAATTAAGTTTTTTGCTTGGCCGCCGCCTTCTACTAAATTTAGTACTTTTAATAATTTACACAGCTCAATCGGCTCTTCTTCTAATTCAATTTCTATATATTCTTCGTTCATGTTTGCTCTCGGTGGGGTAACGCATTAACGCTAGTATAAAGTGAAGTCACTATTTTTGCATCAAAGTGCGTATACAAATCTAACCATGGTTTTCTATGTGTTCGCTCAACTTGGCAATACGTAAGCTCATACCTTCAATTATTCTATCTTTAATTTTTTCGCGTATTACATTGGGTAAGCGAGTAAGGGCATCAGAGGTAATAGCAAGCACAATTGCATCCGTTTTAGCACGTGCGCTAATGCTGCGTGCGCGGTTATTAATAAAAGCGCCTTCACCAATAAACTCCCCAGGACGTATAGTACCGAGCTCTAATAAATGGTTGTGCTTAAACACTATTAATGCACCGCTAAGTACTATAAATAAGCGCTTATCGTTGTCGTGCTGTTTAAATAAAAATGAATTCTCGCGCACTAAATATAATAAACCAAACGACTCTAAAAGTATTTGGCGCTCGTTAAGGCTAAATTCTTTAAAAAATCCTAAACGATTGATAATTTCCATCTGTTTAAATAGCGGAATGTTCTCTATTAACTTCATTAATTACCTAAGAGTTTATTACGCGCAAAACTAATTAATGTTGCGCTCTTTTAATTTACGGGTCAATGTATTGCGTCCCCAGCCTATTTTTATAGCGGCTTCTTGTTTGTGGCCTGCGCAATTGGCGAGTGCTGTTTTTATTAAGCGGGTTTCTAGTTGCGCTTGAATATTAGGCCAAATATTTTCCTTACCTTGTTTAAGTTCCTGATTAAGCCATAACTGGAAGGCATCTAACCAATCGCCTTCTTCTTGAGTTAGTGAGGCATTAATAATTTCAGGTGGCAAGTCTTGCTCGCTAACAAGCTCGCCAGGAGCCATAACCGTAAGCCAACGGCAGGTGTTTTCTAATTGACGTACGTTACCGGGCCAACTGAACAAGCGTAGCTGCTCAATTGCTTTAAGGCTAAGAATTTTGCTTTCTACTTGTAGATCTTTAGCGCTTTTATGTAAAAAGTGCAGTGCTAGACGCTCAATGTCTTCGGTACGTTCTCGAAGGGCTGGTAAGCGCAGGCGCACTACATTTAAGCGATGAAATAAGTCATCCCTAAACTTGCCTTGTTTTACGAGCTCTTCAAGGTTTTGATGGGTTGCAGCAATAATACGCACATCTACTTTTATGCTTTTATGCCCGCCAACACGGTAAAACTCTCCATCAGATAATACTCGCAGTAGTCGAGTTTGTACGTCGAGAGGCATATCGCCAATTTCATCTAAAAATAGAGTGCCGCCATTGGCTTGTTCAAAACGGCCTTTTCGCACGCTATCTGCACCAGTAAAAGCCCCTTTTTCATGGCCGAATAATTCTGACTCAACCAGCTCTTTAGGGATTGCGGCCATATTTAGCGCAATAAATTGGTTTTCTTTACGTGGACTATGGTTGTGCAGGGCGCTGGCAACAAGCTCTTTACCCGTTCCTGACTCACCATTAATAAGTACACTCATGCTTGAGGCTGCAAGCTTACCTATGGCCCTAAACACTTCTTGCATGGCAGGTGCTTCGCCAATTATATGTGCGCTTTTAGGGGGCGTGAGTTTACGTTTAACTTTTTTTGTAGAATTAGCTCTATAGGCGCTTTCAACTAGGGCAATCGCCTCGTTTAAATCAAAAGGTTTGGCTAAATATTCAAAAGCCCCTTTTTGAAAGGCATTTACGGCGGAATCGAGATCTGAATGCGCGGTAATAATAATAACCGGTAAGCCGGGCACTTGCTCTGCTATTAGCTCTAGCAGTGCCATGCCGTCCATACCGGGCATTCTTACATCGGAGATCAGCACACTAGGTTGGCTAAATTTTAATGCATTAAGCACACTTTGTGCTTCAGCAAAGCTTTGTACTGTAAAACCTGCGCGAGTAAGCGCTTTTTCTAATACAAAACGAATTGAGGCATCGTCATCTACAAGCCAAACTGTTTTCATGCATACTCCAAGGCGTTAATCTGCAAAAGGCAGATAAATATTAAATTCGGTGTGACCAGGCCAGCTATCGCACTCAATATAACCATTGTGTTGATCAATTAATGTTTGCGCTATAGAAAGCCCCAATCCAGAGCCGCCATCTTTATTAGTGATCATAGGATAAAACAAAGTATCGCGTACACTAATATCAATCCCTGGGCCATTATCGAGCACTTGAATTAACAAGGCTTTTTTGGGTGCCTTACCGGGCCGGCGGTGCTGATAGTTAATTCGGGTTTTAATTTTTATTTCCCCACCATTAACTAATGCCTGCTGGGCATTACGCACAATATTAAGCACCACTTGCTGCACTTTACTTTGGTCAATATAAACATCGGGAATACTCGGATCGTAATCTTTTACCAAGCGAATATTGTCACTATTATCTAGGGTACTTAATTTGATCACCGACTCTAAGGTTTGATGTATATTGCCATAAGACTTTTGCGGTAATTGGTTAGGCCCAAGCAGTCTATCTACTAATTCACGCAATCGGTCGGCTTGCTCAATAATAAGCTCGGCACATTCATTTCTTTCTTGCTGGTCTACCTCGTATTGCAATAACTGCGCCGCTCCGCGAATTCCCCCTAAAGGGTTTTTAATTTCGTGCGCTAAACCTCGAATTAAATTACGTGCGGCTTGGTATTGATGCATTTGATTTGATGCTTGATCGAATTTAATTTCATCATCGGTTTGCCGACATTCTAATAAAATATAAAGTGCACCTTGGTATTTTATCTGTTTTGAACTGACTGCTAATTTAGCATGGCGAGAATCAACAAATACCACGTCAGCCCTATGCTGGTGGCAATCTACGCCATCAATTAAAGAGTATTGCGCTATGCGTTTTAAATCGATTGAATGGTAGTTAAATAAATCATCAAAAGACTGCCCTAATAAACGCTTAGTGCCTAAACCAAGTAGTTCACTGGTACTGGTATTGGCATAAATAAGCGTAAAGCTTTCGTTTAAAAGCATCACGGCGGTGGTTTGATTTTGCCATATGGCATTGAGTAGCTCAGGGCTAAAGTGTGTGTTATTAAGCATTGTTGCACCATTTTAGTGCGCCTGTGTTTTCAGGCAAGTAATTTAATGAAATTGCACTGCAATTGCTATTTTTAATGTGAATTAGGTGGGAGTTAATTACCTAAGCTTAAGCCTTTTCTATGCATAAAAAATACACTCAATGGGCTTGTCGCAATGACTTGGTTTTGTTTGTTGTACAGCTTAACTTGCAGAGTGTGCTCACCACGCTCTACATCTCTTAAAGCAAAGGTTGAGGTATCACTTGCTGCGCCATAGGCTTTACCATCAAGAAATAGCTGTATTGTAAAGTCGTTTTCAAAGCGGGGGGTAATGCGAGTAGATACATACACAGAGCCGGTGTTTTCACGAATAGTTTGCTGATGCTCAGGCGATGCAATACCAATACTAAATGCAACCGGCTGCGCTTTAGTTTGATTATTTAATATATCTGTATTTGTTGCAGGCATGGTTAAATCTTGGCTGGTGAGTTTTATCTCTTTGGCGCCAATATGGGGGGTATCTGAAAACACCAGTACGCCATTTTTATCTTTCCATGCGTAAATTTTTTTTTCACCAGCGTAACTACAAACACTTAATAATGAAGTAATTAGTAGTAATAAAATCTTGCTACTCACTCTGCAACCCTGCATTTTTAACATTAACTTTACTTTAGTGGAGAAAGTACTAATTTACCATTAAAAAAGCCCGCAAAGCGGGCTTAAAGGTATATTTTATAACTGTTAATTAAAATTAACAGCTGTAATACATTTCAAACTCAATTGGGTGCGTTGTCATGTTAAGTCTTTCAACTTCTTGACTCTTAAGTTTAATGTAAGCATCAATTAAATCATTAGAGAACACGTCACCTTGATTTAAAAACTCACGGTCAGCATCAAGAGATGCCAGTGCTTCTTCTAATGAAGAGGCAACGGTTGGAATTTCTGCTGCTTCTTCTGCAGGTAGGTCGTATAAATCTTTATCCATTGCATCACCAGGATGGATTTTATTTTTAATTCCATCAAGGCCAGCCATAAGCATGGCAGCAAAAGCAAGATACGGGTTAGCCGTTGCATCAGGGAAGCGTACTTCAATACGACGACCTTTAGCTGATGGTACTACCGGAATACGAATCGATGCAGAACGGTTACGTGCAGAGTATGCAAGCATTACTGGTGCTTCGTAACCTGGTACTAAACGTTTGTACGAGTTAGTAGAGGCATTAGCAAACGCATTAATTGCTTTAGCATGTTTAATAATACCGCCAATGTAATAAAGCGCATCTTCAGAAAGACCGCCGTACTTATCACCTGCAAATAAGTTAACACCGTCTTTAGCTAACGACTGATGACAATGCATACCAGAGCCGTTATCGCCAACAATAGGTTTAGGCATAAAAGTGGCTGTTTTGCCGTATAAATGAGCCATGTTATGAATAACATATTTCATTTCTTGAATTTCATCGGCTTTAATCACCATAGTATTAAAGCGCGTAGCAATTTCGTTTTGTCCAGCAGTTGCTACTTCGTGATGATGTGCTTCAACAACTTGTCCCATTTCTTCTAATACTAGACAAGTAGCAGAGCGCCAATCTTGAAAGTCATCAACAGGAGCAACTGGGAAGTAACCGCCTTTAACGCCAGGGCGATGACCTGTATTGCCGTCTGCGTATTCTTTATCTGAGTTCCAAGCAGCTTGCTTAGAATCGATTTTGTACATAGAGCCAGACATGTCTGTTTTATATTTTACGTCATCAAATACGAAGAACTCTGGCTCTGGGCCAAATAAAACCGTATCAGCAATACCCGTAGAGCGCATATATTCTTCAGCACGCTTTGCTACAGAGCGTGGATCGCGCTCGTAACCTTGTAATGTAGAAGGCTCTACTACGTCACAACGTATAATTAATGTGGCTTCTTCAGTGAATGGGTCAAGCTTAGCTGATTCAGCAACAGGCATTAGCACCATGTCTGATTCGTTTATGCCTTTCCAGCCAGCAATTGAAGAACCATCGAACATTTTACCATCTTCAAAAAAGTCTTCATCAATTTGGTGATGAGGAATTGAAATATGCTGCTCTTTACCTTTGGTATCAGTAAAGCGTAAATCAATGAACTTAACGTCATTTTCTTTAATAAAATCTAAAACCGATTGCGACATGTGTCCTCCAACTATAAGGTTTTGTTATTGCTGCTTAAATGCTTTGTGTTTTATAAGCTGATTTTGTGCCACTATTGTAACTTAATGTTTATAAACATAAAAAATACAAAAGTAATAACGGCTGTTTCTAATGCGCACCATTGTGGTGCGTAAATGCTTCAATATAGTGCAACAGTTACAGAGTAAAAAGTTGCTCGCTATTTAATCGTGATAGACTAACATAAAGTAAATACAAAAGACTGACCAAAATAGCAATAAAGTCATTAAAGTGGAGGTTTTTATAAAAATATTAAAAATTTTATTTTTATAATTAGTTAATTTAAAACAGTAGGTTAAATAAAAAAACCAGAAAGTTTGCAAATTTATTTTGGATAAACTTTCATCCATTCCATTTATAAGGGATAATATGCGCCCTTTTAAATCCTATGCTGGGACATCTCGTGAAAACGCAGGTGAGTGCGTAAGCCCCTGCAGGATCAATGAGATTCAATTTCTCTGAGTGAATATTAATGAGTATCGAAAAGATAAGAAATATAGCAATTATCGCCCACGTTGACCACGGTAAAACTACACTGGTTGACAAACTGCTTGAGTTTTCAGGCACATTAGAAACACGCGGCGGTAATGAAGAGCGCGTGATGGATTCAAACGATATAGAAAGAGAACGTGGTATTACCATTTTAGCGAAAAACACCGCTATTTCATGGAACGGCTACCACATTAATATCGTAGATACTCCAGGACACGCCGATTTCGGTGGTGAAGTGGAACGCGTACTTTCAATGGCTGACTCAGTATTACTAATTGTTGACGCTCAAGAAGGCCCAATGCCACAAACGCGTTTTGTTACGCAAAAGGCATTTGCGCAAGGTTTAAAGCCAATCGTAGTAATTAACAAAATCGACAAGCCAAGTGCACGTCCTGATTGGGTTATGGATCAAATCTTTGATTTATTCGATAACTTAGGCGCCACTGACGAGCAGTTAGATTTTAAAGTAATCTATGCATCAGCAATCAACGGCTGGGCAACATTAGATTTAGACGAGCCATCTGATAACATGGATGCCATGTTCCAAATGATCGTTGACGAAGTATCACCACCAGATGCAGATCCTGAAGGTGACTTCCAAATGCAGATTTCTCAACTTGATTACAACTCATACGTGGGTGTAATTGGTGTTGGTCGTATCAAGCGTGGTTCTGTTGCTCCAAACCAACAAGTAACTATTATTAGTGCTGATGGTACTAAACGTAACGGTAAAATTGGTACAGTACAAAGCTACTTAGGCCTTGAGCGTATTGAAACAGACCGTGGTTATGCAGGTAACATTGTTACTGTAACCGGTATTGGCGAGCTTAAGATTTCAGATACTGTTTGTTGTCCTACTAACGTTGAAGCATTACCACCACTAAGTGTTGATGAGCCAACAGTAACAATGACATTCTCTGTAAATAACTCACCGTTTTGTGGTAAAGAAGGTAAGTTTGTAACGTCACGTAATATTCGTGAGCGTTTAGACAAAGAGCTAGTACACAACGTAGCACTTCGCGTTGAAGATACTGCTAGCCCAGATAGCTTCCGTGTTTCTGGCCGTGGTGAATTACACCTAGGTATCTTAATCGAAAATATGCGTCGTGAAGGTTACGAGCTTGCTGTATCTCGTCCAGAGGTAATTTTGCGTACTGTTGACGGTGTATTAGAAGAACCGTTTGAAACAGTAACAATTGACTGTCAAGAAGAGCATCAGGGTTCTGTAATGGAGCAAGTTGGCCTACGTAAAGGTGAGCTTACTAACATGTCTCCAGATGGCAAAGGCCGTATGCGTTTAGACTTTATTATCCCAAGCCGTGGCTTAATTGGTTTCCAAACTGATTTCATGACAATTACTTCGGGTTCTGGTCTTATGTACCATACGTTCGATCATTACGGTCCTCATAAAGGCGGTTCAATCGGTGTTCGTAAAAACGGCGTAATCATTGCAAATGCTACAGGTAAAGCACTGACTAACGCATTGTTTAACTTACAAGAGCGCGGCCGTTTATTCATCGGCCACGGTGTTGAAGTTTACGAAGGTATGGTTATCGGTATTCATAACCGTGATAACGACCTTACAGTTAACGCCCTTAAAGGTAAGCAGTTAACTAACGTACGTGCATCTGGTACAGATGAAGCACAAACGCTTTCTCCACCTTTAAACTATTCACTTGAGCAAGCGCTTGAGTTTATTGATGAAGATGAGTTAGTTGAAGTAACGCCACTAAACATTCGTATTCGTAAGCGTCATCTTACAGAAAACGAACGTAAACGTGCGGGTCGTGCGCCTAAGTCATAATCTATTAATTTAGAATAATGATTTTAAAAGCCGCTGTATTGCAAAATACAGCGGCTTTTTTGTGTTTGTGGGTTAGCTAAATAAAAGGTTAAAGAGGGTAGATTAAAGAAATTACCACCACCGCGATAATTGGTGTGCTGTGCACTTGTGCACTACATTGAGTTTTTCCTCTAAAAGCGCAGCGCCTCTTAACCTCTTTGTGAATAATTCACTTAAAGATCTTTTGTACGCAGAGTGAGCTTAAAACAGCCGATAAGGCTAAGTACTAGTGTTTGTTGGTAGGGTATTTTTCGTTGGGTTTCGCTGCGCTCAACCCAACCTACGTGCATTAGTTAAAGTTTAATTGTTTCGCCTTCATTTAAAATATACAGCGGTACTGGTGCATTCATTTGTTTATACA
The DNA here is from genome assembly GCF_015864415.1 of Pseudoalteromonas sp. SCQQ13. Classification (NCBI taxonomy): domain Bacteria; kingdom Pseudomonadati; phylum Pseudomonadota; class Gammaproteobacteria; order Alteromonadales; family Pseudoalteromonadaceae; genus Pseudoalteromonas; species Pseudoalteromonas sp. SCQQ13. The sequence goes on along the minus strand of NZ_JADYXG010000015.1, from coordinate 59,309 downwards.
TATGCAGTAAGCGCGATAGCGCTGAGTGGCTGCTGTGATCGCCCATTTGCCAACTTGAGTTGCCATACCCCCATGGTATCATTACTTTGCAATTAAGCTCTGTGGCCGCATTAAGGGCATCCTCTGGCGTAGTATGAACGTATCGATACCCTTTAGCGTTGGTTTTATGGTAATAAGAGGCAATTGGCATTAGGCATAGGTCTATATCACCGTATTTTTGTTGTATGTCTTTAAAGTGTTTTGAATAGCCAGTATCGCCGGCAAAAAATAAGGTGCTGCCATTTTGTTCAAGCAGCCAGCCATTCCAAGAATCTTTATTATCATCTTCGTAAATATAGGGAATAAGCACCCGATTACTAAAGTGATGTGCAGGCACTGCGTGTATGGTTAAGTCCTCAATGCTGGTTTTTGCATACCACGCCATTTCAGTAATATTAAAGCCACCCGTTGGGAAGTTATCTGCCATGCCTAGCGGGGCTAAATAACGTGGTTGATTACCCAGTTTTTTAATATCTGCTTTATTAAAGTGATCATAATGAATATGCGAATACATAACGGCGTTAATGTTTTCAAGTGTTTGCTTATTTGGCCATGCTCCGGGTTTGCGATAAAACCCACCTGCAAGCTTAAAGCCTAAATCAACCGGTGAATCAAACTGCTCACTAACCGGATCAAATAATACATTTTGCCCATTACGTGTGCTGACCACAAAGCTGGCATGCCCTAACCAACGAACCGTATAACCGGTATTGAGCGGCGGCTTAATTTGCTTACCTTGATACTGGCAGTTGCTGCTGGGTGTTTCGCAAATCAAGTTCGGATGTGGCGGGTAGCAGTTTTGCTCGCAGGTGGTTGGGTAAACCTTTTTGCCTTGATATAAATTATGGTAACGACCTGTTTGGTTGTTAACAGCAATAACTGAGTTTTTATCAGCTATTTTTTGCACCTGATTAGGTGTACTACACGCGGATAAAAAACAGCTTATAAAGATTATAAGGGTAATGTGTTTCATAATTAAATCCGTTTTAAATAGTGCTAAAGCAGCCATGCAGCCATAAAAAAGCCTGCAATAATGCAGGCAAATTTAAATATAATATCAGCTAATTAACCGGCACTATTCATTTGTTCAATAAATTTATTTGAGTCGGCAATCGATTTGTTCATGTCGTTCATAAGCAATTGTATATCGCGTTTAAGGTTAGTGAACTCGCCTTTAATAGCCGATACCGCTTGTGCGTTTAAGTTATGCTTTAAGTATAAAACGTTATCATGAAGCGATGTTAATACAGGCTCCATTTTGCTCTCTGCGCTGCGCATTGAGCGTAATAGCTGATCAAATTGACGCTTAGTCGCGGCTAGCTTTTTACTGCTTTCACGTTTAAGTGATGCGCTTTTATATTGCTCAAGCTCATCGCTCCACTCATCAAATAAGGCTTCTGCTACGTCTTCTACTTTATTGATGTTAGTTGACACTTCGTTAGCGGCATTTAAGCTCGACTCATAGTCATCGTTTAACTGATTGTAAGTGTCTTGCAGTTCGCCACCATTAAAATCAATAAGTGTAGTTAAGCGCTCAAGCGCTGATTTAAACTCTTCTTGAGACTCTTGTTGCGAGTCTTTGGTTTCTTCTACGCGGTCAATAAGAATATCGCGCTTGTGTACGCCTACCTTTTCCATGGCCGAGTAATAAGCTGACTGGCAACCCGATAATGTTAGTACAAGTGCAAGTACGGTAACACTCAGTAATGTTTGTTTTTTCATTTGGTTTCCTATTTACGTGTGTTAATGCTGTAAATTATGGTGCTGATTGTTATTATGGTCAAAATTATATTAGCACAAGTCAATGTTATGAACGATAAGCTCTCTTATTATAAACAGCAAGTTGGATCTTTTTTACGGCAGCAACCCGGCTGGTGGATGCAATATATTAACCGCTGTATTGATGACCAAATAACCGTTAACGCGGGCTATTTAGCTTATGTAACTTTGCTGTCTTTGGTGCCATTAATTGCCGTAGGTGTGGCGATATTTTCGGCTTTTCCGGGGTTTGAATCAACTCGATTAGCAATTGAAAGCTTTTTATTTACTAACTTTGTGCCTACTTCGTCAGATGTTATTAAAGAGCATATTAGCTCGTTTGCGGGCAATGCAAATCAAATGACCGCAGTGGGCATTGGCTTTTTAGCTGCTATTGCCTTGTTACTTATTCGTAATGTTGATGCCACGCTTAACCGTATTTGGCGAATTAAGAAAAAGCGTCCAATGATGATTTCGTTTGCCGTTTATTGGATGGTACTTAGTTTAGGGCCCGTATTTTTAGGCGGCAGTATTGCAGTTACTTCGTATATTGTATCGTTGGTGTCGTTTGCTGATCAGGGGATTCCGGGGTTTAGTGGCTTTTTATTAAAGTTATTGCCGTACGGCATTTCTATGGTGGGTTTTATTATGCTCTACACCTTGGTGCCCAACACTCGGGTTTCGTTTAAAGCGGCGATACCAGGTGCACTATTTGCTGCCATGTTGTTTGAGTTAACTAAAAAAGGTTTTGCGCTTTATATTAGCCACTTTCCATCTTATGAAGTTATTTATGGTGCAGTTGCTACCATTCCTATTTTGTTTGTGTGGATATATTTGTCGTGGATAGTGGTGTTGCTAGGCGCTGAGCTTACGGCGTGTATTAGCCCTGAAAATATTGAAGACACGCCCGAAATAGAGCTAGACGAGCAAGAAAATACAAAGGATACGCTATAAAATGCAAGGTTTAATACAACGTGTAAAACATGCCAAAGTAGAAATTAATAACCAAGTAGTTGGCGAAATTGGCCAAGGAATTTTAGTGTTGTTGGGTGTTGAAAAACAAGATGACGAGCAAGCGGCCGATAAGTTGCTGCATAAGATTAGTAATTACCGCATTTTTACTGACGAAAACGACAAAATGAACTTAAGTCTAAAAGATATTGCTGGTGAGCTGTTGGTAGTATCGCAGTTTACTTTGGCGGCAAATACTAAAAAGGGCATGCGACCTAGCTTTTCATCGGCGGCAACTCCAAGCCAAGCTAATGAGTTATACGAATACTTTGTAGCGCAAGCCAAGGCGCTCAATTTAACGGTTGCTACCGGTGAGTTTGGTGCCGATATGCAAGTGAGCTTGTGTAACGATGGGCCAGTAACCTTTAATTTAGCTGTTTAGTGATCACCACAATATGATTTATATAGCCTGCTACCTTTTGCGGGCTAACTTTATAACCAAATACATTAAGTAATACTTGCTGTAACTGTTTTAATTGCGACTCATGTTGCGATAAAAAATTAATAAATAGCGTGCCGTTGTTGTTAAGGGCTGCGTGTATTTTTTGATAAAAAGCGGGTGCGAATAAAAATCGTGGTGCGTCTATTTGGCTAAATAAATCTAAAATAATCCAATCTATGTTGCGGGCGCGACCCAGTACTTGTTGAGCATCCTCACAAAGTAACCGCTGTGTATTATTACTAGGCACTTGCTGCGTAGTAAAAAACTTTTTATAACAACTAATTATATCTGCATTTATTTCAGCTGAGGTGATTTTTGCGTGTGGATATTGGTGCAGCAAATAATTACGAATTGCGCCGCCGCCAAGCCCCAGTTCGAGTACTTTTTTAGGGGTACTTAATGTGTGCCAATGCTGTGCTAAGCACTGTAAGTGTGGCAGTAATAAATTGCTTGGTTGCTGCTGCGTTACCACAGATTGCAGAGTGTCATTTATTAGCAGCCAACGCAGTTGCTGATGTTGGCGTACTTGAATGTGATCGCCCCCATATTTATGCCAATAAAGTAACTGGCCAATACTGTGGCTATTTTCAATAAAATAGCTATTAATCAGGCCATTTACAGGGTTTATGTATTCGCTCATGTTGCCCAGCATAAACTAGCCGAAGCAAAGCGCAATGGCTTTTGTCATTAATTTTTTACACTTTGTATTTGCCATCACCAAAGTCGTATTGGCAGTTTTTTTTAGATGGAGTATGGTATTTGCCATAATTAAGTGACGTTGTATTTTATTTACGGCTTAACAGCAGGAGTATGTATGTTTCAGGTAAGTACACCGCAAAGTAGTGAAGATTGGCAAGCCTATTATCAATTACGTTGGGAAATTTTACGTGCCCCTTGGGGTGAGCCACGTGGTTCTGAACAGGATGATTTAGAACAAGATGCCGAGCATCGCTTTATTAAAAATAAAGCGGGTAAAGTATTAGGGGTGGCGCGGCTGCACTTTAATAACCAGCAACAAGCTCAGGTTCGCTATATGGCTGTAGCTGAAGAAAGTCGTAATCAGCATATTGGTAGTCGTTTATTACATGACCTAGAAAAAATAGCATGGTCACAAGACGCTGCAGAGTTGGTGTTATTTGCACGCGAGCGCGCACTCGAATTTTATAAGCGCCATGGTTATGAAACACAAGAAAAAGCGCATTTAGCGTACGGCGATGTACAACACTATAAAATGGTAAAACAAAAGCCATCAGAGCCAGGCTGGTTTCGCCACCCTAACTGGACTCAAGTGCTGCAAAACACCTGGCGTGAATCAATCCCAATTAGTGATGCAATGGGCATTAAAGTAGAGAGCTATACCGACTGGCAATTTACGACTAGCGCAGATTTAGATGCTAATTTAAACCTGCATAACACTATGTTTGCTGGTTCTATTTATAGCTTAGCAACCCTTACGGGGTGGGGCGCAACCTACTTAGCACTAAAAGAAGCAGGGCTTGAAGGAAATATTGTATTAGCCGATGCCAATATTAAATATTTAAAACCGCTTAGCAGTGATCCACGCGGCTGTGTTGATATACAAAGCTGTAAGGGTAAGCTCAGCGAGTTAGAAACTGAAGGTAAAGCCAGCTATTTAGTACCTGTTATTATTTATGATGGTGATAAGGTAGTGGCTGAATTTGAAGGGCAGTTTGTAGTAAAAAAATAACTGTTTAACTCTTTAAAACGCAAAAAAGCCAAGCGATGCTTGGCTTTTTAATTTGTTTAATTTAATCGCTAATTAATTAAAGTAAATCGGTAAGTAGTATACCTACGCCAATTCTTTCTATATCAGCGTTATAATCAATTAAGCTTTCGCCATAGCCATTAAAATACTGTGCATAACCACGCACTCGGCCCCAAAGCGGAAATGACCAATCGAGCTGTAATGCACCGCGATTGTCTGAATTTAAGTTGTTACGGGTCATAAAGCTAAATTCATGTTCATTAAGGCGATACGCACCGCTAAACTCAAAGTAACCCATGTATTTGTAAATGTCAGGGTTGTCGTCGCCTCTTGGATCTAAAGGTGTTTCTTTCTCGCTTTCTGAAATACGATACCAAGGCTTAAAGTTAAATACAAAGCCATTTTTTTCCCAAATAAAGTTAGCGTAAATACGGTTCCATGAACGTGAATTTGGCTGACTATTACCGTTAGATTGATGCGAAATACCCAAAACAACAGCCATTTCGTCGCCCCAAGGAACGTGTTCTGGATCTAAATAGTTAACCCAAAAAACCTCTGGCTCGTAGTTAGTCTCACGAAAAGGTGATGAGCTTTCTTTGTTATAAAGCTGCCAATATGACTGTAATGTAAAGGCAAAAAATATAGCTTGGTCTTCATCAGAAAAGTCATTGAATAGAGGCACTTTAATTGAAAGCTGATATTTGGCTTCTAAGTTATCGAGTGGCTCGTCATTTTTTTCGCCAGTTAGCTCGTCAAATGTTTCAAACGAGCTATTGTTCGGATGCGATACATATGAAATTGGTAAAATGTAGTTACGTTTATGTGGCGTAATCACATTACGGTTTTTTTGGCTTACTGCTTCTCGTGCTTTGCGCTTATCGATGGCGGTAAGTTGCTTATCTTCTTCAAGAGCGGAGCACTTTTTACGAAGCTGATCGAGTGTTTGCTTGCCGTCTCCACCAATCACTTCATTTAAAATACATTGTTTTACCAGCTCAATATTACTATTTTGCTCATTGCTTTTAGGTTTTTCTTCAGCAAAAACAGTAGTACTAACTAATGTTGAAAGTATGATCAAGTATCGCCAGCTCATTGTAATTCCTTTGTGAGTATTGATGGTTTAATGCGTTAATTTAATTATAACGCCTTTTTACATATGTAACGGTGAACTTTTACTGAATTTACGTATATTTAGTATAATTAGATCAAAATAAAAGCGGCCTAAGCCGCTTTTATAATGCAAATTAACTATAGTTAACTTACTCTCACGCAATGAGAAGGGAGAGCTTAAAGCTCAAATACGTTAGTAAAAAACTTATACAGTTCAGTGCCTTGATTAACGCTCGCCGAGGCAAAATGCAGTATGGCAATAGCGTCAGATTCAAGGGAAAGTGTTTGTAGTGGTTGTTCACTTAAATAACGCTCCATGCGCAGTATTTTAGCAATTGGCTCACCGGCTTTTATATGCCCGCCTAGGGGGGCAATATACTCAACCATTCCGCCCATGGGCGCGTAGTAAGCAAAGTAATCGTTTAAATGACACGCGTAGCGAGTAATGTTAGCTGGAGTGTGGGGCGCATTTACAAATACGGCTTTATAATTTAAGTAACTTAAAATACTGTTTGCATCGTTTAGTGCTTCGCTCAAGTCTATTTTTTCTTGGCTGCCTAGCTCTACAGTAAAAGCTTCTACAGGTATGCTGAGCTCGCGGCCTTGCTTGCTCAGTGCTTCGCTTAAATGCCACCACGGACAAAAGTTTGCCTCATCCATCGCACCATCAAAGTCACTTGGAATAAGCAGTACGTGCTCAATATTAAAGTAGCGAGCGCTATTAGTCGCATAGGTTGGGCAGTACAAGTGCTTGCTTGAAATAGGACCTGTGTGTAAATCCAGTACTATATCAGCTTGGTGAGCGAGCTTTTGTAAGTTAAGCGCAATGCGTTTACCAGTATTGAGTAAATAAGCAGGGCCATTAAGTTTACTGTCAACTTCGTCAATAAGTGCCTGTTTGAACGCGCTTTTTAATATGGCATCGTCGTATTGCATATGGTTTTGTGCAAACTGAGTGACTAAATCAGTATTATAATGATACATCCTATTCCAATTAGTGCCGGTGATAGGGTCGAACCGACCTAGGGTAAATTCCCCCGACTTTTGATTGCAACCAATAGGGTTGGCATAGGGCACTAAAGTAATATCACCTTTAAGATTAAGGTGCTTTAATTGTTCAAGTAGTTGAAAAATTACCGCGTTACCTTGTACTTCAGCTCCGTGCATGTTGGCCTGAATATACACACTTGGCCCCGTGCCATCGCCTTTTAAACGATACACAGGAATAGTGAGTGGTAAGCCATTGGCAACTTCACCAACGACGATGTTTTCTTGACTAATTGGTGAGGCGATCATGAGTATCTCAACATTTTAATTTTATCTCAGGTACATTATTTTAGGTACATTATCTCAAGTAATAACTGGCATCTTCGGCTGCACGCAAACAGCTAAGTTTGTTTTGTTCTAAAACATATTCGCCAGCAAGTTCGTGGCATAAAAAGTACGGCATACTTTCACTAAAGCCATAGGCACCACATTGACTAAACACCAACCAGTCGTGCTCATTGAGATCACTTGGTAATGCGTGCTCGCCCAAGCAATCGAGTGCGGTACAAAGTGGCCCGTATAAGCTCATAGCTTGGGTTGGTGTGTGTGAATCTCGTAGTAATGCTGCTGGAAAGTCTTGACTGGTGACGGCTGGGCGCAATAAGTGGTTTATACCGCCACTTAAAATAACTTGTTGTTGGCCATAGTTTTGTTTGCGCTCTACTACTGGGGCTGCGTAATGTCCGCATTCACCCACGGCATAGCGGCCAAGCTCCATCCATAACTCTTCAACGCCCGCCTGTTTTTTAATTTTAGCGAGGGCAGTTATTAAGTCATCCCAATTAAGCGTTATGTCGTTTTGCGTATACGGAATACCTAAGCCGCCACCTAAATCTAAAATTTTAAGGTTTATATTTAAATCGCGGGCAAGTTGGCTAAGTGGTGCAATCATTTGTGACCACAACTCACTGAGTTTTTGCGTGCTGAGCATATTTCCCCATTGAAAAATATGCAGGCCATCAAAGCTAAGTGCGTCATAGTCGGTAATATTAAGTGCCTGCCACTCTGTACAACCGAGTCCGAATGGCGTGAGGCTATCGCCACCTAGTGGGTTTTTTTCGCCCTCGGGCCAACGTAACTGTACGCGCAGTAATACCTGTAGTTGACAGTTTTGTAGCTTGGCTTGCTCATTGAGCCAGCGAACTTGATTAAGACTTTCGGCAACAAAAGTACGTACGCCGCGCTCAATAAAGTGTTTAATTTGTTTTGGGCTTTTAGCTGGCCCGGTGTTGAGCACGCGATCGCTACTAACGCCTTGAGCAAGTACTTGCTCAAGCTCGCCTTTACTGGCTACGTCAAAATTAAACCCGGCGTTATCTAAGCATTGAATAATTTTAGACAGCGGATTCGCTTTAACCGCATACCAAAGTTTTACCTCGGTTTGTGCGACCAATTGTGCCAAGTGACTATTTAGCGTATCTAGGTCGTAAACAAAAAATGGGCTATCGAGTTGGCTTGATAATTCATTAATTGCCGTTTTAACGCCCGTGCTCAAAAAGCTCATTAACGTAAAACCTCTTCAAGTAGTAATGATGCATCACTTTGCTCATCGCGGTACTTAACAATTAACGCGCACGACATGCTTAAACCTTGTGCACGCGCCCATTCGTTTGAAGCAGGGCGAGAGCCTGGTATTACAATAGCGTACTCAGGAATTGGCTCGCCTTTGTCTAGTTGGCGCTCGTTTACACAGTCGTAAACCGGAATTGTGGCCGATAAACGCACACCAGGGGCAAGTACTGCGCCTTTTTTAATTACTACGCCTTCAACAATTACGCAGCCTGCGCCAATAAATGCATCATCTTCAACTACCACTGGGCTGGCACCAATTGGCTCTAACACACCGCCAAGTTGCACGGCTGCGCTAAGGTGGACATTTTTACCTACTTGCGCGCACGAGCCAACTAAAGCGTGACTATCTACCATAGTGCCTTCGTCAATGTATGCGCCAATATTTACATACGCTGGTGGCATAATAATAGTGCCTTTAGCTACATAAGCACCACGGCGAACGCTTGAGCCACCCGGGACCATACGTACGCCATCGGTGGCACTAAACTGTTGTGGCGCTAAGTTATGTTTATCAACAAAGCCACCGACAAATTCGGTGTTTGTACCATTTTTAAAGGCTTCTAAAATACCCTGTTTTACTGCAACGTTAGCCTGCCATTGGCCGCTTTCGTTTTGTGATGCTGCGCGTACTGCGCCCGACTCTAAATTATTTAATAGTTCTAACCAGCTCATTATAAAAACCTATGTTTAATGCCAAGATAAAATGGTGTTGTTTGCTTGTTCAATGCACGTTGTTTGCGTTAATTCGAGGTGAGTTAACGGTGGGCGTAAATACGAACTCGTTAATCGCCCTTGTAAATGCATGAGTACTTTAACGGGAATGGGGTTTGCTACAGTGAACAAGCTACTGATTGCGCTTGACCACTGAGTAAATAAATTGGGGTATTGGCCACTTAGGCTACGCTGTACGAATTCGTGAGTTTGTAGCGGCCAAGCATTAGCTGCTACCGATACCAGCCCTTTAGCGCCGGCTTGGGCAAAGTAGGGCATAAGCGCATCGTCGCCGCTAAAAATAGCTAAGTTAGGAGCCGCTTGACGGTAAGCTTCAAATTGCGCAATGTTGCCACTGGCTTCTTTAAGTGCCCATAGGTTTTTATGTTGTTGTAGGTTTTGAATGGTTGCCACTGGAATATCGACAGCGCTTCGCCCTGGTACGTTATAAAGCATACAAGGGTGTTTACTTATATTTAAAAGGCTTTCAAACCAATGGGTTTGCCCAATTACACCGGGCTTTGCATAAAGCGGCGAGCCAAGTAAAAAGCTATGAATAGGCAAGTGGTTACAGTATTCAACCCAGGCTAATTGCTGTTTGAGGTTCATACCACCTACAGCCACCATTAAGGGTACATTAGGCGATAATTGGCACACGTGCTCAACAATGGCTTGTTGCTCTTTAAGTGTTAAGGCTAAGCCTTCGCCTGTGCTGCCTAGTAATAAAATAGCATTATTGGCAGCGGCTTGCTCAGCAACCAAAGTGGTTAAGGTGCCATAGTCGATTGTACCGTTTTGATTAAACGGAGTAACGAGCGCCGTCCAGACTGAGTAGTCATCTAAATTAAAGTTTTTGATCATCTCTCGCGAACTTATAGAATGTTCGGTGAGTTAAGAAGCTATATAGGAAAGAGCCGCATTAACATCGTTCGAACAAATACCCACGTGTAGGGTATGTTATAATTCGAAGAGCGAATGGGCTTAAATAATAGGGCGCACGGCCTTATTATACTAAGACCAGAAGCTCTCCACCAAACTAATAAGCTACGTTTAAATAGCTATTGGTGACAGTCGCTAGGATTCAACCTAGTCGCCCGAAACAACAATGACACAAATATTGTTGTTTCTCGGCGTTAATTCCCCTTACGTATGCTCAATGGAGTTTGTGCTCCTAACATACGCTACCTGAATAACGCACCTCTTCCAGCCCTTTATATTTGTACTGCTAGCAATACAAATATAATTAAATAGGGTAAGTGCGATGATTAAATCATTTTAGCCATCTGGGTGTCAAGCAGCTAAGTGCAGATAGTGTCATCGATTTTGGCAACGGTTACGTATAAGGACGATTTCCCTTAAACTAGGGGATAATCGCGGCGCGAAATTTGTAACTGCAAAATAAGGTTTCAAGCAGATGGAAAAATTTAATGATATTTATCAGCGAGCAGTAGAGCGAAAAGGCTCAACACAAATGCTACAGCAATTACTCGCTAAACCTGCATCTAAGCGACAATTAGTAGCTTTAAGTGATGATGATTGGCTGGAAGAGTTTACGCGCAAGGTTTTTCAAAGTGGCTTTTACTGGTCGGTTATTAACAGCAAGTGGGCAGGCTTTAGAGAGGTTTTTTGGCATTTTAGCGTTGAAAAATTATTAATGATGCCACCCGATATGTTGGAGCAAAAAGCCAGCGACGAGCGCATTGTTCGCAATTATAAAAATGTAAAAACGATCCCCGAAAATGCGTTCATGATCCATGAGGTTACCCAGCAACATGGTAGCTTTAGTCAGTTTATTGCAGACTGGCCAAGTGAAGATATTATTGGTTTGTGGGCGTACTTAAAAAAACACGGTGCACGCTTGGGTGGAAATACCGGCCCTTATACTTTGCGTGCATTGGGTAAAGACACCTTTTTATTATCGCGGGATGTTGAGAGTTATTTGCGCGCGCATAAAATTATTGATGGTGGCTTACAAACTAAAAAGTCGTTAACTGCAGCGCAAGCGTTCTTTAATGAATTACAACAACAAAGCGGTTTGAGCATGCAAGAGCTAAGCTTAATTATAGCCTACAGTGTAGGCGATAATCGTGTAGGTATAAGCCAACAACAGTAGAGGGTAGTTATGAATTTAATGCCAAGGTACAGACAAGTAGCCGACAATTTTGCAATTGAAGATCGCCCATCTAAGGTGGCCGCCCCACAGCTATTACTATGGAACGACAGCTTAGCTAAAGCGTTTAATATTAATGTAGTTCCTGAATTACGGGCCAGTACTTTTAGCGGCAACGAACAGCAAGCAATTGCAGCGGTTGCACTGGGATACTCAGGGCATCAATTTGGACATTTTTCACCTCGTTTAGGCGACGGGCGTGCTCATTTGCTAGGTGCAGTAGAGGATGCGCAAAACCAGTTGTGGGACATTCAATTAAAAGGCTCAGGTGCCACTCCTTACTCTCGTGGTGGCGATGGCCGCTGTGCACTTGGCCCAGCAATTCGTGAATATATAATGAGCGAAGCAATGCAAGCGTTAGGTATTAAAACTACGCGCTGCTTAGCAGTGGTTGGTAGTGGCGAAACCGTGTACAGAAACCCACCTCAACCTGGCGCTATTGTAACGCGCTTAGCCAGTAGCCATATCCGTGTTGGCTCGTTTCAGTATTTAGCAACGCAAGGCGACGTTGCAGGGCTTAAAAACCTTGCCGACTTAGCTATTGAGCGTCATTACCCAAAAATTCAAGCAACAGGACCTGAGCGCTATTTAGCATTTTTAGCTGCAGTGATTAAAAACCAAGTTGAGCTGGTGGTTAGTTGGATGCGAGTAGGCTTTATACATGGGGTAATGAATACCGATAATACGCTGGTTAGCGGCGAAACTATCGACTATGGCCCATGTGCCATGATGAACAGCTTCGATTTTGATACCGTGTTTAGCTCTATTGATAAGCAAGGGCGTTATGCATTTGGTAATCAACCTAATATTGCTAACTGGAACTGCGCCCGCTTAGCTGAGAGTTTAATACCGCTTGTAAATGATGACGACGAACAAGCTGTGGCGTTAATGACCCCAATAATAGATGGTTTTGCTGAGCAATTTAATGTTGAATTTAGTGCAATGTGGGCAACAAAACTGGGCTTAGCTGGCACAGATACAGCCGATAAAGAGTTAATTGCAGAGCTATTACAGTTATTAAAAGAGCACCAACTCGACTATACCAACACGTTTGATGCACTAACCGAGTCTTTAACAGGTGGAGTGAGCATACCAGTGGTATTAGTTCAGTGGGCCGGTAAGTGGCAAAAACGTACCGATGATCGCAGCTATACCGTAATGCGCGCAGCTAATCCGCGAGTTATTCCTCGTAACCATGTGATCGAAAAAATACTTAGTGAGTATAATAAGACTGGCTCAAGTGAATTACTGCATGAGTTTATGCAGGTTATGCACACACCTTATGAAAATACAGACAAATTGGCAAAATTTCAGGATGCACCTAGCAGCGATAAAGAGTATTATACTTTTTGTGGTACTTAATTATTAGATTGAAATTTAAGTTGCTGATTATTAAAGGTCATTTAGCGGCCGTAGCGCTGCTTTATTATTGAGCACAATAAACTGAGCTGATATTATTGATATGCATTTAAAGCTAGGAGCTTGGAGCTCAATATAAACTCAGCTAGTGAAGTCGGTATGGTTATTTAATAAATTTAGATACTAGCGATAGTATTTATTATCTAGGGGTTGGGTAAAGTAATTAATATGTCCTAAACTTACTGATACTTGTATATAGAGTGTTGAAAACGAATTAATTTATCTTTTGTTAAGTATTGATTAATAAAGGATCAGGTAATATTAATAAAACTGGTTGAGCTAGAAAGAATTAGCTATATTTTTTAATTGTTAAAATGGGAAGAAAACAATGAAATTAAAATCACTTACAATCGCAATCGCGTTAGCTGCAACTAGCGCATCAGCATTTGCAGCAGAAAAAACTGAAGGTTTTTACATTGGTGTGTTCGGTGACTATTACGATGCATCTTGGAAAAACTTAAACATGCACCAAAACTTGGAAGTTAATGAATCTGCAAGTTGGGGTGCTGAAGTTGGCTACCGTTTCAGTGATTACTGGAGTGCACGTCTTGAGTATGCAGATATGGACTTTAATGCATTTCTTAAAAATCCGATTCCTAATGGTAATCGTAACGACATAGACGGCGAGCGTTTTGGTGTTGATGCACTTTACCACTTTGGTGGCGGTCCTTTCTATGGTTTATTTGGTATTAAAGAAGTAAAAGTAGCAACAGATAATACTTTCTTAAACGCAGGTGTTGGTTACCAGCACTTCATTACAGACGGCTTATTTGTTAACGCAGAAACATCTGTTTATCAAGGTCTTGACCGTGGTTATACCGATGTGAACGCTAAACTAGGTATTAACTACTTATTTGGTCAAAGTTCAGTAGCAGAAGAGCCAGTTCAACCAGCTCCAGAGCCAGTAATTGTTGAAGTTGCACCAGTAGATAGCGACAACGATAACATTCCAGATGCAGATGATCAGTGTCCTAACACACCAATGACAGATGCAGTTGATGGCACAGGTTGTACATTATACGAAGATAAAGAAGTAACTGTAAGCTTATTAGTGACTTTCCCTAATAATACATCTGCAGTATCTACACAGTACTTAAACGATATCGATAAAGTAGCTGAGTTCTTAAAAGAGTACCCAGATACAACTGTTCTTTTAGAAGGTCATACTTCTTCTGTAGGTAAAGCATCTTACAACAAGTGGTTATCTAAAAAACGTGCTGACGCAGTAGCTAAAAAATTAGTAGCTGATGGCGTAGCAGAAGACCGTATTACTACAGTTGGTTTAGGTGAAGAGCGTCTTAAAAATGAAGCGAACACTAAAGCAGCACACGAAGAAAACCGTCGTGTAGAAGCGCATATCAAAACGATTAAAAACGTTAAAGTTTTACGTTAATAAAATCGATTGAATTACAAAAACCCAGCTTTATGCTGGGTTTTTTTATGCCTACTAAAAACTTAAATTAAAAATTAATACTAATGATTCTTACTTAATAAACATTCATAGAAATTGATTTTACTTTATCTACTATTCATAATACTTATAGTCGGTATAATCAGTTGCTGAACTGGATAGATTTTCATCTACCTACAAAAGCTTTATAATTAAGCGTTAGAATACTATAAGTATTGGGTAACATTGCGCTTATGAAGCGCTACCGAATACTTTCACGTCACCAAGAGGGCAATATTGTGCTACAAGAATATCGTAAACACGTAGAAGAACGTGCCGCGTTAGGTATCGTACCAGCGCCATTAGATGCTCAGCAAACGGCTGATCTTATTGAATTAATCAAAACTCCACCGGCTGGTGAAGAAGAGTTTATTCTCGACTTGTTTGCTAATCGTGTACCGGCAGGTGTTGATGATGCAGCTTATATCAAAGCAGGGTTTTTAGCGGCAGTTGCTAAAGGTGAAACTAATTCTCCACTACTTTCTAAAGAAAAAGCGGCAGAATTATTAGGTACTATGCTAGGCGGTTACAATATCGCACCTATGATAGACCTACTTGATGACGACACACTTGCACCTATCGTAGTAAAAGGCCTTTCAAACACATTATTAATGTTTGATGCATTTTACGATGTAGAAGAAAAAGCAAAAGCGGGTAACACATTCGCTAAGCAAATTATTGAGTCTTGGGCAAATGCAGAATGGTTTACTAATAAACCAGCTGTTGCTGAAAAGATTTCAGTTACTGTATTTAAAGTAACTGGCGAAACAAATACGGATGACTTGTCACCTGCACCAGATGCATGGTCTCGTCCAGATATTCCACTACATGCTTTAGCTATGCTAAAAATTGAACGTGACGGTATCACTCCTGACAAACCAGGCGAAGTAGGCCCAATCACCCAACTAGAAGAATTAAAAACTAAAGGCTTACCACTAGCTTACGTTGGTGATGTTGTTGGTACGGGTTCTTCACGTAAATCTGCAACTAACTCAGTGCTTTGGTTTATGGGCGATGATATCCCGTTTGTACCAAATAAGCGTGTTGGCGGTGTATGTCTAGGTAATAAAATTGCACCAATCTTCTTTAACACTATGGAAGATTCTGGCGCTTTACCAATTGAGCTAAATGTTGATGAACTTAACATGGGCGAGCAAATTGACATCTACCCATACGAAGGTGTTGTTAAGCAGCATGGTACTGATAAAGTAATCTCTAAGTTTGAACTTAAATCTGAAGTGATTTTAGATGAAGTTCGTGCTGGTGGTCGTATTCCACTAATCATTGGTCGTGGTTTAACAGACAAAGCACGTACATCACTTGGTTTAGGTGCTACTGATATATTTAAAGTACCAACAGCAACTGAAGTATCAGATAAAGGCTTTACACTAGCGCAAAAAATGGTTGGTAAAGCATGTAACGTTGCAGGTATTCGCCCAGGTCAATACTGTGAGCCTAAAATGACAACTGTTGGCTCGCAAGATACAACAGGTCCTATGACACGTGATGAGCTTAAAGATTTAGCTTGTTTAGGTTTCTCTGCAGACTTAACAATGCAGTCTTTCTGTCATACATCGGCATACCCAAAACCTATTGATGTAAACACGCATCACACGCTTCCTGATTTCATCATGAACCGTGGCGGCGTTTCACTTCGCCCAGGTGACGGTATTATTCACTCATGGTTAAACCGTATGTTATTACCAGATACCGTAGGTACTGGTGGTGATTCGCATACACGTTTCCCATTAGGTATTTCATTCCCAGCGGGTTCGGGTGCAGTAGCATTCGCAGCAGCAACAGGTGTTATGCCTCTTGATATGCCTGAGTCAATTTTGGTTCGTTTTAAAGGCGAAATGCAACCAGGTATCACATTACGTGACCTTGTACATGCAATCCCTTACTACGGTATCAAGCAAGGCTTATTAACAGTTGAGAAAAAAGGTAAAATCAACGAGTTCTCTGGTCGCGTACTAGAAATTGAAGGCGTTGAGCACCTAACTGTTGAGCAAGCGTTTGAATTATCAGATGCATCTGCTGAGCGTTCAGCTGCAGGTTGTACGGTTAAGCTTTCAAAAGAGTCTATTTCTGAATACCTAGAATCAAACATTGTTATGCTTAAGTGGATGATCTCTGAAGGTTATGGCGATGTACGTACGATTGAACGTCGTATTAATGCAATGCAAGACTGGTTAGCTAATCCTGAGCTTATGGAAGCAGATAAAGATGCTGAATACGCTCACGTAGTTGAAATCGACTTAGCTGAGATTAAAGAGCCAGTTCTTTGTGCTCCAAATGATCCAGATGACGCGCGTTTACTTTCTGATGTTGCTGGCGAGAAAATTGATGAAGTATTCATCGGTTCTTGTATGACTAACATTGGTCACTTCCGCGCGGCTGGTAAGTTACTAGATGGCTTTAAAGGTCAACTACCTACTCAGCTTTGGGTTGCTCCACCTACTAAGATGGACAAAGACCAACTAATTGAAGAAGGCTACTATGGCATCTTTGGTCGTGTTGGCGCACGTATAGAAACTCCAGGTTGTTCATTATGTATGGGTAACCAAGCACGTGTTGCTGATAAAGCAACGGTAGTGTCTACCTCTACACGTAACTTCCCTAACCGTTTAGGTAATGGTGCAAATGTATTTTTAGCATCATCTGAACTTGCTGCAGTTGCGGCAATTATCGGTCGATTGCCAACTGCTGCTGAGTATCAAGAATATGCAGCGAAGATCAATGCAACAGCGTCAGATACATATCGCTACTTGAACTTCCATCGCATGCCTGCTTACACTAAAAAAGCAGACAACGTGATCATTCAACAAGCAGTATAATTTTTACAGCTTATTTAAAAACCCGCTTTTGCGGGTTTTTTATTGGCAAAAATAAATTTTAGATAGTTAATGTTGTTTTTTTGCATTTATTGTATTAATTTTGGTGGTTAATTGTTTTGAAGTTAAATAATAAAGCAATAAATCCTCTTTGCATGCATTAAAATCCCTGCAATATTATAATTACTATAGCAGGATTTTTATGACCGCTTTAAACCCCCAGAATTTACTGCAGCTGCGTTTTATTAACCAAACAAATATTGATTTGGTTAAGCCTTCTTTTGATAACCTGCCGACTAATCCTTATGCAGATGGTGCCTTTCGTAAACGCCGTTACTCTGTAGTTAAACTACAAAATGGTGAGCTAAAGCTACAAGCAACAAAAGCATTTGTACAAGATGATGCAATTAATACCTTTCAGGGTAATGTTGAGCGTAGTTACGAAAATTTAGAGCAAAGCCTACTTGAGTCAGCGGGCATGAAAAGTATTGTGAATGAGTTTCGTCAAATTACCGGGATTGATGAAGAACGTGATATCGAAATTCACCAATTTCGTATGTTAGCCATTGATAGTGATACGCCTGCAGCGCCAGAAGGCGTGCACCAAGATGGTTTTGATCATGTGTGTGTATGTGGTGTATCGCATGAAAACTTAGAGGGCGGTGAATTGCTTGTATACGAAAACAAGCAAGCCGATCCCTGTTTTAAAATGGCCATAAAAGACGGTATGTTTGCAGTAATTAACGACCGTCAAGTGTGGCATAACGCTACTCCAATGAATAAACTTGATGCCAGTAAGCCAGGTTACCTGGATTGCTTTGTATTAACGTCTTAAGGAATGAGCATGAATATAACGCAATTACGTGAGCAATTTCCGGCATTAATGCAAAGCGTTAATGGTAAATCTCCCGTGTTTTTAGACGGCCCCGGTGGCTCGCAAGTACCGCAATCGGTACTTAACGCTATGACTGCTTATTTGGGTTATTACAACTCAAATTTAGGTGGAGCATTTTTCTCAAGCGATAAAACCGTTGAGCTAATGGCAAATGCTCGCCAAGCTGCTGCCGATTTACTCAATGCGCCCAGCTCACAACAAATTGTATTTGGTCCGAATATGACCAGCTTAACGTTTAGCTTTAGCCGCGCAATTTCACGCGACTGGCAAACGGGTGATGAAATTATTGTCACTAACGCGGATCACTTTTCTAACGTTTCGTCGTGGCAGCAAGCCGCAGAAGATAAAGGTGTTAAAGTTAATACTGCGCTTATTAACGAAACCGACTGCACACTCAATATGGCGCAGTTCGAGAGTTTACTAAACAGTAATACTAAGCTGGTAGCGGTAACTTATGCTTCAAATACCACAGGTTCAATTAACAATATTAAACGTATTGTAGAGCTTGCCCACAACGTAGGCGCACTTGTTTATGTTGATGCCGTACATTATGCACCGCACGAACTTGTAGATGTACAAGCGCTTGATTGCGACTTTTTAGCCTGCTCTGCGTACAAGTTTTTTGGCCCGCATTTAGGTATGGTTTATGGCAAAAAAGAGCACCTTGAAGGATTTACCCCGTACAAAGTTGAGCCAGCTAAAGACGTAGCGCCTGGTCGCTGGGAAACCGGCACGCAAAGCTTTGAAGCCATGGCTGGTTTTATAGCGGCGGTTGATTACATTGCAGCAATTAGCGAGCTTGACGACAGCCATTCACGCCGCGAAAAGTTAAGTGTTGCCTTTGCTAAAACCAAGCAACACGAAATGGCGCTGAGTGAATACTTTTTAACGCGCTTAGTTAATTACCCGCGTATTAAATTGTTTGGTATAGATGATTTAGATCGTTTAAATGAGCGTACGCCTACTTTTGCGTTAACTTTTGAAGGTTTAGAGCCGCGCGCTGTATCTGAATGTTTAGGTAAGCAACATATTTGTGTATGGGACGGCAACTTTTACGCGCAAGGTTTGTGTGAGCAATTAGGCGTACTTGATAAAGGTGGCGTAGTGCGCATTGGTTGCATGCACTACAACACCACCGCAGAGCTTGATCAGTTATTTAATTTGTTTGATGAGCTACTAGGTTAATATACATAAAAAAGGTGCGCTAGCTCTTTGGCGCACCGTATATTTGCTCTGCGCGGTTAAACAGTACCCACGAGGTTAAAATATACTTATCGTTAGATACTGGCTTATTGCCACGGTGAGTGTGAGTAAAGTAGCCGGGCGCTATTACCATAGTGCCTTTTTTAGGCGCAATTTTACGCTTTTGATAATAAAACTCCGTTTCCCCACCTTGTTCAACATCGTTCAAATAAAACATAAACAGCAATACTCTATGTAGCGCCTCGTTATGATTTAACTGCGGATAAACTTCGCTGTGCCAATACGGGTAACCGCCTTTATTAACTTGGTATTTTTGCGCCTGAATATTTCCTAGCCTAAAAATTTGCTGCACTAATAAGGGCAGTTGTGGTTTACCCACTTCATCAAAGTTTGCGTGTGTTAAGTCAACAGGTTCGCCACTTTTAGGGTGATACACTTTTAGGCCAAAGGCACCAATCATAATAAAAATATGTTCTTCAATGTATTTAAAAACATACTGTGCAGTGGTTTGTTGAATATGTTTTAATTGCTCAACGTATTCCGGATGATTGTTTAAGTGCAAGTCGTGGCTATCTTTTTTATTTAAATCGATACCGCCAGATGTCATCCCTTGTTTTATATGCGGGCTTTGAGAAAAGGTAGTGATAAAGTTATCACAAAAGTCATTGCTGAGCGCGTTATCGTATACGCGAATAAAGTCCGTCATAGTTTACCTTTATATAATTATTATTGGATTATTATGTTTATTGAAAAAGTGATGCCGCGCTTTAGTGAAACAGATGCGCTAGGACATATTAACAATACCGTACTCCCTGTATGGTTTGAAGCTTCGCGTGCGCCTATTTTTAGGTTTTTTACCCCAGATTTAAACCCACATGACTGGAAGCTAATTATTGCCAAAGTCGAAGTGTCGTTTGTTGGTGAGTTATTTTATGGCCATGAAGTAACCATTAAAACCTCAGTAGAGCATGTAGGTACCAGCTCATTTGTATTACGCCAAGAAGCTCACCAGCAAGGTAACTGCTGTGCAGTTGGTAAAACGGTATTGGTACGTTACGATTTTGCAGCAAAAGCAAAGCAATCGCTTTCAGTATCTGAAAAATCGTCACTTAATGAGCATTTAGCCCCGGCTAGCTAGTTTGGTAAATGTTTACAGCGGTATTGAGCCATTATAATTTTGAATATACTGGCTCAGCGCTGTTATTTGCTCAGTATTAAAACGCAAACCTAACTTACTACGACGCCACAATATATCCTCGGCGCTGCTAGCCCACTCGCTATTAACTAAATAATTTACTTCAGTGGCGTATAAACCATGGCCAAAATGCTGGCCTAAATCAGCTACGCTTTGGGCATCTGTAAGTAGGGTATAAGTGCCAGTACCGTAACTGCGTATAAAGCGATTTAAAATAAACTCAGGCAACCATGCATACTTTACCTGTAGTTGTTGCTTTAATACTACCTTTGATGAAAAGTCGCCACCGGGTAATGGAGTGTTTTTTGTCCATGTTTGGCCCATATGCGGATAAAAGCTGGCGAGTTCGTTTACTGCGTTTTCAGCGAGCTTGCGATAAGTGGTAATTTTCCCACCAAATACACTTAGCAGTGGTGCCTGGTTATTATTGCTCGATAATATCAGTTTGTAGTCGCGAGTAACGGCTTGTGCGTCGCATGAGTTATCATCTAGTAAGGGGCGTACACCACTAAAGGTATGCACTATGTCGTTATGAGTAAGTTGTTTTTTAAAGTAATTATTAGTAATGCCAATTAAGTAATCGACTTCTTTATCGCTAATTTTTACATCTGCTATATTGTCGCTGTATTCTTCATCTGTAGTGCCAATCAGTGAATAGTCATCTTCAAATGGGGTAACAAAAATAATACGCTGATCTTTATTTTGTAAAATATAGGCCTGCGGCTCAGTGTGAATACGCGGCACAATAATATGGCTGCCTTTAACTAAGCGAATATTATGTGGCGACGGCCCAGTAATTACCTCATCAAAAAGTGATGCAACCCAAGGGCCCGCTGCATTAACAACTCCTTTAGCAACTATAGAACATTGCTTTTTGCTACCTTGTTGCTCTAAGGTCACACTCCAATTATTGTTATTGCGAACTGCTTTAATACAGCGCGTGCGGCTTAAAATGGTTGCACCTTTTTGCTGTGCTGCTAACGCATTTAAAATAACTAACCTCGAATCATCAACCCAGCCATCAGCGTATTCAAAACCGCGGGTAATAGTATTATTCAATATACTATCGCGGGTAAATTTAATTGATTTTGATGCGGGTAAAGTAATGCGTTTGGCAAGATGGTCGTATATAAACAACCCAATTCTAATCATCCAGTAAGGGCGTAAATGCGCTTGATGTGGCAGCCTAAAAGATAGCGGCCACATAATATGTGGGGCATTTTTTAATAACACTTCACGCTCTTTAAGTGCCTCTTTTACTAGCCTAAATTGGTAATGCTCTAAATAGCGTAGTCCACCATGAATAAGTTTACTGCTACTTGATGATGTAGCAGAGGCTAAATCATTTTGCTCACACAGTAATACTTTTAAGCCTCTACCGGCGGCGTCAGCCGCAATACCAGTGCCATTAACGCCACCGCCAATAACCAGTAAATCATATTCATTATCGAGTAATTTCACTGAATACCTCTTTATTAATTTAAGCGATGGCATATCAATAGCCAATAACACTATCGCATTAGCAGTCGTCTTTTGTTGCGTTATTTGAAAGTGTGACTTGTGCTATACAGTGCTGCCATTTTGCGTATAAATCGTTACGTTCATCTATGCTCATGGTTGGTTCAAAACGACGGTCGCATTGCCACATAGTAGCTAATTGCTCCGTTGACTTATAAATCCCAGTTTGCAGCCCTGCTAAATAGGCAACACCCAGAGAGGTTGTTTCTGTTAGCGCTGGGCGTTCCACACTTGCGCCTAAAATATTAGCTAAAAACTGCATGGCCCAATTATTTTTTGCCATGCCACCGTCCACGCGCAAAATACTTGGACGCAGGCCATCACCTTCCATGGCTTTTTGTAAATCTTTGGTTTGATAGCCAACAGACTGCAGCGCCGCTGCTACTATAGTGCTAATGCCAGAATCACGGGTTAAACCTAAAATAGCACCACGGGCATTGGCATCCCAGTATGGGGCGCCTAAACCGGTAAACGAAGGCACTAAAAATACGCCGTGATCCAGTGGCACGTCTTTGACCATAGCCTCGCTGTCGCCGGCATGTTCAAGTAGCTTTAAGCCCTCAACAATCCATTGCATAGTGGCACCCGCCATAAAAATACTGCCCTCTATAGCGTAGGTCACTCTACCATTGAGCCTGTAAGCCACAGTAGTTAATAAGCGGTTATTAGAGGTAAGGGCTTTATCGCCCGTATTAAGCATTAAAAAGCAGCCCGTTCCGTAGGTACTTTTAGCCATGCCTTCTTTAAAGCAAGCTTGACCAATTAATGCGGCTTGCTGATCCCCCGCCATAGCGCAAATTTTAATCGGTGCACCAAAAATTTCACTGCTGGTACTGCCAAACTCGGCTGCGCTGTCCATCACTTCTGGAAGCATAGAGTGTGGAATATTAAACTGCGTTAGTAACTCTTCATCCCAACATTGCTGATGTATATTAAATAATAGTGTACGTGAGGCGTTGGTGGCATCGGTACGGTGTACTTTGCCAGCGGTTAAATGCCACAGTAAATAACTGTCAACCGTACCAAATGCTAGCTCGCCGGCTAGCGCTTGTTGCTGTGCATCGGCAACATTATCTAAAATCCAGCGAATTTTAGTGGCTGAAAAGTACGGATCTAATAATAGCCCGGTTTTATCGCTAATTTTTTTACTGAGTTTATCGCTACGTATTTGCTCGCAATACTCGCTGGTACGGCGATCTTGCCACACAATGGCATTATAAATTGGTTGGCCAGTCTTTTTATTCCATACTAAAGTGGTTTCGCGCTGATTAGTGATACCAATGGCAATGACCTGCTCGGCTGTAACCTGGTTATTAGCCAGTACTGTTTTACAGGTACTTAGTACGGTTTGTAAAATATCGTTAGGGTCATGCTCAACCCAGCCATTATTGGGAAAGTGCTGCGGGAATGTTTGCTGAACAGTATCAACTACCTTGGCATCTTTGGTAAATAAAATAGCCCGAGAGCTGGTAGTTCCTTGATCAATCGAGAGTATGTATTTAGACATAAGCTTAACGTTATTTATCTTAGATACAGATAGCTTGTCTGCAAGTTAAATTAATAGCAATGCTTTTTAAATATTAGGAAGGGCTGTTATAGCTATAACGCTGTAATTTATACCAAGGGTGGTGGCAGTGTATATTAAGAAGCAAGAGTAATAAGAGCCCATAAGTCAGAGGGCTCTTAAATACAATGGGTATAAATTGCGCTTAGCTGGCTTTTAACAATTGTTGATGTAGCCAATCTTTTAACACCACACGGTCATGTTTTAATTGCAGCATTTCCTCGTCATCGATAGGCGCGTCTTGCAGCTCTAAGGTACGAATTTCTTTATCAAGCGCGTTGTATTTTTTGGCTTTATCTGCAAACTCTGGATCATTGCTATTGAGTTTTTTAATGGTATTTAGGTGCTCAGGAAAGTCTTGAGTTAATGAATGATCTTCGCCTAACATAGGTACTCCTTAACGGTGCGTGTAATAAATGTGTTTTAAAAATAACACGCTTAGGGTTTAGTTAAATTCAGATTGTATGGGTATTTATGTACGCCATAATATTAGAACTGGGGGTTGCTTGAGTATAAATCAACACATAGCCGTTATTAATTATTATTACGGAAATACTTATATATCACTATACAAAGCACTGACACTCAAAGATGCTTAAGTTAGAATACAAAATGCAACAACTCCTCGCAAACAATAACTATTTTGAGTGCTTTATTACATGCTTTTAATGATCGACAATTACGACTCGTTTACCTATAACTTGGTACAGTACTTTCAGCGTTTAGATCAAGAGGTACTGGTTAAGCGCAACGACCAAATAACGCTTAGCCAAATTAAGCAGTTAAATCCTCAACATATTGTTATATCACCCGGTCCTAAAAGCCCAAGCGAAGCGGGTATTTCATTAAGTATTGTTGAGCAATTAAAAGGGCAGTATCCTATTTTAGGAATTTGCTTAGGGCATCAAACTATTGCCCAAGCCTTAGGAGCAAAGGTGGTGCGTGCTAAAAAAGTAATGCACGGTAAAACATCGCCAATTTACCATAGCGATCAAGGAGTATTTAAAGGTTTAGCTAAGCCCTTAACGGTCTGTCGGTATCATTCTTTAATTGTTGAGGCACAGTCGCTGCCTAAAGAGTTACAAGTAACAGCCTGGACACAAACCCAGCAAGGTGAGTTTGACGAAATTATGGGATTATTACATACAGACTTAGCACTTGAAGGTGTACAATTTCATCCGGAAGCTATTTTAACTGAGCAAGGTTTAGCGTTACTTGATAACTTTTTAACTCGCTTCTAAGCTTATAGTATTAAGTAAATATCATTACATTAAAGACAGAGAGCCATGACCGAAATAGTGCAGCAACCGCGTATTGTTAAAATGCTTAATCAACGAGCACATGATTTGCTGCTTGGTCATAACTTTGCTCATCAACAAATTGGCTTTATTCATACGCTAGAAATGGACTATGGCGAACCACTAAAGCAACGCACATTACTTGAAGTAGAGGTTGCCGCTCAGCAAAAGCGCAAGTTAAAAAGCACCGCGCATCATAAATATCGTGCAGCAGCGAGCGAGCAACTGCATAAAGCAATAGAAAAAATGATGTCTGAGCAGCTTAGCGATATAGACAGTGTTATTCAAAACACCATAGGTGTAGAGGACAGCGTATGTGCCATGTTAGATATTTTAGCCACAAAAAGCGCATCGGTTGGGCGCTTAGAGCCCTTAGTTAACGACCTAAGCTGGCTTGGCAGAGAGTTAGTTACTTTAGTTAACTTGCCTTATTATCGTAATCAGCGCAGCAAAAATACCGCAGTGAAAGTAGATAGCCCCGCTTTAGCGCTGCGTTATATTGGCCTAGATAACTTACAGCTAGTAGTACCAACTTTTGCAGTGCGCCATTGGATGCCTTATAGCACAGAGCCTTTTTCGTTACTAAAAAGGCGCTTAAAAGAAAGCGCCATGGCGAATGCTATTGCGGCACAAAAAATTGCTGAAGTTAACGAGGTTAACCCAAGCCATGCTTTTACTTTAGGGATGTTATTAAACGTGGGGCAAATAGCCTTAGTGCGTTTATATTTAAAAGTGTTTGAGCAAATTTGGCAGCGAAAAGTACAATTTGCTCGCACTACAGCGAATAAAGGCTTGCATACTGCATTGCTAGAGCTAAAACCAGACCCTTTATTTTTAACCACCTTACTGAGCGAACAGTCGTTGGCTATTAGCGCTAAAATAATTGAAAAAATGGCCTTTAAGTATTTGCCGTTTAATAGCGTAATGCAGCAACTCGTTAATGGTGTAGAAAAAGGCGATACAGCGCTGCCTTTAACGCAGGTAATGCTAAAAGCACGATGTTACTCTCAGTACTTAACGCTAAAGCAGCATCAGCTAGTTGAACCGGATGAAACGCTTAGTTGGTTTTCGTACTTTAAGTTCACCAAAAAAGAGCTAAAAGCACTCCAAGCAAGCAATTTTAATAATCTTGCTATTCAAATTGATTAAATTTGTTAATTTTTTTGCGACTATCCATTCACTTTTTATTATCTCTTTTCAATACATTTCCCCGTTTAAAGTGAGGCGCGCTCGTTGTTCAGGCGCTTTATTGGCTAAAAACGAGTTGCATAAAGCAACCAAATAGTTATTCACTATCTATGAAATTATATCTCAAGCCCTTTATTATCAAGGGTTACATGAAAGTTTTTGAAGAGACATAATCAATGTTTTCTGAAATAATAAGCGTCTGAAAATTGAACCACACAGCCCTTTTTATGCAAATATCGCTATACTGAGTTTGCTAAAAAACACATATGCTACAGGTTACCACACAGCTATTTACGGCTTTGTGATGTACACAATTAAGAGGAAATAAAATGACAGTCAATCGCGAATTATTTGATCACGTAATGGTTCCTAACTACGCACCTTCAAGCGTAATTCCAGTTCGAGGCGAAGGCTCTCGCGTATGGGATCAACAAGGTCGAGAGTTTATCGACTTTGCTGGTGGTATTGCCGTTAACTGTCTTGGCCATTGCCACCCTGCATTAGTAGGCGCATTAAAAGAGCAAGGCGAAAAGCTTTGGCATCTATCAAATGTAATGACCAACGAGCCAGCATTACGCTTAGCTAAAAAAATGGTTGATGCAACCTTTGCCGAAAAAGTTTACTTTGCCAACTCAGGCGCAGAAGCAAACGAAGCAGCACTTAAATTAGCGCGTCGTTTTGCCCTTGATCAATTTGGCGCAGAAAAATCACAAATCATCGCATTCAACAAAGGTTTCCATGGCCGTACATTCTTTACCGTAACTGTTGGTGGCCAAGCGGCATACTCAGATGGTTTTGGTCCTAAGCCAGGCGACATTGTACATTGTGATTACAACGACCTGGCAGCATTTGAAGCCCTTATTAGCGACAAAACATGTGCCGTAATGATGGAGCCACTACAAGGTGAAGGCGGTATTGTTTCGCCAACTGACGAATTTGCACAAGGCGTTCGTGATTTATGTACTAAACATAATGCACTGCTTATTTTTGATGAAGTGCAAACAGGTGTTGGCCGTACAGGTAACTTATACGCATACCAAGGTTTAAACGTTGTTCCTGACATTTTAACTACGGCTAAAGCATTGGGCGGCGGTTTTCCTATTGGTGCTATGATCACCACAACTGAAATTGCACAACACCTTAAAGTAGGTACGCATGGTTCTACTTATGGTGGTAACCCATTAGCGTGCGCCGTTGCTGAAGCAGCATTCGATACTGTAAATACCCCAGAAGTACTTGCTGGTGTAACAGCAAAAGCAGCATTATTTAACCAACTACTTACTGAAATTAATAATAAATACCACGTGTTTAGCGAAATTCGCGGCCAAGGTTTATTAATTGGTGCAGTAGTAAGCGAGCAATACAAAGGTCGTGCAAAAGAGTTTTTAGTGGCAGGTACTGAGCACGGTCTTATGTCATTAGTTGCCGGTGCTGACGTGGTTCGCTTTACACCATCATTAGTTATCCCAGAAGCCGACATTCGTGAAGGTATGGCACGCTTTGAAAAAGCAGTAGCCAGTGTTGTAAGCGCTTAACATAGCCAAACAATATCTATTAAGGGCAGACCTAGTTTGCCCTCTAATTTTAATTTACCGTTATAATATAAGGGAGTAAGCGGGTTTATGATGATCCTTCGCCCAATCCAACAAAGTGACTACCCTGCATTAGTGAAAATAGCCCACGAATCGGGTCATGGCTTTACTTCTTTACCTAATAATGAAAAGTTATTGCAAAAGAAAATAGATCATTCGGTTAGCTCATTTGCAAAAGCTGCTACCGAGCCGGGCGACGAAGGTTATTTATTTGTACTAGAGGACACCGAAACCGGTGAAGTAGTTGGTACCTCAGGTATAGAAGCCGCTGTTGGCTTAGATGATGCATTTTATCACTATCATTTAAGTAAAGTGATTCATTCTTCACGCACTCTAAACGTATATAAAGCAGTTGATATTTTAACGCTTTGTAACGATTACACCGGCGCTACAGAGCTATGTACATTATTTTTGAAAGACGCATACCGCAAAAACAGTAACGGTAAATTACTTTCAAAATCGCGTTTTATGTTTATTAAGCAGCATCAAGAGCGTTTTGCACAAACCGTCATTGCAGAAATGCGTGGTGTGTCTGACGACAATGGCAGCAGCCCATTTTGGCAATGGCTAGAAGAGCACTTTTTTTCAATGGACTTTCCAACTGCCGACTATTTAACAGGCATAGGCCAAAAAGTATTTATTGCTGAATTAATGCCTAAGTACCCAATTTACGTTAATTTGCTCAGCAAAAATGCGCAAGCTGTTATTGGTAAAGTACACGACAACACACGCCCAGCAATTGAGCTATTAAAAAGTGAAGGTTTTACCTTTAATGGGTATGTTGATATTTTTGATGCCGGCCCCACAGTTGAAGCAAAAGTAGATAACATTGCCACCATTCGTAATGCTAAACACTTTAAAGTTGAAATAGGTGAGCCAAGTGGCGACACCATGGTGTTATTAGCCAACGAAAAGCTTACAGACTTTAGAGCAACTGTAGTACCTATGACGTTCGATGAGCGCATGAGCAGCATAGTAATAACGCAACAAGTAGCCGATGCACTGTATTTACAAGCGGGCGATAGCGTAAGCGCAACCACGATTTAATTTAGGAGAAAGTATAATGACTCATCCTGCACAATTTATTAATGGTCAATGGTCACAAGGCCAAGGAACCGAATTTAGTTCAGTAAACCCAGCCAATAACAATGTTATTTTCCAAGCAAACTCAGCAACTGCAGAGCAAGTAGACGCTGCAGTTAGCGCAGCGCGCGAAGCGTTTTATGCTTGGGCTGATAAAACATTTGCTGAACGTTTAGAAATAGTTAAAGCATTCGCAGCGCAATTAAAAGAAAACAGCGAAGAGCTAGCCATTACTATTGCACAAGAAACAGGTAAGCCACTGTGGGAAACTCGCACAGAAGCGGGTGCTATGGTTGGTAAAATTGCCATTTCTGAAAAAGCGTTTTTAGAGCGCACTGGCGACGTAGAAAATGCAATGCCACTAGGGCGCGCAATGATCCGCCACAAGCCACACGGTGTTGTAGCTGTATTTGGTCCGTATAACTTTCCGGGGCATTTACCTAATGGCCACATAGTGCCAGCGCTTTTAGCGGGTAACACGGTTATATTTAAACCGTCAGAACTTACGCCTAAAGTTGCCGAGCTTACGCTTAAGCTGTGGGAAAAAGCAGGTTTACCAGCGGGTGTAATTAACCTTGTACAAGGTGAAGTAGCAACGGGTAAAGCCCTTGCTGCTCACAAAGGTATTGATGGCTTGTTCTTTACGGGTTCTTCGCGCACAGGTCATATTTTACATGAACAGTTTGCGGGTCAACCTGGTAAAATTTTAGCGCTAGAAATGGGCGGTAATAACCCACTTATTATTACTGACGTTGAAGATACTAAAGCGGTTGTTCACGATATTATTCAATCAGCGTTTATTTCAAGTGGCCAGCGTTGTACCTGTGCACGTAAACTATTTTTACCAACGGGTAGCAAAGGTGATGTAATCCTGGAGCGTTTAATTACCGCAACTAAAGCGATTAAAGTAGGTAATTATGACGATGCAGATCAGCCATTTATGGGCTCAATGATCTCATCAGCCGCCGCTGCCGGTATGGTTAAAGCGCAAAACGAACTTGTTGAGCTTGGTGCTCAAGTATTGGTAGAGCTTGAGCATACAGTTAATACTGGCTTTGTAACACCAGGTATTATTGAGTGTACAAATATTAGCGACTTCCCAGATGAAGAGCATTTTGGACCACTTCTAAAAGTATTCCGCTTTGACGACTTTGACCAAGCAATTGATAAAGCCAACGACACAAGCTTTGGTTTATCAGCAGGTTTACTTAGCGACAGTGCAGCCGACTACGAGCACTTTTTACGCCGTATTCGCGCTGGTATTGTTAACTGGAACCGCCCAATTACTGGCGCATCAAGTGCTGCACCGTTTGGTGGTATTGGCGCATCGGGTAATCACAGAGCCAGCGCGTATTACGCTGCCGATTACTGTGCATACCCAGTAGCATCAGTAGAGCTTGAAAAAGTTGCTATGCCAGCTACATTAAGCCCAGGCTTAAAAATAGACTAAAATTACTACTAAATAATTATAAAAGCAGCTTCGGCTGCTTTTTTTGTATTAGCTATGTCGCTAAGCTAGTAATTATTAGTGCTTTCTGCTTAAATTACTGAATTAATTATTTTTAAGGTATACGTGTAATGGTTTTAAATAGGCAAGGGTACGACGACTTAATTATGTACCTAACTCAAAACTTAGCTTTATTTGAAAAGCCGGGTGAAATAAAACCAGGTGCACCTACGGTTATGGAATTAATCGAAGACGTGATTGCACAAAACGTAATGCTCATATGTCAGCAGCACACAGAGCTCACTACAGAGCAGCGTAGCCAAATTGTGCGTGAAGTTGATGGCATAGTTTACGATTTACAAGAAGTCCTCAGTAGCATCACCTCGCGGCCTGTTACGGTAGAGCAACACATGTTTATTGATGAGTTTGGTGGTTTGGTTAAAAACCTATTTGATAACGCCGTTTCTTAGCCCGCAACCCTTCTATATTTTCCGGTAGCACGCTTTAAATGCGCTGACGGTTTTACCACCCTTGCATAAATTTAAGTGCCTTGATCAAGCTAATTTATATTATTGCTGGGCGCTCACTTATTAAAGCTGATTGGTATACAATCAAGAAAATAATTTTTGAGGTATAACAATGCAAGCAAATGTAAAATGGGTTGAAGGTAATACCTTTATTGGTCGCTCTAATTCAAATCATAATGTTGTATTTGACGGTGGTAGCGACAGTGCTGCACCAAGCCCTATGGAAATGGTATTAATGTCAATCGGTTGTTGTTCATCGGTTGATGTAGTGAGCATTTTAAAAAAAGCCAAACAAGATTTTAGCAACGTAGAAGTACAGTTAACGGCAGAGCGCGCCGAAACTGCCCCACGAGTATTTACCAAAGTTAATTTACACTTTGTAGCAACGGGCAATAATGTGTCTGAAAAGCACCTTGCGCGCGCTGTTTCACTCTCTGCTGAAAAGTATTGCTCGGTCGCATTAATGCTTGATAAAACAGTAAAAATTACGCATAGCCACGAAGTTGTGCAAGATCAAGTAAAATAACGCTTTTTCCATGAGTAAAATTCGTATAAAATCCGCGAACTTTTATTCTGCTAGAGCAGATTTCACTAATTTATAGGTTGGTTTATTATGAACAAACCCTTCGATAAACTTAAACTTCATGGTTTTAATAATTTAACTAAAAGTTTAAGCTTTAGTATTTACGACATTTGCTATGCAAAGACCGAGCAACAACGTAAAGAATATATTGAATATATCGATGAGCAGTACAGTGCAGATAGACTAACCGACATTTTAGGTGAAGTTGTTGATATTATAGGTGCTAACATTTTAAATGTAGCGCGCCAAGACTACGAACCGCAAGGTGCAAGCGTAACTATTTTGGTTTCAGAAGAGCCGGTAGAAGAGCAGCAAAATTACGATGCTGACGAAGCTCCAGGCCCATTACCAGATTCAGTGGTTGCCCATTTAGATAAAAGCCATATTTGTGTACACACGTACCCAGAAGCTCACCCTGATGACGGTATTTGTACTTTTCGCGCCGATATTGAAGTGTCAACGTGTGGCATAATATCGCCACTTAAAGCGTTAAACTTCCTTATTCATAGCCTAGAGTCAGACGTAGTAACAATTGACTACCGCGTACGTGGTTTTACCCGCGACATAAACGGCGTTAAGCACTACATCGATCATGCAATTAGCTCAATTCAAAACTTCATGACAGAAGATACCAAAGAAGCGTACCAAATGATGGACGTAAACGTGTATCAAGAAAACCTGTTTCACACTAAAATGATGTTAAAAGAGACTGATTTAAATACCTATTTATTCGGCCTTTCTACGGATGATTTGTCAGATGAAGAAGAGGAAGAAATTCGCTCTAAACTGACCCGTGAAATGCAAGAAATATTCTATGGCCGTAACTTGCCAGACCTAGATTAAATAGCAAAATATAGTCAATAAAAATGGCGCTCAATGAGCGCCATTTTTTTTGTGTTAAAAAGCTTATAGCCAGTATATTTAGTATTATTTAAGCATGCTGTAAAGCAAAGCCATTACCGCCATTGAGCCAACCGCTAATATAAATAAGGTGCTTAAACGATTACGATGCTTGTGTAATGCCGGTACTTTATAAACAGCAATCATGGGCATAATAAATAAAATCATCGCAATAATAGGGCCAGATAACTGATCCATCATATCGAGTATGCTCGGGTTTTTAACCGCGCAAAACCAAATAGCAAAAAACATTAGTACAGCACCTACCTTATCGGCAACTTTAGCGCTTATGTTCGACTGCTTAGTTACTAAGCCAGTAAAGCTTTCGCGTGCACCCAAAAAGTGCCCTAAAAATGACGACATAATCGCAATAAACGCCACCAATGGGCCAAGCGTAGCAATAAACGAATTGTCAGTAATGTTGGCAAGGTACGATAAAACCGACACATTTGCCGCTTTCGCCGCCGCCATTTGCTCGCCAGTTAAGGACAACACACACGAAAACACAAACAGCAATACAAAGGTAATTAACAGTAAACTGGTGCGCTTTAATATCGCCTCAGACTTAGCAACCGCTTTATTACCATAATGACCGCGTTGTACGTTTACAAAGCTCGAAATAGCCGCTGCGTGGCTAAACGAAAATACAATAATAGGAATCGACAACCACAGTGTTTTACCAAAGCTGCCCACTTCTGGCAGCGCCATATTCGGCATTTGCCAACTAGGGATTAAATACAAGGATAAAAAAAACAATATGCCCACAAGCGGATAAACTAAAATAGCAAAAGCACGAAGCATCAGCTTTTCGCCGCCCATCATTAAGCCAATCATACCTGCAACCAATACACCAGAAAGCAACACCCGCGATGGTGACTCCATGCCAAGCTGGTTCACCATAAAGCTGTCTACGGTATTGGTTAAACCGACACCGTAAATAAGTAAAATCGGAAAAATAGATAAAAAGTACAGCAAAGAGATTAGCCGACCCGCGGTCACCCCAAAATGCTCCTCTACTACATCGGTAAAGTCAGCATCTTTATTTTTTGACGACAGCACAAACCGCGCTAAACCGCGGTGCGCTAAAAAGGTCATTGGAAAGGCCAAGCACGCCATAATAATTAACGGCCAAAAACCGCCAATACCAATATTAATAGGTAAAAATAAAATACCGGCACCAACGGCGGTACCAAATAGGCTTAACGTCCACTGTGTGTCGTGCAAAGTCCAAGAAGACTGTTTTGCTGTAGATGCATTAAAATGCGTAGCATCTTGAGATGGGGGCATAAGCTCACCAGGTTTTTTTAGAATAATAATGACGGCAAAGCATATAGTTTTTACTTAATGATTTCATTCGATAAACTAGCTTAATATTCGCTTATTTGTAGCGTACCAGTTACGCCTGTAATTAATTTGCAACAGCGTTATAAAAGTGAGCAGAGAATGGCAGTGGCTTTAGCTCAACGTTAAAAATAATAAGCAGGAAAGGTGCACTTAAAAAGGGGGTTAATAGCTTTTCCCCATAAAGTTTAAAGTTTACACACTGCAATCTAGAGTATAATTATTGTAAACCCTACTTTCCACCTAGGTTGTAAAGTGATTAAAAACAGGAGTTTTTGTGATATTTGAAATCTTGTCAGTTAAGCATTTAGCTATGTTATTGCAATTTGAATCAGAAAATAAAGCTTGGTTTGAATCAATGCTGCCGCCGAGAGAGGATTACTTTTATCGCGATTTAGGCATTAAAATGCATATTTATGATGCCATTATAAACATGCAATTAGGTACGCATTATTCGGGTGTGCTTATTGTTAATGAGCAAATTGTTGCGCGCGCAAATTTAAAAGATATAACAGGGCAAACAAACACTGCCGCAGTGGGTTATCGAGTTGCTAAAAATAGCATAGGTAAAGGCTACGCCAGTTTTTGCCTTAACGAATTAATTAGCATAGCCGCTCAGCATTATGCAGTTAACAAGTTAGAAGCCTTAGTGCTAGATAATAACCCCGCCTCAAAAGCCGTACTATTAAAGTGTGGTTTTAAAGCCCAATCACATAAAGACAACTACATGACAATAAACGGACACACATTAGGCGTTACACACTTTTTACGCGCACCGATTTAAGTGTTTTTTGAGGTGAAATTGGAAGATTAAAATATTGTGGTTAACAGCGGTTATTCGTTGGGTTTCGCTTCACTCAACCCAACCTACGGTGTTTAAATTGACATAGAGCTGCTAGTAGCTAAAAGCCCGCAGCTCTAGGCGCTTTATTCTTCAATAGCTGAAACAATAAAATACGGATTTAAATACTCATCTTTGGTGTTGTAAATTAGCGGGCTGCCATCAATTTTAGTTACTTTAGCGCCGGCGATTGCGGCGATTGCATGGCCGGCGCCAGTATCCCACTCACAGGTTGGGCCTAAGCGCGGGTAAATATCGGCGCTGCCTTCGGCCACTAAACATAGTTTTAGTGAGCTGCCTTTTGAAACCATTTCTACTTCGTCAAAGCGTTTTACAAATTCGGCTAAATCGGGTGAGGGGTGTGAGCGGCTGCCAACTACGCGTATTAACCCTGTGTTTGGTTTGGTAGTTACTTTTAGCTCTATGCGTTCATCGCCTTTGTCTTTAAATGCGCCTATGGCTTCGCTTGCTAAGTAAGATACGCCAAGGGCTGGGGCGTCTACTACGGCTAAAACCGGAATGCCATTTTCGATAAGTGCGATATTTACGGTGAACTCACCATTTTTTTTAATAAACTCTTTGGTGCCATCGATAGGATCTACTAGCCAGTAACTTTTCCATGCTTTGCGAACTTCCCAGCTTATATCGGCGTTTTCTTCACTTAATATAGGAATGTCGGGAGTGAGCTGCTGTAGCCCTGCAACAATAATTTTATGAGCTGCTAAGTCGGCGTCGGTTACAGGGCTTTCATCGGCTTTGTATTCAACGTTAAAGTCCTTTTGATAAATTCCCATTATGGCGCTACCCGCTTTGCGGGCAAGGATCAGGGTTTCTTCTAGCAGTTCGGTTTGGTTCATTGGGGTTAACCTATATTATGTGCTGTTGTTTTAGATACGTTATCAGCTGAACAACCGATTGGTCTAGCGTGTTTTTACTGGTATCTAAAATTATTTCTGGATTGATGGGTATTTCGTAACTGGAATCAATGCCGGTAAAGTGTTTAATTTCGCCAGCGCGGGCTTTTTTGTATAAGCCTTTAGGATCGCGGCTTTCGCATACATCGAGTGGGGTGTCGATAAATACTTCAATAAACTCCTTGTCATCTACTAAGCTGCGTACCATGTCGCGCTCTGCTCTAAAAGGCGATATAAACGCAGTAAGCACTAACAAGCCAGCGTCAACCATTAGCTTTGCTGTTTCGCCTACGCGGCGAATATTTTCAACTCGGTCTGCGTCGCTAAAGCCTAGGTCTTTACATAAACCGTGGCGTACGTTGTCGCCATCGAGCAGGTAAGTATGAATACCTTGTTGATTAAGTGCGGCTTCTAGCGCGTTTGCTACAGTGCTTTTACCTGAGCCCGAAAATCCGGTAAACCATATAATAGCGCTCTGATGCTTTTTTTGCTCACTACGTTGTGCTTTAGTGGTTGCGTAGTTATGCCAAACAATATTTTCATCCATAGTGAGTTATCTCTTTATGCTGTGCGTGCCGGTATTAAAACGGAAATACTAGCGGGATCAAGGTTAATACTGTTATTGAATAAATAATAGAAAGGGGCAAGCCCATCACTACATAATCTTTTAAACGATAGTTACCCGCGCTGTAAACCATAAGGTTAGTTTGATACCCAAACGGCGATATAAAACTTGCTGATGCGCCAAACGCAACCGCCATAATAAATGGCAGTGGGTCTACGTTAAAGCCAACGGCAAGTGAATAGGCAACCGGAAACGACAATGCTGCAGCGGCGTTATTGGTTATCAGCTCGGTAAATAATACTGTCATTAAAAATATTGCGATAAAGGCGCTGTATGGGCCAAAGTCGCCAAGTACTACAAACATAGCCGCCGATATTTGCCCAGCAAGTCCGGTGCCTATCATTAGTTTTGCTAAGCCTATGGCGCTGCCTACTACGGCGAGTAACTCAATAGGAAAGCGACGTTTTACTTCGCTAAGCTTAATAGTACCGCAAAGCATAAAGCCAATCAGTAATACTAATAAGCCTTTAACTAGCGGCACTAAGCCAATAATACTTAAGCCCAGTACAGCGGCAAAGCTTAGCAGCACAATGTTTGACTGTTTAGGCGCTAGGTGAGTTTGTAAATCAAACCCCGATATATACACAAATTCG
Organism: Pseudoalteromonas sp. SCQQ13; assembly: GCF_015864415.1. Taxonomy (NCBI): domain Bacteria; kingdom Pseudomonadati; phylum Pseudomonadota; class Gammaproteobacteria; order Alteromonadales; family Pseudoalteromonadaceae; genus Pseudoalteromonas; species Pseudoalteromonas sp. SCQQ13. The sequence goes on along the minus strand of NZ_JADYXG010000015.1, from coordinate 22,713 downwards.
CGCTTTAAATTAGGCAAGCTGTAAAAATTTTTACCCGGGGCGAGTATTAGTGAGTCGCCTGCTTGTAAACGCACTTGCCCTAAACCACCTTGCAGGCGATCGTGGCCGCGGCGAATAGCAATAACGGCCGCATGAAACTGCTCTCTAAAGCGGGCTTCTTTTACGGTTTTACCAATAAATTTTGAAGACTGACTTACAACAACTTCTACTAAGTGTTCTATGTCTTTTTGATGATTGTCGTGCACTACTTTTAAACCATCGAAACGCGTAAGTAGGGGGACTGATTTTATATCGCCCACAAAAAGTAATATGTCGTTTTGTTTAATTATTTGCTGTGGCGTGACCGCACAAATACGTTGGTTATCGCGAATTATTTCGCCTAAAAATAAGTCTTTAAGTTCACGCAGGCCATTTTCTTCTACGGTGCGACCAATTAGCTTTGAACCGGCTTGTACTTTACCTTCAAGATAAAAAGGCACGACTTCTTGGTCGCTTTTACCGTTGTCGGGTAAGTATTTTAACATGACTAAAATAGTGATTAAGCCCACGCTTAATGCGCCCAAACCTACTAAGGTAAAGTCAAAAAATCCCAGTGGTGCCATGCCCGCATCTACGGCAAAACCATTTACTATTAAGTTGGTTGATGTGCCAATAAGGGTAATAGTGCCGCCTAAAATAGCGGTGTACGATAGCGGTAATAATAACTTTGATGGCGAGTGATTGGGGTTGTCTTTTATCGCGGTAATTAAGGAAGCAACCACGGCGGTGTTATTGGTAAACGACGATAAAAACGCGGTCGAAAGTCCCAATTTAGTCACTGATTTAACTAAACTACCACTCGATAGCGATTGCGCTAATTTTTGAATAAGGGTGGTTTTTTCAATCGCAATTGACACTAATATTAATAACACCAAAGTAATTAGCGACGGGTTAGTATAATTAACTAACATGCTTTCTAAATCTATTAGCCCTGCTAAGTAGCTGCTGCCAATGGCTCCCACAAATAGCCATGCAGGATTAAGCCGAGTGCCAAAAAGGCACCCGACTAAAGTAAGCATAATGCCTGTTAAAATGAGCTGATCTACCATGCTTTATATCCTATAACAGGCTCAAAAAGTATTATAACTTTGATATATCAAGCGCTTGCCAATGCGGAAAGTGCTTGCGTACTAAAGTGTTAAACTCAACTTCAAAAGCACTAAAGTTACTTTGCTGCGCTTGGCTTTGCAGTACTTGCTCTATCATACCGGCTGCAATAGTTAAGTTAGATAAGCGATCGATAAGTATAAACGAGCCGGTTTCGTGATTACTGTGATACTCATCAGCCAAAATAGTTTCGCTAAGTTCTAGCGTTACAATAGCGATTTCGTTTAACTGTAGAGTGTCGCTGCTACCATGCTCTAAGGTATTTACATCGATAGTGTGATCAATCTTAGTAACTTGAGCAGAGGTGTTTTTGCTACCAAGTTTAAAGTTATAGCTTTTACCTAGTTGCAGCGGCGTTTCGTGCATCCATACTAATTTAGCTTGTAGCTGGTTGGTAACTATTGCCGTAGAGCTTGCTGGTACAATGACATCGCCTCGGCTAATATCAATTTCGCTATTTAGCGTAACGGTAATTGCTTGGCCAGCTTGTGCACTGTCTAGGTTGCCATCAAAGGTAACAATTTCTTTAATGCTAGAAGTTTTGCCCGATGGTAATACTTTTATTGCATCGCCCACTTGTAACTTGCCTGAGGCTAGCGTGCCCTGAAAACCACGAAAGTTTAAGTTAGGGCGCGCCACATATTGCACCGGTAAACGTGCTTCAAAGTCAGTGTCGATTTGCGCTGCTGGCGAGTCTTCTAATAACTCTAGCAATGGTTTATCGGTGTAGTAAGGCGTATGTACAGAACGAGTAACTACGTTATCGCCTTTAAGCGCCGACATAGGTACAAATTTAATGTTACTTACATTAAGTTGCTCGGCAAATTTTAAGTAATCAGCTTTAATTTTTTCATAAACAGTTTCGTCAAAATCAACGATATCCATTTTATTAATAGCCACAACAAATTGCTTAATACCAAGCGAGTCACAAATAAAGCTGTGACGTTTAGTTTGTACTTGCACGCCGTAACGTGCATCCACCAAAATAATGGCCACATCGCTGGTTGATGCACCCGTTACCATGTTGCGCGTGTACTGCTCGTGCCCTGGGGTATCGGCAATAATAAACTTGCGCTTAGCGGTCGAGAAGTAACGGTACGCTACGTCAATGGTTATGCCTTGCTCACGCTCAGCTTGTAGGCCATCAACAAGTAATGCTAAATCAAGGTCATCACCTGCGTTACCTACTTTTTCGTTATCTTTATGTAGTGCTGCTAACTGATCTTCATAAATTTGGTGGCTGTCGTGCAGTAGGCGGCCAATGAGTGTTGATTTACCGTCATCTACACTGCCACAGGTAAGCATGCGTAATAAGCTTTTGTCTTGCTGACGTGCTAGGTAAGCGTCTATACCGATTGCTTTTACTTCGTTAAATGTGTCGTTATTTTGATTAGCCATTAGAAATACCCTTCACGTTTTTTCTTTTCCATTGAGCCTGCCGAGTCATGGTCAATAACCCGACCTTCACGTTCAGATGACGTAGATAGCAGCATTTCTTCAATAATTTCGGTTAATGAGCTGGCCGTTGATTCCACTGCACCGGTAAGTGGATAGCAGCCTAAAGTCCGAAAACGTACCGACTTCATCATTGGCACTTCACCCTCCAAAAGTGGCATACGCTCATCGTCAACCATAATTAGGGTGCCGTCGCGATCAACCACTGGGCGCTCTTTAGCTAGATACAAAGGCACCATGTCGATGTTTTCTTGATAAATATATTGCCAAATATCCAACTCGGTCCAGTTAGACAGAGGGAATACACGAATACTTTCACCTGGATTTACTTGGCTGTTGTACGTATTCCAAAGCTCTGGGCGTTGGTTTTTAGGATCCCAGCGGTGGTGCTTATCGCGAAATGAATAAACACGTTCTTTAGCGCGTGACTTTTCTTCGTCGCGGCGTGCGCCACCAAAGGCGGCATCAAAGCCATATTTGTCGAGTGCTTGCTTTAAACCTTGAGTTTTCATTATATCGGTATGTTTACCAGAGCCATGCTCGAATGGGCTTATACCAATTTCCATGCCTTCTGGGTTTTTATGCACTAGTAGCTCAAAGCCGTATTCTTTGGCAATACGGTCACGAAATTCAATCATTTCGCTAAACTTCCAATTAGTGTCTACGTGTAATAACGGAAACGGAATTTTTGCAGGGTAAAATGCTTTACGCGCTAAGTGCAAAAGTACCGACGAATCTTTACCAATTGAGTAAAGCATTACTGGGTTCTCAAACTCAGCGGCGACTTCGCGCATGATTTTGATACTTTCAGCTTCAAGCTGCTGAAGGTGAGTTAAAGCCATTGTTAGTCGTCCTACTAAAATAATTAAAAGTTAAAATCTAATAAATGTATAAAGCTTATGCCACATCGGTAAGTGGTTGCGCAAAACTGCTAGTTTGCGCTTTGGCACCAAACCAATGTAACTCTTGGTGCAAGGATGCTACTTCGCCAATAATAAGCAGCGCAGGAGAAACCACACTGTTACGCGTAATTAAATCGGCAAGCTCGCCCAGCTTTCCAGTAATTACGCGTTGATTTTTACGGGTGCCGTTTTCAATAATGGCAACGGGTGTATTGGCGTTGCGGCCATGCTTTAAAAGCTCAGCTTGTATATGTGGCGACTTTATCACGCCCATATAAATAGCTAAGGTTTGATTTGGTTTAGCCAGCGATTGCCAATCGAGTTCTTGGCCGTCTTTTTTACAATGCCCGGTTACAAACTGAATCGCTTGTGCGTGGTCACGATGGGTAAGCGGAATACCCGCATAGGCACTGCATCCTGCAGCGGCAGTTATACCAGGTACAATTTGATAATTTACCTTGTTAGCCGCAAGTACTTGTACTTCTTCGCCACCACGACCATAAATAAACGGATCGCCACCTTTAATACGGCATACTTTTTTACCTTGCTTGGCTAAATCGACCAGCATTTGGTTAGTGTCTTGCTGCGCTACGCTGTGATCGCCTAAACGCTTGCCTACACAAATAAGGTCGGCATCGCGGCGCACTAACTCCATGATCTCGTCAGACACTAAATAGTCATAAACCACTACATCGGCTTGTTGCATAAGTTGCAGTGCCTTAAGTGTCAGCAATTCAGGATCGCCAGGGCCTGCACCTACTACATAAACCTCGCCTTCGGGCTCGGCTTTAGCATTTAGCATGTGTTCTAACTGTTGCTCTGCGGCTTGGGTGTCGCCGGTTTGTACTTTACTAACAACAGATGAGTCGAATACGCCTTCCCAAAACTGGCGACGATCGGCAAAGTGCTTAAAGCGTTGTTTTACTTTGCTTCTAAAGCCACCCACAAGCGTTGCCAGCGGGCCAATATGTTGCGGTATTAGGGTTTCTAGTTTTTCGCGTAAACGGCGCGCTAATACCGGGGCAGTGCCTGCGCTGGATATAGCAATTGTGATTGGGTTGCGATCGACAATCGATGGAAATATAAAGGTGCACTTAGGCTGATCGTCAACTACATTAACAAAAATGTTATGAGCATTAGCCAGTTCAAACACTTGGCTATTTACATGTTCCAAATCAGTAGCAGCAATTACCAGCATCATATTTTTTAAATGTTGCTCGTTAAAGTACTCATGTATAAGCGTTACTTTATTTTCGCTAGCAAGTTCAATGAGCTGTTGGCAAAATTTGGGAGCGACTAAAGTAATACTGGCACGCGCTTTTAAAAGCGCGCTGCATTTGCGCAACGCAACATCTCCACCGCCAACAACCAATACAGGTTTGTTGTCGAGTTTGGTAAAGATAGGTAAATACTGCACGTTAATCACACCCCTAAAATAAATGGCTCGTTTAGCCTGATAGCCACAATATAGCGCCACATAGTAAGTAAAAAATAATTAAAACCCACTCGTTATAACTAAAAGTTATAACGAGTGGGTTTTTAAGGCCGAAATCTTAATTAGTAAGGCTTTGCGGTCGGTTGCATGTAAAACTAAGGGCTTAGAGTGTTTGGTTATGAGCTATAGCAAGTTTAGGTTACTATAATTACAGGTATTAAATCACGGTATAAATATGATGAGGTTACTATGATTAAACAACAAAAAGAGGCTGCTTTGGCTGTCGCCTTAATGGATTTAACCAGCTTAAATAGCAACGATGATAGTGCCGCTATTAATACGTTAGTGAACAGCATTAACCCTAAATTAGGCACGCCCGCTGCAGTATGTGTTTACAGTGATTTTGTAGCAGAAGCAAAAATAGCCTTAGCTACCAGAGAGCTAAGCCATATAAAAGTAGCCACAGTAACTAACTTTCCAACGGGTGACGCACCTTTAAATACCGTAATAAACGAAACACTAATTGCCATAGAGCGCGGTGCAGATGAAATTGATTTAGTTATTCCATATAAAGCGCTAATAGCGGGTGATAAAAGCCGTGTGCTTAAGTATGTTACCGAGAGCAAAAAAGTCTGTGGGTCGCGCGCTCTACTTAAAGTTATTATAGAAAGCGGCGAGTTACAAACACCCGATTTAATCGCATCAGCCACATTATTAGCTATTAAAGGCGGTGCCGACTTTGTAAAAACCAGTACCGGTAAGGTCGCCGTTAATGCCACGCTTGATGCGACAAAAACTATACTCAATACCATTAAAGAATCGGGCAAGCTAGTTGGCTTTAAAGCGGCGGGAGGAGTTAAAACAGTTGCAGATGCGAGCGATTACTTAACCCTTGCAAGCACTATTATGGGTAATGACTACTTACAAGCAAATACCTTTAGATTTGGCGCATCAAGTTTATTAACTAATGTGTACGCGGTATTAAATGAAGCGTGATAGCGAACAAGAAAAACAACAGTTAGAGCACGAGGCAGCGAGGTTGTTTTTACGTTGTTATGAGCAGCAATATGGCATTCATATGCGCCATATTTGGCATAATGAGCCCAATAAGCCCGACGTTAGCTGCTACAAAGGCGATCAGCAACTTGATATTGAAGTTGCGCATTTATATGCCAGTGAAACCGAAGCAATGGCAGTACTTGGCCGGCCACTGTCAATTCCAATGCAACGGGCATTGGCCGATATGGCGCAAGCCCCAAGTGAGCAAAGGTTACGCCTAGCGTTAGAGAGATTACTGGAGCAAAAAGCCACTAAATCTTATCATTCAGCGCGAACTTGGTTATTAATTCGCAATGCCAGCACTATTTGGCATAAAGCAGACTTTGATGCTCAGCTTAAAATGATTAGTGTGCCGCAAACGCATGCATTTGAGCAAATTTGGTTGCTATGCGATTTCTATCGTGGCGAGTTGGTACGTTTATTTTGATTTTTTTACGGTAACTCATTGCAGGAATGACTTTTTATTGCATAAATAAATATTAATTTAGCGAGTTAAGTGGTTAAATAATGCGGTGTGTAAATTAACGGTGAAGATTTTATCAGATGACAATCTTTACTCTTGTGTTAATGAACTGCGTAAGTATAATAGGCATCCACTTTGCAGGGGCGTAGTTCCAATTGGTAGAACAGCGGTCTCCAAAACCGACGGTTGGGAGTTCGAATCTCTCCGCCCCTGCCAATATTACTCGCGATGCGGGTAAGTCTGGGGTTAAAAATCGGTTTAAATAAGTCTGTTTTTAAGTTTAGATTTTAATGGATTAACCCTACCATAGCGTAGGGTTGTTGTGTCTGTAGTTAAGGTAATAATATTATGAGCACGAATGTAGAAACGCCATCAAGTGCGATGGAGTCAGTAAAGTGGTTAGTAGCAATAGTGCTACTTGCAGGCGCAGTTGTTGGTAATCACATGTTTGCAGATCAGTCTGTATTACTACGTGCGATTGGCGTTGTAGTTGCAATAGCAGCTGGTTTAGCAATTGCCTCGCAAACAGCTAAAGGACGTACTTTCCTTACTTTTGCTAAAGAAGCAAGAATTGAAGTGCGCAAAGTAATTTGGCCAACGCGTCAAGAAACTATCCACACGACATTAATTGTAATGGTTGCAACAGCGATAATGGCACTTATCCTTTGGGGATTAGATGGCATTTTATTCCGCGCTGTAGGCTTTTTAACTGGATTGGAGATCTGATCCCATGTCGGATGAGAACAACGAAATAAAGCTACGTTGGTACGTAGTACAGGCTTTCTCAGGTTATGAGAAGCGTGTTGCACAAACTATTTTAGAACACATTAAAATCAAAGGCCTTGAAGAGAGCTTTGGTGAGGTATTAGTACCAACAGAAGAAGTGATTGAGATGCGCGCTGGTCAAAAGCGTAAATCTGAGCGTAAGTTCTTCCCAGGTTACGTACTAATTCAAATGGATATGAACGATAAAAGCTGGCATTTAGTTAATAGCACAGAACGTGTTATGGGCTTTATTGGTGGTACGTCTGATCGTCCTGCACCAATTAGTGCCAAAGAAGCTGAGCGTATTCTTAATCGTTTACAAGAAAATGCTGAAGCACCTAAACCTGCTACCTTATTTGAACCAGGTGAAGTTGTTCGTGTTACTGACGGTCCATTTGCTGACTTTAGCGGTGTTGTTGAAGAAGTTGACTACGAAAAGAGCCGCGTTAAAGTGTCGGTACTTATTTTTGGTCGTTCTACACCGGTTGAACTTGAATTTGGTCAAGTTGAACAAGATAAGTAATTGATTAAAAAAGTGATGCTAATTTTTTTATAAAATTTGGCACGAAGCTTGAAAAAGGCCGCTGATTAACTTATAATCAGCGGCCTTTTTGTATTTGGGTAAATTAATTTTACGCTACAAAAAGTACGAAACAATTTTTTATATTGGGGAGCCGTTAGAGTACGCGTCCTCGCGCGCACAAGGCTGAGACCCACTTAATGAGGTATTTATAATGGCTAAAAAAGTTGAAGCTCTAATCAAGCTACAAGTTAATGCTGGTATGGCTAATCCTAGTCCACCAGTAGGTCCTGCACTAGGTCAACACGGTGTAAACATCATGGAATTCTGTAAAGCGTTTAACGCACGTACAGAGTCTATCGAAAAAGGCGCTCCAGTTCCTGTAGTGATCTCTGTTTACGGTGACCGTTCTTTTACGTTCGACATGAAAACTCCACCTGCAGCATACTTGCTACTTAAAGCAGCTGGCGTTAAATCAGGCTCAGGCCGTCCTAACACTGAAAAAGTAGGCACAGTAACTCGTGCTCAACTTGAAGAGATTGTTGAGACTAAACGAGCTGACCTTACAGCTTCTGATTTAGAAGCTGCGGTTCGCACTATCGCAGGATCTGCTCGTGCGATGGGCTTGAGCGTAGAGGACTAAGAATATGGCTAAATTAACTAAACGTATGCGTACTATCCGCGAAAAAGTGGAAGTAACTAAAGATTACGAAATCAACGAAGCGATCGCGCTTTTAAAAGAGTTAGCGACAGCTAAGTTTGTAGAAAGTGTTGACGTTGCTGTTAACCTTGGTATCGATGCTCGTAAATCTGATCAAAACGTTCGTGGTGCAACTGTATTACCTAACGGTACTGGTCGTGACGTTCGCGTTGCAGTATTCACACAAGGCGCTAACGCAGAAGCTGCGAAAGAAGCCGGTGCAGAATTAGTAGGTATGGAAGATCTTGCTGAGCTAGTTAAAAAAGGCGAGATGAACTTTGACGTTGTTGTTGCATCACCAGACGCTATGCGTGTTGTTGGTCAACTAGGTCAAATCTTAGGCCCACGTGGTCTAATGCCAAACCCTAAGACTGGTACAGTAACACCTAACGTTGCTGAAGCAGTTAAAAATGCAAAAGCGGGTCAAGTACGTTACCGTAATGACAAAAATGGCATCATCCATACTACTATTGGTAAGGTTGATTTCACTGCTGAGCAATTACAACAAAACCTTGAGTCACTAATTGTTGCGCTTAAGAAGGCTAAACCTTCTCAAGCTAAAGGTGTTTACGTGAAGAAAGTAAGCATCTCTACAACAATGGGCGCAGGCGTTGCTGTTGACCAAAACACGTTAAGCACTACTGTAGCTTAATCGGTGTTTACATGGCGTGAAATTTGTACTATAATTTCGCGCCATTTTGTTGATTAATTCGTTTTTCAGCAAAGTAAAGAATTCGGGTTGAAGTCCATAATTTCGTTGCACCTTAGGGTAAAGCGATAAATTGGACTTCCGTCCAAGACCGTAGGTGGCTTCGGCCTTAATACTCACCTACGTAGACGGTGTAGACCCCAGATAGATTTTTCCTAATCCTTCTGGCTCTCGCCGTAAAAAGCATCTCTATCTTGTTTGATAGGGAAGAGTAGAACAGGGGACACCGAGTGTCGGTAACCCCATTAAACCAGGAGTAACACCCATGGCTTTAAATCTTCAAGGCAAACAAGCAATAGTTGCTGAAGTCAACGAAGCAGCCAATGGTGCTCTATCTGCAGTTGTTGCAGATTCTCGTGGTGTAACAGTTGGCGCAATCACTGCCCTTCGTAAAGAAGCTCGTGCAAATGGTGTTTGGATGAAAGTTGTCCGTAACACTTTAGCAAAACGTGCTCTTGAAGGAACACAGTTTGAGTGCCTTTCTGATTCATTTGTTGGTCCAAGCTTAATCGCTTTCTCATCAGAGCACCCAGGTGCTGCTGCGCGTATCTTTTCTGCTTTTGCAAAAAAGAACGAGAAATTTGAGCTTAAAACGGCCGCTTTTGAAGGAAATGTTGTTGATGCAGCAATGCTTGCTACATTACCTACATACGACGAAGCTGTTGCACGCTTAATGAGCGCTATGAAAGAAGCGTCTGCTGGTAAATTGTGTAAAACAATTGAAGCAGTACGTGTACAGAAAGAAGAGCAAGCTGCTTAATTTTAAGCTGTTTAATCCCTTTCGGTGTAAAATTTATTTGGACTTAAAGTCCGTTAATTATTAGGAAATTTGAAATGTCTGTATCTAAAGACCAAATCCTTGACGCAATTGCTGAAATGTCAGTAATGGACGTTGTTGCTCTTATCGAAGCAATGGAAGAAAAATTCGGCGTAACTGCTGCTGCTGGTATGGTAGCTGGTCCAGCTGCTGAAGCAGTTGAAGAAAAGACTGAATTTGATGTAATCCTTACTGGCGCTGGCGCTAACAAGGTTTCTGCAATCAAAGCAGTTCGTAGCGCAACTGGCCTAGGCCTTAAAGAAGCGAAAGCTCTTGTTGAAGCTGCACCAACACCTGTTAAAGAAGGTATCTCTAAGGAAGAAGCTGAAGCTCTTGCTAAAGACCTTACTGAAGCTGGTGCTGAAGTTGAGGTTAAGTAATTTAGCTTTTGCTAAGTTCGCTGCCTGAGAAATCAGGCAAGGGCTGGTGATTATTTAATCACCGGCCTTTTTGCGCTATAGAGTGATGCACTCTTTTAGTTCAAATAAAATCTGGTTTTTTCTTTACTTTCAACGCTTTATAGTTTGCTAGTGTTAAAGTGGGACTAAATTAGAACAACAATCAAATGTTGTAAATCTTGGCATAGATGCCAGTTAAGTCTGTTCTTACAAGAACAGGTCGGGTCAAAGATCAGCAAGCTGAGGAACCCCATGGCTTACTCTTATTCTGAAAAGAAACGTATCCGTAAGGATTTTGGTAAACGTCCACAAGTTTTGGATATACCTTTCTTACTATCTACACAGTTAGAATCGTTTAAAAAATTCTTAGTGCCTGACGCTGATGGCGATCATGGTTTGGAAGCAGCCTTCCGTTCTGTGTTCCCAATTAAAAGCTACTCAGGAAATTCTGAGCTGCAATACGTAAGTTATCGTATTGGCGAGCCAGTTTTCGATGTAAAAGAATGTCAAATTCGCGGTGTGACTTATTCTGCTCCACTTCGCGTGAAATTGCGTCTTGTAGTTATGGACAAAGAAGCTCCAGGCACAGTTAAAGACATTAAAGAGCAAGAAGTTTACATGGGCGAAATTCCGCTCATGACCGATACCGGTACCTTTGTAATCAATGGTACAGAGCGTGTTATCGTTTCTCAGCTACACCGTAGCCCTGGTGTATTCTTTGATAACGACCGCGGTAAAACTCACTCATCGGGTAAAGTGTTATATAACGCACGTGTTATCCCATATCGTGGTTCATGGTTAGACTTTGAATTTGATGCAAAAGATAACTTATATGTACGTATTGACCGTCGTCGTAAATTACCGGCGTCTATTATCTTACGTGCACTTGAGTACTCGAGTGAAGACATTCTTGGTATTTTCTTCGACAACACTACGTTTGAAGTAACTGACGGTAAAGTTCTTATGGAACTGGTACCTTCACGTTTACGTGGTGAAACCGCCGCTTTTGATATTAAGAGCGAAGACGGTGAAGTGTTTGTTGAAAGTGGTCGTCGTGTTACGGCTCGCCATATCAAGAACATCGAGAAAAAAGGCATTAAGCAATTAGAAGTACCACATGAGTACATCATTGGTCGCGTATTAGCGAAAAACTATGTTGATGAGTCAACAGGTGAAGTTGTAGCTAATGCAAATGACGAGCTAACGCTTGAATTAATGGCTGAATTGGTTAAAGCCGGTCACACTAAAATTGATACGTTATATATCAATGAAGTGGACAGCGGTGCTTACATGTCAAATACATTGAACATTGACTCTTCAAGCAGCCGTTTAGAAGCATTAGTAGAAATTTATCGCATGATGCGCCCAGGCGAGCCACCGACGAAAGACGCGGCTGAAGCCTTATTCCAGAACTTGTTCTTCTCAGAAGAGCGCTATGACTTATCAACGGTAGGTCGTATGAAGTTCAATAGCCGTGTTGGTTACGATACCGATACAGGCCCAGGCACATTAAGCAAAGAAGACATCGTGTCGGTTATGAAAGTATTGATTGCTATTCGTAACGGTGTTGGCGATGTAGATGATATTGACCACTTAGGCAACCGTCGTATACGTAGTGTTGGCGAAATGGCTGAGAATCAATTCCGTGTAGGTTTAGTGCGTGTAGAACGTGCTGTACGTGAGCGTTTAAGCTTAGGTGACCTAGATGCGATAATGCCACAAGATCTTATTAACGCTAAGCCTATTTCGGCAGCGGTTAAAGAGTTCTTCGGCTCGTCTCAGTTATCACAGTTCATGGACCAAAATAACCCGCTATCAGAAGTAACGCATAAACGTCGTATTTCTGCATTAGGGCCGGGCGGTCTAACTCGTGAGCGCGCAGGCTTTGAAGTACGTGACGTTCACGTAACTCACTATGGTCGCGTATGTCCAATCGAGACTCCTGAGGGTCCAAACATCGGTCTAATTAACTCATTATCTACGTACGCACGTACTAATGATTATGGTTTCTTAGAAACACCTTACCGCAAAGTGGTAGACGGTGTTGTAACTGATGAAGTTGATTACCTATCAGCCATTGAAGAAGGTCAGTTTGTTATCGCACAGGCGAACTCAAACTTAACCGAAACCAATGAGTTTGTAGATGAACTTATTCCATGTCGTCACAAAGGTGAATCTACCTTTATGGGACGTATGGACCAGCAATATATGGATGTATCACCACAACAGGTGATCTCTGTAGCGGCAGCACTTATCCCGTTCCTAGAACACGATGATGCTAACCGTGCATTGATGGGTTCAAACATGCAACGTCAAGCAGTACCAACATTGAAAGCGGATAAGCCGTTAGTAGGTACTGGTATTGAGTTAACACTAGCGAAAGACTCTGGTGTTACTATCGTTGCAAAACGTGGTGGTGAAGTAATGTATTGTGACGCAAGTCGCATCGTTGTTAATGTACATGAAGAAGAACGCGTTCCAGGCGAAGCGGGCATCGACATTTACAACTTAACCAAATACACACGTTCTAACCAAAATACATGTATTAACCAAAAACCAACTTGTATGGTTGGCGAACCGGTTACTCGTGGCGATGTGTTAGCAGATGGTCCTTCGACTGACTTGGGCGACTTAGCTCTTGGTCAAAACTTGCGCGTGGCATTTATGCCATGGAATGGTTATAACTTCGAGGATTCAATCTTACTATCAGAGCGCGTAGTTGAAGAAGATCGTCTAACGACTATCCACATTCAAGAACTACAGTGTATTGCCCGTGATACTAAATTAGGTTCTGAAGAGATCACTGCAGATATCCCGAATGTGGGCGAATCTGCACTAGGCAAGCTTGATGAATCAGGCGTTGTTTATATTGGTGCTGAAGTTAAAAGCGGCGATATTCTAGTAGGTAAAGTGACTCCGAAAGGCGAAACGCAATTAACTCCTGAAGAGAAGCTACTACGAGCTATCTTCGGCGAAAAAGCGTCTGACGTTAAAGACAGCTCTTTACGTGTACCAAATTCTGTAACTGGTACTGTAATTGACGTGCAAGTTTTCACCCGTGATGGTGTTGAAAAAGATAAGCGTGCGTTAGAAGTTGAAGAAATGCAGCTTCGCGATGCGAAGAAAGACTTCAACGAAGAGTTCCGTATTCTAGAAGCTGGTGTATTAGACCGTGCGCGTAAGTTACTTATCGCAGCTGGCTTTGATGAAGACAAATTAGCGTTATTAAATGCTGAGAAGCTACTTACGCAAAGCCTTGCTGAAGAAGACAAGCAAGCTGAGCTTGAGCAATTAGCAGCCCAGTATGACGAGCTTAAAGCTGAATACGATAAGAAGTTTGAAAACAAACGTCGTAAAATCACTCAAGGCGATGACCTAGCACCTGGCGTACTTAAGATTGTTAAAGTATACCTAGCTGTTAAACGTTGTATCCAACCGGGTGATAAAATGGCGGGTCGTCATGGTAACAAAGGTGTTATCTCGACTATCGTACCAGTAGAAGATATGCCATACGATGATAAAGGTCGTACGGTAGATATCGTACTTAACCCACTGGGTGTACCATCACGTATGAACATCGGTCAGATCCTTGAAACACATATGGGTCTAGCTGCACGTGGTATTGGTGAACGCATTGAAGAAATGATGAAAGAGCAACGTGAGCTGCATGAGTTACGCGCCTTCATCAAGCAAGCCTACGAAATTGGCGAATCTCGTCAAGTAGTAGACATTGATAGCTTTACAGATGACGAAATTCGTCGTTTGGCTGAAAACTTAAAAGGTGGTTTACCAATAGCTACTCCAGCATTTGATGGCGCGAAAGAAAACGAAATCAAAGACATGCTAGAGCTTGCGGGCTACCCAAGAAGTGGTCAGGTTACACTTTATGATGGCCGTACTGGCGATCAGTTCGAACGTCAAGTAACCGTTGGTTACATGTACATGCTGAAACTGAATCACTTAGTTGATGACAAAATGCATGCGCGTTCTACTGGTTCTTATAGCCTTGTTACTCAGCAGCCGCTGGGTGGTAAAGCACAGTTCGGTGGCCAGCGTTTTGGTGAGATGGAAGTATGGGCACTTGAAGCTTACGGTGCTGCTTACACTCTACAAGAAATGCTAACAGTGAAATCGGATGACGTGAACGGTCGTACTAAGATGTATAAAAACATCGTTGATGGTAACCATAAAATGGAACCAGGTATGCCAGAATCGTTTAACGTATTGTTAAAAGAAATCCGCTCACTGGGTATCAACATCGAGTTGGAAGAAAATTAAGCCAATTAGATGCTGCAGTTAACGCTGCAGCATCTGTTACGGCCGAATAGAATGTAGGGACGAGACTACCCGTCCTCAAGATTAACTCCGACAGGAGAGCTAAGGTGAAAGACTTACTTAAGTTTCTGAAGCAACAAAATAAGACCGAAGAATTCGATGCAATTCGCATTGGTCTTGCTTCACCAGACATGGTTCGTTCGTGGTCATACGGTGAAGTAAAGAAACCTGAGACTATTAACTACCGTACTTTCAAGCCTGAGCGCGATGGCTTATTCTGTGCCCGTATTTTCGGCCCAGTGAAAGATTATGAATGCTTATGTGGTAAATATAAGCGTCTTAAACACCGCGGTGTGATCTGTGAGAAGTGTGGCGTTGAAGTTACACTCACTAAAGTGCGACGCGATCGTATGGGTCATATTGACCTTGCGAGCCCAGTTGCGCATATTTGGTTTTTAAAATCATTACCGTCACGTATCGGCTTAATGCTAGATATGACGCTTCGTGATATTGAACGTGTTCTTTACTTCGAATCATTCGTAGTAACTGAGCCTGGTATGACAACGCTTGAGCGTGGTCAGCTATTAGGTGAAGAAGAATACTTAGATGCACTTGAAGAGCATGGTGATGAATTTGAAGCTAAGATGGGTGCTGAAGCAGTTTTAGACTTGCTTCGTGAACTCGATCTTGCACAATTAATTGCTGAAATGCGTGAAGAGTTACCAACAATTAACTCTGAAACTAAGCGTAAAAAAATCACTAAACGTCTTAAGTTAATGGAATCGTTCCACCAATCAGGTAATAACCCTGAATGGATGATCATGACAGTACTTCCAGTATTGCCACCTGATCTACGCCCATTAGTACCACTAGACGGTGGTCGTTTTGCGACGTCTGATCTAAATGACCTTTACCGTCGTGTTATTAACCGTAATAACCGTCTTAAGCGTCTATTAGATTTAGCAGCACCAGATATTATCGTACGCAACGAAAAACGTATGTTACAAGAAGCGGTAGATGCGCTACTTGATAACGGTCGTCGTGGTCGTGCAATTACAGGTTCTAACAAACGTCCTCTTAAATCTCTTGCCGATATGATCAAGGGTAAGCAAGGTCGTTTCCGTCAGAACTTACTTGGTAAGCGTGTGGATTATTCAGGCCGTTCTGTAATTACAGTGGGTCCTACACTTAAGCTTCACCAATGTGGTCTTCCTAAGAAGATGGCACTTGAGCTATTCAAACCATTTATCTATGGCAAATTAGAGCGTCGCGGCATGGCTACGACAATCAAAGCTGCGAAGAAGATGGTTGAACGTGAAATGCCGGAAGTATGGGATGTGCTTGACGAAGTAATTCGTGAACATCCAGTATTACTTAACCGTGCACCAACACTTCACCGTTTGGGTATCCAAGCGTTTGAACCTGTGCTTATCGAAGGTAAAGCGATTCATTTGCATCCATTAGTATGTGCGGCCTACAACGCCGATTTCGATGGTGACCAAATGGCGGTACACGTACCGCTAACAATTGAAGCGCAGCTTGAAGCTCGTGCCTTAATGATGTCTACAAACAACATTCTATCTCCTGCGAATGGTGAGCCAATCATCGTTCCTTCACAGGATGTTGTATTGGGTCTTTATTACATGACTCGTGACCGTATTAACGCTAAAGGCGAAGGCGCGATATTTAAAGATCCAAAAGAAGCAGAAAAAGCATACCGTAGTGGCAATGCAGACCTTCACGCAATTGTGAAAGTACGTATTAGTCAATCAGTTAAAAACGAAAACGGCGTAGTAGAAGATACTATCACTGTTATTGATACAACTGTTGGTCGTGCAATTCTGTCGCTAATTTTACCAAAAGGCATGCCGTATGAGTCAATCAATCAGCCGCTAGGTAAAAAGCAGATTTCTGGCTTAATTAATGAGTGTTACCGTCGTCTTGGTCTTAAAGACACAGTTATGTTTGCTGACCAAATTATGTACACCGGTTTCCATTATGCAATGAAGTCAGGTGTTTCAATCGGTATTGATGACTTAGTTATCCCACCGGTTAAAGCGCAGATCATTGAATCAGCTGAAGCTGAAGTTACTGAAATCAACCAACAATTCCAATCAGGTCTTGTAACGGCTGGTGAAAAGTACAATAAAGTTATCGATATTTGGTCACGTGTAAATGAAAACTTATCACGTGAGATGATGTCTAACTTGTCGAAAGACACAGTTATTAATGCACAAGGTGAAGAAGTAGAGCAAGCGTCATTTAACTCAGTGTTTATGATGGCCGACTCAGGTGCTCGTGGTAGTGCTGCTCAGATCCGTCAGTTGGCGGGTATGCGTGGTCTAATGGCACGTCCAGATGGTTCAATCATCGAGACACCAATCACAGCTAACTTCCGTGAAGGTCTAAACGTACTTCAGTACTTCATCTCAACGCATGGTGCGCGTAAAGGTCTTGCCGATACAGCACTTAAAACAGCTAACTCTGGTTACCTAACGCGTCGTCTAGTAGACGTTGCACAAGATTTGGTAATCAATGAAGACGACTGTGGCACAGAAGATGGCTTAACAATGAAACCGCTTATTGAAGGTGGTGATGTTGTAGAAGCGCTTCGTGAACGTGTACTAGGTCGTGTTGTTGCTGAAGATATTGTTATTCCTGGTACTAATACAGTACTAGTTGAGCGTAACATTATGCTTGACGAAAAACTGTGTGACCTTTTAGAAGAGCACTCAGTAGATGAAGTTCGCGTACGTTCTGTTATCACGTGTGATAATGACTTTGGTGTTTGTGCTAACTGTTACGGTCGTGACCTAGCACGTGGCCATATCATCAACGCAGGTGAATCAGTAGGTGTTATCGCGGCACAATCAATTGGTGAGCCAGGTACACAGTTAACGATGCGTACATTCCACATCGGTGGTGCGGCATCTAGAGCGTCTGCTGAGAATAATGTACAAGTTAAAACTAACGGTACATTAAAGCTTCACAACGCTAAGTACGTATTAAATACAGACGGTAAGATTGCTATTATTTCGCGTTCTACGGAAATTACTATCATTGATAGTTATGGCCGTGAAAAAGAGCGTTATAAAGTACCTTACGGTGCAGTATTAACAGTACAAGACAATGCAGAAGTTCAAGGTAACGACATCGTTGCTACTTGGGACCCGCATAGTCACCCAATCGTACTTGAGCATAAGTCAAAAGTATCGTTCAGCGATATCGATGACTCGAATACTGAAACACAGACAGATGAACTAACCGGTTTAACCCGTATAGTTGTTAAAGATCTTTCTAAAGCGAATGCGAAAGAACCTAAGCTTATCATTGAAAGTGAAGAGCGCGGCTTACAAGAAACACGTCTACCTTCATTCACTACGATTGAAGTAGTTGACGGCACGACAGTAAACCCTGGTGACGTATTAGCACGTATTCCGCAAGAAGGTTCGAAAACTCGTGATATCACGGGTGGTCTACCACGCGTAGCCGATTTATTCGAAGCTCGTAAACCGAAAGAACCAGCTATTTTAGCTGAAGTTACCGGTACAATTAGCTTTGGTAAAGAGACTAAAGGTAAGAAGCGTTTAGTTATTACACCAGATGAAGGTGATCATTACGAAGAGATGATCCCTAAATGGCGTCAACTTAACGTGTTTGAAGGTGAACGAGTGTCTAAAGGTGAAGTTATCGCCGATGGTCCAGAATCACCGCATGACATCTTACGCTTACGTGGTGTGACTCATGTTGCTAACTACATTGTTAACGAAGTGCAAGAGGTTTACCGTTTGCAAGGCGTTAAGATCAATGACAAGCACATTGAAACTATTATTCGTCAAATGTTACGTAAATGTACCATTATGCACGGTGGTGATACTGACTTCTTAGCCGGTGAGCAAATTGAAGTGGCACGCGTTAATATCGCAAACCGCGACCTTGAAGCTCAAGGTAAGATCCCAGCTAAGTTTGAAATCCAGTTAATGGGTATCACAAAAGCATCACTAGCAACAGAATCTTTCATCTCTGCAGCCTCTTTCCAAGAGACAACACGTGTTTTAACCGACGCAGCAGTGAATGGTAAGAGCGATGAGTTACGCGGTCTGAAAGAAAACGTAATAGTGGGTCGTTTGATCCCAGCCGGTACCGGCTTTTCGTATCATCAAGAACGTATGGCTCGCCGTAAGCAAAGAAATGTAGTAGAAGAGCAGACTGTAAGTGCAGAAGAGGCAACTCAAGCGCTAACTGATGCTTTAAATGCGGATTTATCTGGAAATCAATAAACTAAACCAAATCAATAGATTAGGTTTTCGCAAGGTAGATATCTTCTACCTTGCGAGCGGTTTAGGTTGACAGGTCAATCTTTGCTCATTAAAATTCCGCCACCCATTTACCTGTGCGTTTAAAACAAACTTGTAAAAACGGGCGGATTTTTTATTTTTTCAGTAGTAATTCTAATTTCAGGAGCTATTTAAATGGCAACTATTAACCAGCTAGTGCGTAAGCCACGCCGTAGCAAGGTTACGAAAAGTAACTCAGCTGCGCTTAAAGCGTGTCCGCAAAAGCGCGGTGTATGTACTCGCGTATATACAACTACACCTAAGAAACCAAACTCGGCGTTACGTAAAGTAGCTCGTGTACGTTTAACTAACGGTTTCGAAGTAACTTCATACATTGGTGGTGAAGGTCATAACCTTCAAGAGCACAGTGTAATCCTAATCCGTGGTGGTCGTGTTAAAGATTTACCAGGTGTGCGTTTTCACACCGTTCGTGGTGCACTTGACTGTGCAGGCGTTAGCGATCGTCGCCAAGCTCGTTCTAAATACGGTACTAAACGCCCTAAAGGCTAATAGTTCTCCGTTAGTAAGGCCAAGCACTAAATATTTTTAATTATTGTTTTGGGTTATTGACTCGATAAGAGCAAACCTGAATAAACCGGAGATACAAAATGCCTAGAAGACGCGTAATAGGTCAACGTAAAATTCTTCCAGATCCTAAGTTCGGATCGGAGCTTCTTGCGAAATTCGTAAACATCGTAATGTTAGATGGCAAGAAATCTACTGCTGAAAAAATCGTTTATGGTGCGCTAAATGTGGCTGCTGAGAAATCAGGCAAGTCGCACCTAGAAATCTTTGAAACGGCACTTGATAATATCCGCCCACAGGTAGAAGTTAAATCTCGCCGTGTTGGTGGTTCAACTTACCAAGTACCAGTTGAAGTACGTCCAGTTCGTCGTAACGCATTAGGTATGCGTTGGTTAGTAGACGCTGCTCGTAAGCGTGGCGAAAAATCTATGGGCTTACGTTTAGCTCAAGAAATCGTTGACGCTGCTGACAACAAAGGCACTGCGGTTAAGAAACGTGAAGACGTTCACCGTATGGCTGAAGCGAATAAAGCATTCGCTCATTACCGTTGGTAATCTGCCCTTAACCTTTAAGAGGATTTTATGGCACGTACAACTCCACTTGAGCGCTATCGTAATATCGGTATTTGCGCTCACGTAGATGCAGGCAAAACCACCACAACAGAACGTATTCTGTTTTACACGGGTCTTTCTCATAAGATCGGTGAAACGCATGATGGTGCTGCAACTATGGACTGGATGGAGCAGGAACAAGAGCGTGGTATCACAATCACTTCTGCTGCAACTACGTGTTTCTGGAAAGGGATGGACGCTCAATTTGACGCTCATCGTATCAATATTATTGATACTCCAGGACACGTTGATTTCACTATCGAAGTAGAGCGTTCTTTACGCGTATTAGATGGTGCGGTAGTTGTTCTTTGTGCTTCATCTGGTGTACAGCCGCAAACTGAGACAGTTTGGCGTCAAGCGAACAAATACGAAGTTCCAAGAATGATCTTCGTAAACAAAATGGATCGCACAGGCGCTGACTTCTTTGCAGTTGTTGACCAGGTGAAATCTCGTCTTGGAGCAACGCCTGTTCCAATTCAGTTGCCAATAGGCGCTGAAGACGGCTTTAAAGGTGTTATTGACCTGATTAAGATGAAAGCTATTAACTGGAACGAAGCGGACCAGGGAATGACTTTCACTTATGAGGCAATACCGGCAGAACTTCAGGAATTAGCCGATGAATGGCGCTCTCATTTAGTTGAAAGTGCTGCTGAAGCTACTGAAGAACTAATGGATAAATACTTAGAGGGTGAAGAGTTAAGTGAAGCCGAAATAAAAGAAGCTTTACGCCAACGTACATTAGCAAACGACATTGTTCCTATGACGTGTGGTAGCGCATTTAAAAACAAAGGTGTTCAAGCAGTGCTTGATTGCGTTGTTGAATACATGCCTGCTCCTACGCAAGTGAAACAAATTCAAGGTATCCTAGAAGATGGTACCGAAGAAGAGCGTCCTGCTGATGATAAAGCGCCGTTTGCTGCACTTGCATTTAAAATTGCAACGGACCCGTTTGTTGGCACCTTAACTTTTTTCCGTGTTTACTCTGGTACTGTTAAACAGGGTGACGCGGTATACAACCCAGTTAAAAGTAAGCGTGAGCGTCTTGGTCGTATCGTACAGATGCATTCAAACTCACGTGAAGAGATCAAAGAAGTCTTCGCAGGCGACATCGCGGCGGCTATTGGTCTCAAAGACGTAACAACAGGTGAAACACTGTGTGATCCGAAATCCATTATTACGCTTGAGCGTATGGAATTTCCTGAACCAGTAATCTCTGTTGCGGTTGAGCCTCGCACAATCGCTGACCAAGATAAGATGGGGATCGCGCTGGGTAAACTAGCGGCTGAAGATCCATCTTTTCGTGTACAAACCGACGAAGAATCGGGTCAGATTATAATATCTGGCATGGGTGAACTTCACCTCGATATCCTCGTCGAACGTATGAAACGTGAATTCAGTGTTGAATGTAACGTTGGTAAGCCGCAGGTTGCATACCGAGAAGCTATCCGTTCAACTGTTAAAGTTGAAGGTAAGTTTATACGTCAATCAGGTGGTCGTGGTCAATATGGTCACGTCTGGCTTAAACTTGAACCGATGGATATTACGGATGACGAAGCACCAATTTACGAGTTCGTTAACGAAACTGTAGGTGGTTCTATTCCCAAAGAATACGTCCCTGCGGTAGACAAAGGCATCCAAGAGCAAATGTCTCAAGGTGTGCTGGCAGGCTACCCATTACTTGGCGTTAAAGCGACTTTATATGATGGTTCATTCCATGATGTAGACTCGAATGAAATGGCATTTAAAATAGCAGGTTCATTGGCAATGAAGCAAGGCGCGCTGCAAGCGAGCCCGGTACTTTTAGAGCCAGTAATGAAGGTTGAAGTACTCACTCCTGAAGCAAACATGGGTGATGTAGTTGGTGACTTAAACCGTCGCCGCGGCATGATCGAAGGCATGGAAGATGCATTAGGTGGACTGAAGCAAATTAATGCACAGGTTCCCCTTTCTGAAATGTTTGGTTATGCTACTGACTTACGATCTGCAACACAGGGTCGTGCTTCATACTCTATGGAGTTTTTGAAGTACGCCGAAGCATCGAAACATGTTGCAGAGACAATAATTTCAGCTCGCGCTGTAATATGATTTTTAGCTTGTTTAACTCAATAGTGAGTTAGACTTTAATTTCTTTATAGGAATTTTTTAAGATGGCAAAAGCAAAGTTTGAACGCGTAAAACCGCATGTAAACGTAGGTACAATCGGCCACGTTGACCACGGTAAAACTACACTAACTGCAGCAATCACTAACGTACTTGCAAAAGTATACGGCGGTGTTGCTAAAGATTTCGCATCAATCGATAACGCTCCAGAAGAGCGCGAACGTGGTATCACTATTTCAACGTCTCACGTTGAATACGATACACCTACACGTCACTACGCACACGTAGATTGTCCTGGTCACGCCGATTATGTTAAAAACATGATCACTGGTGCTGCTCAAATGGATGGCGCTATCTTAGTAGTTGCTGCGACTGATGGCCCTATGCCACAAACGCGTGAGCACATCCTACTTTCTCGTCAAGTTGGCGTTCCTTACATCATCGTGTTCATGAACAAATGTGACATGGTTGATGACGAAGAGCTACTTGAGCTAGT
>NZ_JADYXG010000014.1:0-114280 GCF_015864415.1 Pseudoalteromonas sp. SCQQ13 | reverse complement strand
TGCCGTCTCAGTGGGGTCGCATTATAGGGCGCAGCCAGTTTTACGCAAGCGTTTTTTAAAGAAAACTTAAAATAAAATGCTGTTCGCTTGATATTTAAACCAAACGATTAAAAACAATACTAAACCATCTGCATTTTGGGTAACTCGACTTGGTTTTACATTCTAAGCAGGTATTGAGCAGTGCATAATTTAAGCACCACTCGATTGTTTGAGTAATATAAAGTGTGCTTATTACGCTACGCATATTAAGCATGCACAAATAGTAAACAAAACTAAAAGTCATGCAATTCTTTATAACTAATAACCTGAGTAATTAGAGATTAGAGAAAGCCAATGTACTTTTAATGTAGTTTAAAACTAATGGCCTTCATTATTTTACTATATAGTACTGAAGCTACTACATAGGTATTATTTACTTGCTCATTTACTACAAGCAAATATCCAAACAAGCGTTATCGCTTATTAATGGAAAATAGCGACACTATATAATAAGTACTGCCCTCCCTAACACCAAACTCGCTACTATTAATTTAACCTCTAAAGATAAACACGCCTTAGTGAATAGCTTTAACAAACGCGTTTAATTTAAACACTGCAACTTAAATACAGTGTGATATTATATCAAGGTAGCATAAGGATAAGAGAACGATGAATATAGAATCACTCGTAAGTAAAGCAAAACAAGTATGTGACAACCGTGGTGCGCGATTTACACCTATCCGTGAAAAGGTATTTCGTTTACTTGCAAGTGCGCAAGGTGGTGTGGGCGCGTATGATTTGCTCGAGCAATTAAAAGTAACAGAAACTGGCGCTAAACCTGCCACGATATACCGTGCATTAGATTTTTTGGCTGAGCTTGGTTTTATTCATAAAATTGAAAGCACCAATGCATTTATGTTGTGCCATCATTTTGATCATATTCATCCTGTACAGTTATTAATTTGCGATACCTGTGGATTTGTTAAAGAACTGCATTCAACCGTTATTTCGCATGAGCTAAATAGTTTAGCTGCGGAAGGTGGGTTTGTTGTATCGGCGCAAACAATAGAAGCACATGGAAGGTGTGAGTCTTGCAGAGCTGCATAGTTTTAGTAGCGATATAAATATTTTATATAGCTATTTTTTAGCACCAATTTAAGAGTAATTTATATGAATGTAGAGTTCATCAACCCTTTTTTATCTTCTTTGATCAATGTATTAAGTACAATGGCTCAAACACAATTAAAGCCAGGTAAGCCACGCATTAAAACTGATGAGAAAGCTTGTGGTGATGTATCAGGCCTGATCGGAATGGTTGGTCCGCAAACACGAGGCTCTTTTTCAATAACTTTTGATGAGCAGTTAGCACTAACTATCATGGAGCGTATGCTTGGCGAACGTCCGGATAGTATAAATGAAGAAGTAACCGATATGGTAGGCGAAATTACTAATATGGTTACAGGTGGCGCTAAAAACTTATTGGGTCAAAAAGGTTTCGACTTTGATATGGCAACTCCAATAGTTGTATCTGGTAAAGACCATACAATTACCCATAAAAGCCAAGGTAAAAAAATACTTATGCCATTTACCTGCGATGCGGGTAACGCCAATATTGAAGTGAGTTTCGATAAGTTATGAGTTGGCAACAAAAAGTCATTACTTTAAAACCTCGTATCCGAGGTTTTCATTTAATTGATAACGAAATACTCATTCAAATCCCCGAACTCACAAATTACAAAGTGGGTTTACTGCACTTATTTATTCAACACACTTCAGCTAGCCTAACCATTAATGAAAATGCCGACCCTACTGTACGTATGGATATGGAGAGCCACTTTAATGAATTTGTTCCGCAGTGCCAACCCTATTATCGTCACGATTATGAAGGTGACGACGACATGCCAGCTCATATAAAAACCAGTATTTTAGGCTGTGAGTTAAGCATCCCTATTACAAATGGCTATTTAGCTTTAGGTACATGGCAAGGTGTTTATTTAGGTGAACATCGAGACCGCGGTGGTACTAGGCGAATTGTAGCAACCATTCAGGGCGAGTTGTTTTAACAAGTCGCCTCATCAAAGCTTAAACCTCACTCCCGCCGCATACCCATTAATTATCACAGTAAAAACACATCACTTTATTGGTAAAGAACTTGCCCTTCGCGAGTAACTATCGTTGCTAATTACTAAAGGCTTTAACGCAATTTTTATCGAATGCATAGCGAGAAAACCTAGTGTTCTTCAGTCGCTGGATAGTTCACTGCATATGAAATCAGATAGAGAAAGATTGTATTTAAAATAAGAATTTTTTATGGCTTTTTATTTAGGGATATTTTTAATAGATATAAAAGATTGGAGCGGTACACGAGGCTCGAACTCGTGACCTCGACCTTGGCAAGGTCGCGCTCTACCAACTGAGCTAGTACCGCATTATAAAGTAGTTAGTAATTCGTCCGTTGGTGCGCGACAAATCGCGTTCAACATTCTGGCAACTGAACTAGTACCGCATTTTTATTCAACACTGCAATTTCTTTTGGTTAGAAATTGGAGCGGCACACGAGGCTCGAACTCGTGACCTCGACCTTGGCAAGGTCGCGCTCTACCAACTGAGCTAGTGCCGCATTATAAAGTAGTCAGTAATTCGTCCGTTGGTGCGCGACAGGTCGCGTTCAACATTCAAGCAACTGAGCTAGTACCGCATTTTTACTTCTAGTTATATAAATAACTTCAATTTCTTTTGGTTAGAAATTGGAGCGGCACACGAGGCTCGAACTCGTGACCTCGACCTTGGCAAGGTCGCGCTCTACCAACTGAGCTAGTGCCGCATTTTTATTTCTTTAGTTATTTTACGTTGGTGCGCGACAAGTCGCGTTCAACATTCTAGCAACTGAGCTAGTCCTGCTTTATATTTATACAACTCAAACACACTAACCCCGCGTGGGTTATCGTCTTGAGCGGGGCAGGATTCTACAATAATACAGTGTGTTTGCAAGTGTTTTTTATAAATTAAAGAATTTTTCTCTATAGACCTTTAATTCCATAATCGAATCTTTAATATCGTCTAGCGCAAGATGTGAGCCTTTTTTATTCACTTGTGCAAGTACCTCTGGTTTCCAGCGACGCGCTAGCTCTTTAATTGTGCTTACATCTAGATTACGATAGTGAAAAAAGTCTTCCAATTCGCGCATGTATTTATTCATAAAGCGACGATCTTGCCCTATTGAGTTACCACACATCGGTGATGCACCTGCAGGTACCCATTGTTTTAAAAAGGCTATTGTTTGCTCAACCGCGTAGGCTTCGTCGTAAGTACTTGCCTTGCAGCGTGCTGTTAAACCCGATTTTCCATGCTGAGTGGTACACCACTCATCCATATTATCAAGCAACTCATTACTTTGATGAATGGCAATAGTTGGCCCTTCAGCTAATATATTCAAATCAGCATCAGTGACAACGGTCGCAATTTCGAGTATTTTATCGGTCTCTGGTTCGAGTCCGGTCATTTCAAGATCGAGCCAAATTAAGTTTGATTTATTAATATTCATAATTACCTAAGCGGTGCTTTCCTTTAGATCCAGCGCATTTCGATATATCATATTAGCATCATACGTCGAGCTAAAGCATTTTTTAGCTAAGTCGACATTTAACTAAGGTTATAGGCCTCCTGTGGCAAAACAAAAAAAATTAAGTAAAGGCCAGTCTCGTCAGATCAAGGCTAATCATCAAAAGCGTATAAGCAGTGCTGATGCAAGGCCTGCTAAAAAAGGTGCGCAAGAATGGCAAACCGATAATTTAGGCCAAGTAGAAAGCGCTATTGTGATCAGTCGTTTTGGTCAACATGCCGATGTGGAAGTTGAAAGCGGCGAAGTACTACGCTGTAATATACGCCGCACTGTGTCTAATTTAGTGTGTGGGGATGAAGTACTGTTTCGTCGCGCTAAAGTAAGCGAAGGCGATTTAGCTGGTGTAATTGAAGCAACGCAAGAGCGTCGGTCACAACTTACTCGCCCTGATTTTTACGACGGTGTAAAAGTAATAGCTGCTAATATTGACCAAATATTAATGGTGTCAGCAGTATTACCCGAATTTACCCCAAGTATTATCGACCGTTATTTAATAGCCTGCGAAGATATGGGTATAGAGCCTATTTTAGTACTAAATAAAATAGATTTAATCGATGCGCAAGGTCTTAGTGAAATACAAAAAGTACTCGATGTATACCGCAAGCTCGACTACAAAGTTTTATTGGTTAGTAATATAAGTACCGATGGTATTGACGAATTAAAAGATGTACTCGTTGGTAAAAACAATATTTTTGTTGGTCAAAGTGGCGTAGGTAAATCTACTTTAGTTAATACCGTACTTCCAGATGCTGAAATTCTAACTAAAGAAGTTTCTGAAAACAGTGGTTTAGGCCAACATACCACCACGGTATCTCGCCTACATCATTTACCAAGCGGCGGTAACTTAATAGATTCACCAGGTATACGTGAATTTGGTTTATGGCACTTAGAAGTTGATCGTGTAACTTGGTGCTTTAAAGAATTTAGAGAATTTATAGGCGGGTGTCGATTTAGAGACTGTAAACATTTAAACGATCCGGGCTGTATAATTAAAGAAGCCGTAGCTGATGGCAAAATTTCGCAATTGCGCTTTGACAGCTACCACAGAATTTTAGAAACAATGGCCGATGGCCGTGCAGGCTCTCGCGCGCCTCGCGTATAATTTAGGAAACAACCAGTGAGTTTAGATAAATTTAAAATCGCAATGCAGTACGCAATGCCAAAACACTTTATTTCACGCGTAGTAGGAAAACTAGCCGCTGCTAAAGCGGGTATGTTAACAACCACGTTAATTAAACTGTTTATTAAGCAATACAAAGTAGATATGAGTGAAGCTAAACACTCAGATCCTGCTTATTATGAAAGCTTTAACGAGTTTTTCACCCGCCCGTTAAAAGATGGCGCACGCCCAATAGTTGCAGACAGCGATATTATTATTCATCCAGTAGATGGCGCAATTAGCCAATTAGGCGATATTGTTGACGGCCAACTAATTCAAGCTAAAGGTCACGATTACAGCCTACAAGCACTACTTGGTGGTAATAAAGACGATACAACCCCATTTTTAGGCGGTAAGTTTGCAACTATTTATTTAGCGCCAAAAGACTACCACCGTATTCATATGCCAATTGATGGCACATTAAGTAAAATGATTTACGTACCAGGCGATTTATTTTCAGTAAATCCGCTGACTGCGCAAAACGTGCCTAACTTGTTTGCACGTAACGAACGTGTGGTTGCTATTTTTGAAACTGAAATAGGTCCACTTGCTATGGTACTGGTTGGCGCAACTATTGTTGCCAGCATTGAAACTATTTGGGCGGGTACAGTAACACCACCAGCTGGTAGCGATGTATTTAGCTGGAACTACCCAACCAAGGGCGAAAACGCTATTAGCCTCAAAAAAGGTGAAGAAATGGGCCGCTTTAAACTTGGCTCTACCGTGGTACTTGCTTGGGGCGACGACAAAGCGGATATTCTTGATGATCAACTTCCTGAAACAGTGACCCGCTTAGGCACCCCGTTTGCCAAAATTGATGATTAAGATATAGATATCAGGTAAAAAAACTCCGCGTTTATGGTAATAAACGCGGGGTTTTTATTTTTCAGTGAGTTTATAAATTCAATCGCGGTGGAAAATAACTCGCCTACAGTTTGCTTAAATACCGAGTTTGGCTGATCTCTGCCTGATACCTAACACCTGAAACCGTGGCTTTACCTACACTCCTTACAGTCGATATCTTTCACCACTTTAAATTGTTGCTGCTGCAAAGTGAGTGCATTAATACTCATAAACACACAATCGCTAGAATGACCTAATAACATATTGAGTGTCAGCTGCGCCTGCATTGAGCCGATAATACCTAACAGCGGACTAATTACTCCGGCGTTATCACAATTGATAAGCGGCGCAATATCGCTTTGTGGAAAAATACAGCCATAACACGGGCTATTAGCATTTCTTAAGTCTAAGCTAATCAGCTGCCCTTTTGTTGCCAGTGCCGCACCGGAGATTAATGGGGTTTTATGCTGTACACAAAAGCGATTAACACTGTAACGAGTGGTAAAGTTATCACTGCAATCCAACACAATATCCGCATTATTGAGTAATGCTGCGCTATTATCTTGAGTAAGCTTTTCAGCGTGAGTAATTATAGTGATTTGGTTATTCAGACTTGCAAGCACTTTACCTGCTGCAACCACCTTTTTTTGCCCTAAGTGATTTACTTTATAAAGCACTTGGCGCTGTAAGTTCGAAAGCTCAACCGCATCATCATCAATTAAAATAAGCTTACCAATACCCGCAGCAGCTAAATACAGCAATGCGGGGCTGCCTAAGCCACCCGCACCTACTACTGCAACACTTGCCGACTTAAGCTTTAACTGTCCTGCAAGTCCCACTTCTTTAAGCAATATATGGCGACTATAGCGCAGCATTTCTTTATCGCTAAGTTCATTCATTTGGCTATTAACCTGGCCCATTTAATTTATTGCCGCTTGCAACGCACTTATTGCCTGCACATAATCATCAGCTTCGCTAATTGCACGTACCACAGCCACACTACCAACGCCTGTTTTGGCAACTTGGCTGGCACGCTTTAAATCTATACCGCCAATTGCCACTGTTGGGTAGCTTTGCATTAAGGGGACAAATTTAAATAACTTTTCTAGTCCCTGTATTTGCCCTGTCATATCTTTGGTAGTGGTAGGATAAATAGCGCCAAATGCCAAATAACTTGGCCGGTAATTATGTGCGCGGAGCATTTCATAGAAGCCATGAGTAGAAAGCCCCAGCCTAAGTCCTGCATTTTTAATCGCCGCTAAATTAGTGCTTTCTAGATCTTGTTGGCCTAAATGCACACCATATGCACCATGCTTAATTGCAAGTTGCCAATAGTCGTTTATAAATACCTGCGCATTATATTGCTCTCCCAGTGCCACCGCTTTTGCCACTAATTCGTCAAGTTGTGCATCGTCTTTATTTTTAACTCGTAACTGCGCAGTTTTAACGCCCTGTTGTAAGCACTTTTCTAGCCAGTCAACACTATCAACCACTGCGTATAAACCTAATGATTTAATTTCGCAGGGTGCAAAATCTGCAGCCATATTAAAATCAAGCGGAACGTCAAAATCGAGTTCATCGCCTAACCAACTGCCCGCTTCTATTACTTGTGGGTAATCACCTAAGTTGGTTGGAAATGAGGTTTGTGCAACTGGGCCAATTCCTTCTCCGTAGCGCACCGCTACTTTCAACCCTTGATTAATATAAGCTTTAGCTAAAATAAACGCATCTTTTAACGGGTAGTCTTTTGCTAAGCAAGCAGCAATAACCGAGGCCATACTGCAGCCTGTACCATGGTTATGTGGCGTTTGAATTTTTTCATTTCCCAGCCAGTATTCTTCGCCTTTTTGAGTGAAATTATTTATGCAGTAATCTATACAGTAGCCGCTTGGATAATCCCAATGTCCGCCTTTTATAACCACGGCTTTTGCGCCCCAGCTTAATAACTTATTGGCAGCTTCTTTTATTGCCGCGGGGCCAATTAAGTACACGCCAGTTAATAACTGAGTTTCGTGCGTATTTGGGGTTATTACATCCACCAGCGGCAATAAGCATTCTTTAATCGCACTAACTGTGTCTTCCTCTGTTAATAAATCGCCGCTAGTAGCAATAGCTACTGGGTCGTAAACAATAACAGGCGGCACTGGCCATTTGGCTTTGTAATGGCTTATATGTTCACTGATCAATTGAATTTGCTGCACATTTGCCAGCATGCCTATTTTAATTACTTTGGCTTTCATATCTTTTTCGAGCGCTAAAAGCTGCGATTCAATAATATCGGTTGATACGGCATTAATTGCCTCAACACCTAAACTATTTTGCGCAGTCAGTGCTGTAATAGCAGTGCACCCATGCACACCAAAACTTTGCATTGCTTTTATATCGGCTTGAATACCTGCGCCACCGCCCGAGTCTGAGCCGGCGATTGTCCATACTACGTTATTCATATTCGTCTCACTTATTCTTGATGCCAAAATGGCATACCCATAGTCGGGGTTGAAGGGGCTGCAACGTCTTTTTCAGGCATTGCTTTGGCGTTATATGCAAAACGTCCAGCCTCTACCGCGGCTTTAAATGCTCGGCTCATGGTTATAGGGCAACCCGCTCCGGCAATCGCCGAATTTAATAATACTGCATCATACCCTAGTTCAAGTGCTTGGCAGGCATGCGAGGGCAAACCTAAACCAGCATCCACTATTAACGTTGCCTCAGGTAAGCGCTCTCTGATTGTTTTTAAATTATAACTGTTTAACAAGCCTTTACCTGTACCAATGGGTGCACCCCATGGCATTAATACTTCACAGCCTAAAGCATTTAAACGCTGGCACAGCACTAAATCGTCTGTGCAATATGGCAGTACTTTAAAGCCATCGTCGATCAGTATTTTAGTTGCTTCTAACAGTGCAAACGGATCGGGCTGCAAGTTGTAATCGTCCCCTATCAGTTCAAGCTTAATCCAATCGGTAGCAAACACTTCACGGCACATTTTAGCAAGCGTAATGGCCTCTTTAACACTATGACACCCTGCTGTATTTGGTAAAATTTTAAGCCCAGTATTTTTTATTAACTGCCAAAAATCATCACCCGCAGCCGCACTTTGCTGACGCCTAAGCGACACCGTGACTATTTCAGCGCCCGATGCAACAATCGATTCATTCATCACTGCAGGCGACGGGTAAAGCGCCGAGCCTATTAGTAATCGGCTTTTTATTTGCTCACCATAAATAGTTAAATAGTCATTATTTAGCATAGCTGTTATCCGCCCTGAATCGGCGAGAGCAGCTCAATACTATCACCCTCAGTTAATTGATAATCGCTATGCTGGCTTTGCGGTATAAACTCACCATTAATCGCCACCGCAAATGGTGCAACACCACCAAAATCTTGCAAACAGTTAATGAGCTTATTACTGCTAATAGCTATTAACTCACCATTAATTGTTATGTTCATTTAATTTTCACTCTATGCATAAAAGGGCATTTGCCACTAAACTTGGCGCTAACATGTAACCATGACGATATAAGCCATTAATACTAATAACTCGCCCAACGTGTGTTACTTGTGGGCGGTTATCGCAAAATGCCGGGCGTAACCCTGTTTGAATATTTAATAGCCGCGCTTCGGCAAAACCGCTGTGCACCGTATAAGCCGCCGAAAGTAACTCTAAAGCAGAGCGCACTGTGGCTGGGCCTGTATCTTGCGACTCTATTTCAGTCGCGCCAATTACATATTCATTATTGGGTTTAGGCGCTATATAAATGGGGTAACGCGGATGCATTAAGCGCACGGGTCGCGTTAAACTCACCTCTGGCGCGTATAACCTAGCTACTTCTCCACGCACGCCCCGCAGAGGCTTGTCATCTTTTGCGCCGAGCCCTCGGCAATCAATAATATAATCAAACTCTCGGTTATTAATTTTATTATCGTTAATCGTTACCCGTTGATTAAATACAAACTTTACTTTGCGTTTATTAAGTTGTGTAAAGCTGGCTTGATAAAATGCCTGATTATCTATTTGCCCGTCACAGGGTAAAAATAATCCCTGACTAAAACGATTAGCAAGCTCAGGCTCTAACATTTCAATTTGCTGGGAATTCACCGACTCCCCGGTATAATTAGCTAACGGTTTTAGCCGCTGAGCAAAGCTTTGTAAATCGCCTTTATCTTGCTGATGCGCGACAACTAATGTGCCCTGCTGCTGAAAAAAAACCTCACTATCAAGCTCATCAATAATCCCAGGCCAACGCTTTATAGAATCAAGCCCCATTAAAGCTAAATCAGCCTCGCACAATACCGACTCAGCAAGAGGAGCAAGCATAGCCGCAGCCACCTTGCCTGCGCTGTTTTGAGAGTGCTCATCATCTGCCTCAAATACAGTAACTCGGTGTTGCTTACTCAGCTCAAGCGCCGCCAACCTACCGGTTAAACCAAACCCCACTACCGCTATATTGTAAAACATAAAAGTTCCTTTTAGCTGCGAGCCCTCGCTGCCCGCAGCCCAATACCTTAAGCTGATTTATATCGCTTTATGATATATTTCTGATCCGGTTTTTTTAAACTCGTCCGACTTAGCTTTCATTTGTGCTTCTACATCAATCATTTTTATTGTAATCGTATCTGCAGCATTAGCAGGGGCAATGCCACGCGCTTCTAAATCTTTTGCATATTCGCGTACTTCTTGACTGATTTTCATTGAGCAAAACTTAGGGCCACACATAGAGCAAAAATGCGCTACTTTACCCGACTCTTGCGGGAGTGTTTCATCGTGATATTCGCGGGCACGCTCAGGGTCTAAACCAATATTAAATTGGTCATGCCATCTAAACTCAAAGCGCGCTTTTGATAGGGCATTATCACGCTCTTGCGCACCGGGGTGACCTTTTGCTAAATCGGCGGCATGGGCAGCAATTTTATAGGTAATTAAACCTTCTTTTACGTCTTCCTTATTTGGCAAACCTAAATGCTCTTTAGGTGTTACGTAACACAGCATAGCGCAGCCGTACCATGCTATTTGAGCCGCACCAATACCTGAGGTGATATGGTCATACCCAGGTGCAATATCAGTAGTTAACGGGCCTAAAGTGTAAAACGGTGCTTCGTCGCAATGTTTAAGTTGCTCATCCATATTGGCCTTAATCATATGCATTGGCACATGCCCGGGGCCTTCTATAAATACTTGTACATCGTGTTTCCAGGCTAACTTAGTCAACTCACCTAGGGTGCGCAATTCGCTAAACTGAGCTTCATCGTTGGCATCAGCAATCGAGCCTGGGCGCAGGCCATCGCCAAGCGAAAAACAAATATCGTATTGCTTTAAAATTTCGCAAATATCTTCAAAGTGGGTGTATAAAAAGTTTTCTTTATGGTGCGCTAAACACCACTTTGCCATAATAGAGCCACCGCGCGACACAATACCGGTTACTCGTTTTGCGGTCATTGGTACGTAACGCAGTAGCACACCTGCATGAATAGTAAAGTAATCGACGCCTTGTTCAGCTTGCTCTATTAACGTATCGCGAAAAATCTCCCAGGTTAAGTCCTCCGCTACGCCGTTTACTTTTTCCAGCGCTTGATAAATAGGAACTGTGCCAATAGGTACAGGCGAGTTACGTACTACCCATTCGCGAGTTTCATGAATATAACGCCCAGTTGATAAATCCATAACGGTATCGGCGCCCCAGCGAGTAGACCACACCATTTTTTCTACTTCTTCTTCAATCGATGAGCTTACCGACGAATTACCTATATTAGCGTTTACTTTTACCAAAAAGTTACGCCCTACAATCATAGGTTCGGTTTCGGGGTGGTTAATATTGTTGGGTAATATAGCGCGGCCACGCGCAATTTCGTCGCGTACAAATTCAGGCGTAATAAAATCAGGAATACTGGCCCCAAATGACTCACCTTTATGCTGCGCGGCTAATAGTTCAGCATGAATTTTTTTGCGACCCATGTTTTCGCGTATCGCTACGTATTCCATTTCAGGGGTAATAATGCCTTGGCGAGCGTAATGCATTTGCGTGACATTTTTACCCGCTTTACCGCGGCGTATTTTTGGTAAATGCTCAAAACGAAGATGATCAAGCCCTTCATCAGCCATACGTTGTTGCGTAAAACGTGAAGTAACGGATTCAAGTAACTCGGTATCACCGCGACTTTCAATCCATTGCTCACGAAACTTTGCTAAGCCTTGGCGTACATCAAGCTTAAAGTTTGGATCGGTATACGGGCCTGATGTGTCGTAAACACGTAGCGGCTCGTTTGGCTCATACACTGGATTTTCATCACTGCCGCCTATATAAGTATCGCTTAGGGTTATTTCACGCATTCCTACACGAATGTTGTTTTGCGTACCCTCAACATACACTTTGTGCGAATTAGGAAACGGTTGTCCCGTTAAGTTATAAATATATTCAGATGCAGCGGCTCGCGTTTCACGACGCGATGATTTTTTTGCAGTATTCGACATGACTTACCTCATAGTTTATGGGTTGTCTTGTGCGAAGAATTGAGAAGGCAAAATGCCTCATTGGATCGTAGATTGGTTAAGCAGTTTACTGTCACAGCCAATCTTGGCAGCCAACAGAACTTAATACCGGATGGTATAACTTGTACGCCTAAAAAAAGACGCACAAGCGTCCTATTTTAGGCAGCTTGTTCCCTACGCAGGTATTAGCCTGATCAGGTTCACGGATCCCGCTTTCGCGATCTCAGCCTTAACTAATTATTTAGTTAGGCACTCCGACAAGTATTAATACCAATTATTAAATATACCTTTGCCACTTATAACTGCAGCTGCAATGCTAAGTTGTTTGGGTATCAAATTGGTATTTGTAATTTATTAATTTGCGAATAGTATCTAGCAAATCAGCGTTGAGTGTACGCCAGTTAAAAATCGCCTGCAAGAGGGCGTTTTTTATTTAGCAATAAATACAAATGTTTTCTCGCCCTGCATCACCAATTGCTGGTCTTGCATTTTAAGCTGCGCACCTTGTTGCAGTGCGTGTAGTAACTGCTGCTCAAACTTATCAAGTTGTTGGCCACACGACTTACGGGTCATCCCTATTTTGTTAACTGTTAAGCTGCTATCGTCCAGCTCACCTTCACCAAAAAATTTATTGCAGCCAGCAAAACCATTGACTTGCAGTGCTTCAATAAAACCCACCGACGCATTAAACGAAGGCGGAATAGCTAGGCCATCAATACGTGATAACTGCCATTGAGTATGTTTAAGCTGCTCTGAGGTAACCGTTTGCGTTGATGCACAACCAACACATAAACCGATTATAAGCATGGGTATTGCTGCTAATTTCATGTTATTACTAATTATTTGTCTAATTACTGTAATAATAACAATTTTTAACAAGTTAATCCGTTAAAAATACATGTTTAAAGTGTAAATTTTATCGTTCCTGATGAAAAACCCCGTCATTTATATCGGGGATGTAAGCCTTTAATGCGTAGCATTAACATTACTTAGGTCTATTTTGTTGTTCTATATAGGCTGTTAATACGTCCAATGACGCGCCACCGCAAGATCCAGCAAAGTAGCTAGGCGACCAAAGCGCACCGTTCCATAAGTTGCGGTGTATTTCTGTAAACTCTTTCCTCATTAGTCTTGAGCTAACACCTTTAAGCGAATTAATTAATTTACTTAATTGTACTTTAGGAGGGTATTCAATTAACAAATGAACGTGATCTTGCTCACCGTTAAATTCGACTAAATCAACTTCAAAATCTTTACACACATCTAATAGTATCGCCTCTAGCCGATTTAAAATTACATCATTAAACACCTTGCGCCTGTATTTTGTCACGAATACTAAATGTGCATGTAATGCGCTAACACAGTGCCGACCTTTTCTTACTTCTGCCTCATTCTTATGCGTCATAATTATAATGGACCAATAGTTGATTGTCATACTTAGGTATATATAATAAGAGAAAGCAAGGAGTAAGACCAAGTGATTTTAATAGCATACAAATACAGAGTTTACCCAAATAATGAACAGGCGCTAATGCTTACTCATACATTTGGCTGTGTTCGTTTCGCTTATAATTCAGCACTTGGTTACTCTAAAGAGCAATACGACTTAGGTAATAAAACCAATTATAACGATTGGAGTAAAAACCTCACTCAGCTTAAAAAGAACCCTGATTTTGCATGGTTGAAAGATGTTTCAAGTGTGCCATTGCAGCAAGCATTAAAGCACCTAGATAAAGGCTTTAAATCATTCTTTAAGTCTGGCTTTGGCTACCCTAAGTTTAAAAATAAACATGGTAATCAATCAGTAAGCTATATGAGTAACGGCTTTAAGTGGGAGGCTGATAAGCAATCGTTAACACTTGCGAAGATGAAGCAGCCATTAAAAATTAAGTGGTCACGCTCATTTACTGGTAAGCCTAGCTCGCTGACTGTATCTAAAACTAAATCAGGTAAGTACTTCATTAGTATCTTAGTTAAAGAAGATATTAAAAAACGACCAGTAGCGAATAAAACGGTAGGCGTAGACGTTGGTATTAAAGATCTTGCTATCTGTTCGGATGGCACTAAGTTCAATAATCCACGATTAACAAACAAGTACGCTAGCAAGCTAGCCAAAGCACAACGTAAACTAGCCAAGAAGAAAAAAGGCTCCAACAACTTCAACAAGCAAAAACGTGTTGTTGCTCGAATTCACGAAAAGATAGCAAACTCACGCAAAGACTTTACCCAAAAAATGACAACGAAACTTATAAACGAAAACCAAGTGATAGGGATCGAGTCATTGAAAGTCAAAAACATGGTTAAGAACCGTAAGCTACCTAAGCATATCCACGATGCTAATTTTGGTGAAATAGTAAGACAGTTAGAATATAAAGCCGATTGGTATGGCCGTAAAGTGTCAGCTATTAGCCAGTGGTTTCCATCAAGTAAAATGTGTAATGAGTGCGGTTCGCTGTATTCTGGTAAATGGTCATTAGCTATAAGAACGTGGTCTTGTGAATGTGGAGCTATCCACGATAGAGATCATAATGCTGCTATTAATATTCATAATGAGGGATTAAGGCTAATAGCTTAAATAATTTGTGGCGGTAGGTAGTACCGACACATTAAATGCTTGTAAGAGGTTTTAGAAGTCTAAAGTGATCTAGTATCACAATGCTTAAACCGTTGACGACAAGAATCCCCTTGATTTATCTGGGGGTACTTCAATCAGAATCCGTTTTAAATAAATTATCTATTTGCGCTGGTAAAAATGGCCGACCTTTTTCATTTAAAGCTGTGCCGATTACCAATGCATTAAGCATTATTCTTTCATCGTGTTTACGGATCAGGGTTTGTTTAAAAGCAAATTTAAGTCGGCTAATACGTTGTGGCTCTACAGCTACATAAAATTCATCGCCCGGTAATAATGACTGTTTATAATCCATTTCGCTGCGCATCACGACCAGGTTAATTTTATCTTTGGCAAGCTGAGCAAAATCAACCCCATGTGCATGCAAAAATTCATGGCGCGCATGCTCTAAGTAATTAAAATACACACTATTATTTACAATGCCTTGTAGGTCGCATTCGTAGTCTCGCACTTTAAAGTCTACTGTAAAGGTCATATTCGTAATCCAAATTATTTAACGTATAATTGCCGCGTTTATAGCACATGTACTGAAATAATTGCTACCATGCAAGTCCCTAAAATGGAGTTAAGTAACCTAATGAACTTACGTTTGTCTTTAATTACCGCCGCATTATTACCACTGTTTGGTGCATCAGTTACCGCCAACGCTGACGATACAGATCTAGAACGCATTGTTGTTACTGGTGATTTTCAACGAGAAAGCATTCAAACCTTAAGTGCTAGCGCCAGCTTATTTAGCGAAGATGAAGTTAATTTACGAGGTGCAACCTACCTAGATGAAATGCTTGGGAGTACTGCCAATATTAATTTTGCTTCTGGGGCTTCTCGCGGTCGTTATATTCAAATTCGTGGCGTAGGACTACGTTCACAGTTTGTTGACCCCATAAATCCTTCGGTTGGTTTAGTTATTGATGGCATTAACTACTCAGGCCTTGGTGGCAGTGCATTATTATTTGATATTGACCAAGTAGAAATTTACCGTGGCCCACAAGGTACACGCTTTGGTGCCGACGGTATGGCAGGTATGATCCAAATGCAATCGGCGCAAGCAACAAGCGATCCTAGTTTAAAACTACAAGTAGGTGCAGGCACTTACAACAGCCGCGAAGCAGGTCTTGCTGCAAGTACAGGTTTAACCGACGATACCAGCGCTCGTGTTAGCTACTTTCGCAGAAAATCAGACGGCTATGTAGATAACCTATACCTAAATAAGCCAACTCAAGGGCAAGACGAGCAAGTAGCACGCTTTAAATTAAACAGCCAAATAACTGCCAATTTACGCACTGAATTAAATCTACACTATATTGATATTAACAACGGTTACGACACCTTCGCACTTGATAACGGCCGTAACAGCGTTGCCGATGAACCCGGTGAAGATAACCAATTAAGTTACGCTATTGGTCTAAATAACACTTATACGGGCTTTGATTTATTTGACGTAAACTTAAGTTTATCGGCGATCGACAGTGAATTATTTTATAGCTTTGATGAAGATTGGGTATGTAACGATCCGAGTAAACCGCAGCTTTGCGCCGCCGGTTTGCATCCTGATGGTTACAGCTCAACTGATGTTTACAGCCGCGATCGCGATGATCAAGGGGTCGATTTACAATTTAAAAGCAAAACCGGCAACTGGGTTGCAGGTCTTTACTATCAAAACCGCGACGTAGATTTAGAACGCCAATATACCTGGTTAGCTAGCCCATTTAACTCAACGTATGAAACCAATAACGTGGCAGTATATGGCCAATTAGCGACTCCTATTGGGCCTAAAACCACCTTAATTACTGGCTTACGTGTTGAGCAATACCAAGGTGATTACACCGATAATAACGGTTTTATTGAAGATACCGACGACATTATGGTTGGCGGAAAAATAGCGCTTGAGTACCAAGTAATTGATCGCACCATGATCTACACCAGCATTACCCGTGGTTATAAAGCAGGCGGCATTAACTCAGAAGCGCTCGCTAAAGCCAAAGATGAAGGCTTAAACCTTGATGCTGAATTTTTTAAACAACACACCAGTTTTGATCCAGAATACTTATGGAGCGGTGAGTTTGGTGTTAAGGGATCATCCCTTGATGATAAATTTATTCTACGTTTAGCTGCGTTTTACATGCACCGCGACAACATTCAGTTAAAGTCATGGCAAGTACAAGATCAGAAGTTTACCGGTTATGTAGATAACGCGAGCTCTGGCAGTAACTATGGCCTTGAACTTGAAGGTAGCTATCAGCTAACCGACGATTTACTTATTACCGGTAGTGCTGGTTATTTAAATACTAAAATAAATAAATTTGTAACTAAAGCGGGTTTAAACCAAGACGGTCGCGACCAAGCACAGTCACCTAAATATCAATACGCACTGAGTGCTCGTTATAACCTTACCAACGAGCTTTATGCCATGGTAGGTGTTGAAGGCAAAGACGATTATTACTTCTCAGATAGCCATAATGCACAGGCACCAAACAGTAACTTAGTGAATGTAAGCTTAGGTTATGAAGCCGATAGCTGGGCTGTACGCGCCTGGGCACGTAACGTGTTTGACGAAACAGTACCTACTCGCGGTTTTGAGTTTGGCAACAACCCACTTGATGGTTACGCTGATCATACCTACACCCAACTAGGTGAGCCACGTGTAGCTGGCGTTACCTTTACACTTAATTTATAAAGTAAAGCTGACAGCTTTTAGTACTCTGTTAAAAAAACCGCGTTTATTAAAATAAACGCGGTTTTTTATGTGGTAGTCGTAGAGCCTGATCATGCGAGAGGTTAGTTACTAACTGACAGCCCCCCTGCATGTTAAGTTGCTTTAAGCCCTTGTCACATCAAACGCAATAACTTCTTTTATATTACTCTTTTGCGTGGCTAACATTACTAGCCTGTCTATGCCCAGCGCTACCCCTGCACAAGGCGCTAATCCATGTTCAAGCGCAGCAATTAAATGCTTATCCATTGGTACTTGCTTTAAGCCATTTTGTTTACGATATTCATTATCGTCATTAAAACGCTTAGCTTGCTCTGTCGCATTAGTTAGCTCGTTAAAGCCATTGGCTAATTCCATATTTTTATAATACAGCTCAAACCGCCCTGCTACGCGACTGTCATGATCGCAAATTTGTGCCAGTGCTGCTTGCGATGCCGGAAAGTGATACACAAAACACGGCTTATGTTGGCCAATTGTTGGCTCTACTTTCATACAAAATAAAAGCTGCAGTAAAGTATCTCTATGCGTTTCATTTTTAGCTATATCAGCAAACCCTTGCTCGCAGGCAAGTTGTTGTAATTGCTCTAAACTAGCAGTGAGTGGATCAAGTCCAAGTACTTGTTCAAATGCGTGTTGGTAAGTTAACCGTTCACTCGGCGCAACATCTAAAATAAGCTGCATTAGCTCATCTATTTCAGCCATTAATGCAAATTCGTCAAACCCCGGTCTATACCATTCCAGCATAGTAAATTCTGGATTATGATGGCTGCCAGCTTCTTCGTTTCTAAATGCTTTACACAACTGAAATATAGGCCCTGAGCCCGCCGCTAACAAGCGCTTCATTGCAAACTCTGGAGAGGTTTGTAAATATAGCTCAAGGCCGCTGGCGTGCCCTGGGCCTACAAATCGAGTGTTAAAACTCACTAAGTGTATATCGGTTACACTGGCTCCGCTTAAACTGGGGGTTTCTACTTCCATTACATTGCGAGCATAAAAGAACTCGCGAATACTGCGTAAAATAACAGCTCGCTGCTTAAGTGTTGCAATACTTGCACTGGGAGCCCAAAGATTTACTGACATATTTTCTCCAAAAAAAATCCCAGCTTTTAAGCTAGGATTTTATAAAGCGACGCTTAAAATTACTTAACGCGGCTTACGTATTCACCGTTACGAGTGTCTACTTTAATAACTTCGCCTATTTGTACAAATAGTGGAACACGTACTACAGCACCTGTACTTAATGTTGCAGGTTTACCGCCAGTTCCGGCTGTATCACCTTTAAGGCCCGGATCAGTTTCAGTGATCTCAAGCTCAACAAAGTTAGGTGGTGTTACTACAATGGGATTACCGTTCCATAATGTAATTGTACACACGTCATTTTCAACTAACCATTTACCCGCATCGCCTAACGCTTTTTCGTCAGCAGCAATTTGCTCAAATGTTTCGTTATTCATGAAATGCCAAAATTCGCCGTCTGTGTATAAATACGCTAAATCAGTATCCATTACATCAGCACCTTCAACAGATTCACCCGATTTAAAGGTTTTTTCAAGTACTTTACCTGAAATAAGTTTACGGATACGAACACGGTTAAACGCTTGGCCTTTACCAGGTTTTACCATTTCATTTTCTATGATACTACTAGGCTCGCCATCCATCATAATTTTTAGGCCGCCCTTGAACTCGTTGGTGCTATAATTCGCCATCGTTTCCTCTATTTATATTTTTTCGAGTAATCTACGTGCCAATGATACAAAGAAATGAAGCAAATTTGCATAAAAACTGGCAAAAAGAATTAGCAAATGTAGTTACCTGCCCAAAAGTGTTGCTAGAAATGGTCGGTTTATCGAGCCAAGTCCATGATAACGACATAAAAGCTCGTAGCTTGTTCCCAGTTCGTGTGCCAATACCATTTATAAAAAAAATGTGTAAAGGCGATGCAAACGATCCATTATTATTACAAGTTATGCCGCGCCATCAAGAATTCTTAACTAAAAGTGGTTTTAATAAAGATCCCCTGCTTGAGCAAAGTAACCAGCAGCCAGGGCTATTACACAAGTATAAATCGCGTGTTTTAGTAATGTTTAAAACCGGTTGTGCAGTAAATTGCCGCTATTGTTTTAGACGCCATTTTCCGTATCAAGAAAACCAACTTAATAAGCGTAGCCTGCTAGATGCGCTTAGCTATATAAAATCCGACAATAATATAAATGAAGTGATTTTAAGTGGTGGCGA
This sequence comes from Pseudoalteromonas sp. SCQQ13, assembly GCF_015864415.1. Classification (NCBI taxonomy): domain Bacteria; kingdom Pseudomonadati; phylum Pseudomonadota; class Gammaproteobacteria; order Alteromonadales; family Pseudoalteromonadaceae; genus Pseudoalteromonas; species Pseudoalteromonas sp. SCQQ13. The sequence goes on along the minus strand of NZ_JADYXG010000014.1, from coordinate 94,610 downwards.
TCCGCTTATGGCCAAAGACGATGCCATTAGTTGGTTTTTAGATGAGCTTGAGCAACTACCACAAATTAAACGCATGCGAATTCATACCCGTCTGCCGGTGGTTATTCCGGCGCGCATCACCGATGAGTTATGCGAACGACTTGCAAGAACGCCATTAAAAATTGTGTTTGTTAATCATATAAACCATGCCAACGAAATAGACGACGACTTTAAAGCCGCAATGCAAAAGCTTAAACAAGTAGGTGTAGTGCTATTTAATCAAGCGGTTATTTTAAAAGACGTGAACGATACAACTGCAGCACAAGTGAATTTAAGTGAAGCGTTATTTGATGCCGATGTATTGCCCTATTATCTACATTTGCTAGATAAGGTAGAAGGGGCGAGCCACTTTGACATTAGTGAGGAGCAAGCAATTAAAATAATGGCAGAGCTGTTAGAAGCTCTACCTGGTTTTTTAGTGCCTAAATTAGTCAGAGAGATTGGCGGTGAAAAAAGTAAAACACCAATCGATCTTAAGTTAATTTAAAGCCGTATTTAAACGTAAATGTTTACGTTATTACCCAGTGTTGCAGTCGCCGACTTAGTCGGTGTTTGCGCGCTGGATGACTGCGCAGCCCCCTCAATCAGTGCTAATGCAGCTGCGCCATCAGCTAGTTGCTGTTTTTTAGACAATGCAGCGCTCAACACCTCGCCGCCTTGGCTTGAACTTGGCATTACCGGTAAATTTCCACCTGCTATATTCATAAAATTAATCCACCTTTAATCAGTGTTTGTTGTGCAATAATTTAAAAGGAGTTAAACAAGGCACAGTGCTAAAAACCTGACTTTTAAATATAATCCAAGTAACATATGCAGTATACGCATGCTACATAATAAATTATCGGCAACTCAATACAAAGCTTTAGGAAAACCATGGATTCTATTATTGAACAACTCAACGCTAACTTAAAAATTGTTTACCGACAGGCGCTTGATGCTGACAAAAAACTCGACGAGTTACAACAGCAAGGTCACGGCAAATTTAAAGCACTCTTTACAGCCGACTCAGGTTTTACCTTTGAAGCTAAACGCTTTAAGCCATATGTGCTTGATGTAGCAGCCGACGTAGAGAGCTTATCTAGTGACGGTTTTAATGAAGAAAAACTTAAAACCACCGTTATTAAATTACAGCAACTACTTACTTTGTTAGCTACGTTTAAGTAACGTAAACTTTAGTTAAAAAGTTTATGATTCTATAAGCATTAAAAGCGCCGCTATTTAGCGGCGTTTTTGTAAAGCTTAGTTAATCAACTTTCGGTAATACTTCCTCACCAAACCACTCTGTAAGTAAGCGTTTTTCGTAATTGAAAGGTCCATCTCGGCCCATTTTAATTTTATCCATAAAGCCCATATCTTTAAGCTTTACATCACTTGCTGCACTTATTACCTCACCTTTTTCATTGGTAAGTGAATAATTAAGTTTGAGTTGCGGAAAATAAATAGGCTTAACCACCCTGATTTCATTTATACCGCCATAGCGTACATCGCCAGCTAAATCGACATCAGTAATCTCTAGGCTAAGTTTGTAGTCTTTTGGCAATTGCTCTGCAAGTTTAGCAACATGCTCTTCAATACTGCTCGCTATATGCTTATGGTACGAAGCTTTACCTTGATTGGATTCGCGTACATCACGATAGTCTTTAAAATCATGCCATTTAATAGCCGACTCACCCGCATGGGCAAGTGCTGGTAGTGCAAAGCACATTAACATTGCGATTTTGTTTACTGGATTCATATCACTCTCCAAAAAGGTGCGCCGAATATTACATTATTGCAATTAGGGCATGCTCAGTATTAACACCTAAATAACTGAGTTCATTTTAACAGCTGTTTATTAACTATAACTTAATCTTATGACATAAGTGTTATTTAAAGCGTTCAAAATGTAATCAAATATGTAAATCTAGCTTTTTTAAAATAACAGCGTATTTAAAGCAGATAATGCATGTAAAATATCGCAATTTATGGTGCAATCAACACTATTGATAAAAGGTATCCACGGAGCATTCATGACTATTTTAGTAACCGGTGGCGCAGGCTATATTGGCTCGCACACTGTTTTAGAACTTTTACAACAAAACAGTAATGTTGTTGTTATTGATAATTTAAGCAACTCATCATCAGAGTCACTTACGCGCGTTAAAAAAATTACCGGTAAAGAAGTAACTTTTTACCAAGGTGATATTCTCGATAAAGCATTTTTAGACTCAGTATTTGCTAAGCATACTATTGAAAGCGTAATTCACTTTGCTGGCTTAAAAGCGGTGGGTGAGTCGGTTGTAAAACCAATTGAGTACTATCAAAATAACGTACAAGGTACATTAACACTAGTTGATGCGATGCGCGATGCGGGTGTATTTAAGTTAGTATTTAGCTCATCAGCAACCGTTTATGGCGACCCAGCAAGCTTACCTATTAAAGAAGACTTTCCTGTTGGTGGCACCACCAACCCTTATGGCACATCAAAGTTAATGGTTGAAATGATGTTGCAAGATATCGCAAAATCAGACGAGCGCTTTGCCTTTGCTATTTTGCGTTACTTTAATCCAGTAGGCGCGCATGAATCGGGGTTAATTGGCGAAGATCCGAACGGGATCCCTAATAATTTATTACCGTATATTTCACAAGTTGCCGTGGGCAAGCTCAAGCAACTAGCCGTATTTGGCGATGATTACGACACAGTAGATGGCACCGGCGTGCGCGACTACATTCACGTAGTCGACTTAGCTTTAGGACATTTAAAAGCGCTGAATAAAATTGCCACAAACACCGGTGCATTGGTTTATAACCTAGGTACAGGCAACGGTTATTCAGTACTGCAAATGGTGAACGCCTTTATTAAGGCCAGTGGGCAAGCAGTACCATATCAAGTGTCACCACGTCGTCCAGGCGATATAGCCGCTTGTTACGCAGCTCCTGAAAAAGCCCTGAATGAACTAGACTGGCAAGCGATGCGCGGTATCGATACTATGATGCAAGACACCTGGCGCTGGCAGTCAAATAACCCAAATGGGTATAAGTAGAAAACCATATACCTATAATCAATATGTCCCTATTTTTATAGGGGCATGTTAATTATGGTTGGAGTAAGTCATTTATTTAATTCAATAAAGATATACGTGTTCAAATTTAAGCTCAGAGTTTAAGGTTTAGAGTTTAAGGTTTAGAGTTTAAGGTTTAGAGTTTAAGGTTTAGAGTTTAACCTAGAACCTAGCCCTGATTTACTTCCTAGTACGATTATTATTTTTACCAATTTTGCATTTCGACTATACGCGATTGCGTTCGTGCATATTCAAAGCTTAGTTTTTTACCTTGATACAAGATGTCTATATCAGCCTGTGCATTTATAACCAGTAACTTATGGCAGTCATAAAACTCATCGACCAAAGCAATAAAACGTCGTGCTTCATCATCAAAAAAGTGCTCGTCTAGAGTTTGTTTTTCACGCTGGTAGCTGTCCTCTATACCGTGCACTATTACTTTACCGGTTGCGCCAACGCCCATTTTTGGCACATTTGCCACGTATAACACAGAAAATTGCTGAGCTAAAAACATGTAATCGTTAGCGCTACGCGGGCCAGAGCACAACGCCATAAAATCAATCATTAAGGCATTTGCTGTTTTTAATAAATAAGGCAGCGCTCTACCGTGTACCGTGATATTGCCACTGTGCGATGCTTGCGGGTACTGCGTTAAAAATTTAGCTTTAAAGTCATCACTGGGTAAATTAATAAAGTAATGACTACTATTTTTACCATAACGAAAACGATGATCCTCCTCTCCCGCTACATTTACTATCTCGCAATAATTATTAATTAAATCTATAGTAGGTAAAAACCGTGCTCGCTGTAGGCCATTATAGTAAAGCTGCTCTGGTTTTGCGTTTGAAGTGGCCACCAACACTACACCTTGTTTAAATAACGCATCAAACAGCCGAGCCATAATCATAGCGTCGCCAATATCGCTAACAAAAAACTCATCAAAACATAGCACCCGAATATTTTTGGCCCAATTTTTAGCTATAATTATTAACGGATCTTTTTGCCCTTGTAACTGCCCTAACTGCTGGTGCACCTGCGCTATAAAGTGATGAAAATGCAGCCGCTGCTTTTTACTTATAGCAACATTGTTATAAAATAAATCCATTAACATGGATTTACCACGCCCTACCGGTCCATACAAATACACACCTTTTATGAGTGGCGACTTTTGCCACCAGCTATAGTGTATTTGTAATTGTTCACTAAGCGAATTAAGTGCCTGTACGGCATTATTTTGCGCAGCATCGAAGCTAAGCTCGCCCGATGCAACCTTAGCTTGGTAAAGGCTTATTATTTGTGTGTCCTGCACTGTCATGGTATTTCACTATCCGTTATAATCGCGTCCATTGTAGCCGACTCAAAATGTGAACCCCAATGAAATTCCCTTGCCGCCTAGATAAATTTATTAGCCATTTAGCAGAGCTGCCACGCTCAAAAGCCAGAGCCAGCATTAAACGCCAAGCCGCACTAGTCAATGGTGAAGTGGTCACTGCTTTCGATTTTCAAATTAAGCAGCAAGACGAAGTAGTTTTTCAAGGTGAACAACTCGTATTTTTAGGTAAACGCTACTTCATGTTAAACAAACCCGTTGGTTATGTAAGTGCCAATAGTGATGAACTACACAAAACGGTATTCGATTTAATTGACGAGCCAAATATGAGCGACTTTCACGTAGCAGGCCGCCTCGATATTGACACCACTGGCTTAGTTATCTTAACCAACGATGGCGACTGGTCGCATAAAATAACGTCTCCTAAAAACAATAAATTTAAAACCTACTTAGTAGAAACCCAAGAGCCCATTACTGACGAATCGTTAGAGGCACTGCGCGAAGGGGTACAATTACATAACGAAAAAGCTCTAACCCGTCCGGCAAAAGCAGAGCGCCTCGCTAATTACGGCTTACGTTTATCTATTTGTGAAGGTAAATACCACCAAGTTAAGCGCATGTTAGCCGCTGTAGACAACAAAGTGGTTGAATTGCACCGCGAACAAATTGGCAATATTAAACTAGACGAAAACCTAGCAGCGGGTGAATATCGCTTGTTAACAGCCGAAGAAATTAAACTGTAAAGAACTTTTTAGGCTTCAATTAAGTATTAGTAACGAAAGATAAGGCAGCCTAAAAACACAGCACTTTTAACACAGATAACGAGCATAATAGAGCTTCGAGACTCTAATTTATTAAAAGGATATAACAGTGAAAGTATTAACCGTATTTGGCACCCGCCCAGAAGCGATAAAAATGGCGCCGCTAGTACATGCATTAACTAACGATAGTCGCTTTGAAGCTAAAGTTTGTGTAACGGCGCAGCATCGTGAAATGCTAGACCAAGTACTTGAGCTGTTTAAAATAACCCCTGACTACGATTTGAACCTGATGAAAGCGGGCCAAACACTACCAGAAGTAACCAGTCGTATTCTGCTAGAGTTAACGCCCGTACTTAAAGAGTTTAAGCCAGATGTAGTGCTTGTTCATGGCGATACCGCGACTACTTTTGCAGCAAGTCTGGCGGCTTATTATGAGCAAATCGCAGTAGGTCATGTCGAAGCAGGCTTGCGTACAGGTAATATTTACTCACCCTGGCCAGAAGAAGGTAATCGTAAATTAACCGGCTCACTTACAAAGTACCATTTAGCACCCACCGAAAATTCAAAAGCTAACTTATTAAAAGAAAACTACGCGGCTGAAAACATATCTGTAACGGGTAACACAGTAATTGATGCGTTATTAATGGTTAAACAACAAATTGAAAATGATGCAGAATTAAGCAATACACTTGCATCGCAATTCCCAATGCTTGATGAAAATAAAAAGCTTATATTGGTTACAGGCCATCGCCGTGAAAGTTTTGGTGGCGGGTTTGAGCGAATTTGCGAAGCATTAGCGCAAACCGCAAAAACTCATCCAAATACGCAAATACTTTATCCCGTGCATTTAAACCCGAATGTACAAGAGCCAGTAAAGCGCATTTTAAAGGATGTTGATAACGTACATTTAATTGAGCCACAACAATACCTGCCATTTGTATACTTGATGAATCGTGCTCATATTATTTTAACTGACTCAGGTGGCATTCAAGAAGAAGCACCAAGTTTAGGTAAGCCTGTATTAGTTATGCGTGATACCACAGAGCGCCCAGAGGCAGTTGAAGCAGGTACAGTGAAATTAGTTGGTACCGATGTAGCTAAGATCACCGCAGCATTAAATGAGTTGTTAACTGATGATGCTGCATATAAAACAATGAGTCGCGCTCACAACCCTTATGGTGACGGCAATGCATGCCAACGTATATGTGATATTTTAGCGCGTTAAAAGTTCATTGCACTAGGTTCTAGGCAATTTATAACGACGAGGCCTAATTGTAAATGCGTGCTTGGCTAATTAATTACTGAAACCTGAAACCTAATACCAGCTCTTAATTTTTAAGACTTTATTTGCACTAAGTCAAAGTTCACCATGCCAGGTACTATGGCCTGAAGGCGGGATTCGGTTACATCAAGGGCATTTAAACATTCGCAGTATTCCGCGGCTTTAAGTTCGAGTTGGCGGGCTTTTTCTTGGAGTGATTTATCTATTTCTGAAGAAATGATATCCATGCGTTGGCTCATGTCGTTCATTCGATCTTCAATATTACCTTCGCGCGATTTAAATGCATCGCCTAACGACATTAAAATAGCCCCGAGGGAGCCATGCACTGCCGAGTGAATTTTTTTGCTAATATCTTTAGTGAAAAAGTCGTCTATTTTGGAAAGTGATTGCGGCGCAATAAAGAAAAAATCATCGCCGCGTTTAAACTTATCCATTAGCGCACGTTCAACGTACTGCAATTGCGTTTTAAGCACTTCTGATTCTTTATCTGTCATGCCTTCAACAACATGCTCAATTGCACTGAGCCCTAAATTAACACCATCGGTGGCTAAGTTAACGAGTTCAGGAACAGTTTGACGAATACCGCTGCTAAACTGCTCAAGGACTTTACTTTCGTCATCACTTAAGTCAATCCAATAGCCACGGATAAACAATTGGTTATTATTATTAATTTGTACGCGGGTTTGGCCTTTATCAACAATGCGAATAATATCATCAGTAATGATTAAACCGTGACGAAGCTCTACATCACACTGCTTTTGCGCAAATACGTTATTGCTTAAAAGTGCTACAGACAACGCCAATATCGAACGAGATAAAAACGCCATAAACACCTCAAAATAGCCACAACAGAAGGCGGGTAGATTAACAAAAAAACAACTTTATGCAAGCAAAAGTAACACAATAACAAAGACAGCCCTGCGTATTTAACCTATGCAATGAGTAATACAAAAAAACACCGCGTTTAAATTAAGCGCGGTGTTTTTTAATTTCTTAGTTAAAAGCCGTCTGCTGCTTTATTGCTAAAAGCGATCCTTTTAAATTGGCGAACCTGGCGGGATTGGTAATGCTTTAAAGTTATCTGGCCAGCTACCTGTGGTTAAAAACAGGTTAACTTGTTCAGCTAAATATTGTTTAAACGCGCTTTCACCTATACTGGTGTTGCTTAGTAGTGAGTTTTGTTCAAAGTCATCTTTTAGCTTAGTTAAATAGTAACGCAGTTGTGCTTGTACTTCTGGACTTACGTTATCGCTGGCCACTAAATCAGCCATTGTTTTAGCACTTAAAAATTGCACTCGCTGAGTGATCTTTGCCACCATGTTATTGGATGGCAATGCCACAAAAACCTGCTTATAAAGCTGTAAAAGTAACTCATCTAAACTATAAAAATCATCACTGCGTGCTTGTTGTTGCGCAAGGCGATTTAAACGCTGTGCATTTAGTAATAACGATAAGCTATGCTGCACGGCAACTTCAGGTAACGCCATAGCATCAAGGGTTAAACCGGTGCGCCCCACTATACTTTCACGCGTTCTAGACTCACCATACGCTTTAGGTGGAATAAGTGCGAGTATTGACTCTGGCAACACTAAATTACGGCCCTCAAGAGTGGTTAAAATAGCTTTAACCGCTTGTTGTTGCGCTTGCTTAGTAACCACTTGCGCGCCTTTTACAGGTTTATCACCGCGTACTTCGTACTCGTAATTTACCCCAGCAATTAATTTAGCCACTGCCTCTACTTGGTAACGGTGAAATAAATACAAGGGCACCAGTTTTTCTTCTAATTGCGATAACGCCTCTCCCGTTTTTATATTATGAATACCAAATTGTGCGAGTGCTTGCTTACGCACTTCTAGTACTCTTAATAGCTCTTCGCTTGGTGCTGCGCCGTTATCCCACAAATGAGCCGTAGGATGCGCACCACCGGCAGCGCGTGCGTCGCTATCAGATATAAACTCGAGCCCTTTAGTGTTGTTTTCTTTTAAAATAGCCGCCAATGCTGCTGCTTCGTTTTGATTAGTAAAGTCGCTGTAGCCGTATTTAATAACTTGTGTATCCCACACGCCCATACCCGTAGCATAACCGCGTGACACATCAAGCTTGCCTTGTTCATCAAAGCTAAGCAGCGGATGCGGATAATCCATTACCGAGGCTCTATCGCCCACTGAAGCGGCAAAGTTATGAGAAATCCCCAAGGTATGCCCAATTTCGTGAGCACTTAACTGCCTAATACGATCAAGCGCCATGGCTTGTAGAGTTTTTGCTATTTCATTGCCGTTTAAGTAAGGCGCAGCCAGCGCTTCTGCAATTAAAATATCTTGGCGTACGCGCAGTGAACCAAGCGTTACATGCCCTTTTATTATTTCGCCGGTGCGCGGATCAATTACCGAACTGCCATACGACCAACCACGAGTAGCACGATGCACCCACTGCACTACGTTGTAGCGAATATCCATAGGATCAGCGTTTGTTGGTAGTACTTTTATTATAAATGCATTTTTATAACCCGCTGCACTAAACGCTTCATCCCACCACTGTGCACCTTCAAGCAATGCACTTTTTACCGGCTCCGGCACCCCAGGATCAAGGTAATAAACAATCGGCTCAATGGGCTCGCTAATAGGTAAACTCGGATCTTTTTTAGTTAACCGATGGCGCGGTATATATCGCACATACATAGACTCACCAAGTGCTGCAGCATAGTTTTTATGCTCAATACTCCAAAAACCCGATTGTGGATGGAAGTTGCGCGGGGTGTAGTTATCGTCTGGTAATTTAATTAGTGAATGGTGCATATGCACAGTTAACGAATAAGCGTCAGGGCTTATTTCACGCACAAACTTACCCGGTTGAGTACCGGCAAAGGTCAGCACAGCTTCAAGCTCTGTATTATTAATAAATGCTTTAGAGCGACTCATATAAACTGCACTACGCGATTCGTCTAGATTAAAGTTACCTTGTTTAGTCGCTGCCAGGGTTCGATTTACACCGTGTACATCACTAAGTAAATACGGAGTGTAATCGATTAATAGCGCCCGCTTATTTTGCGCAACCACTTTAAAGCCCGCTAATATACTTGATGCAAACGCTTCATTAATACTTTGCTGCTCGGCTTTATTACTGGTATTTGCGCGATAGTAAGTATTTACAGCACGTAGCATTACTTTGTCGCCAAAGCGCTCAAATTGCACTAAGTGTGTATTACCAAGCTGCCCTCTATCGAGCCCTATATCGTTAGAGCCCAAGCCATTTGGCAAGCTTTGTTGTAGCAAAAATTGCTGCTCTAGTTTATCTACTTTTAAATAAACTTTGCCGTTTTCTGTATCGTAAAAAAATGAAAAATATCCCGGAAAATGATTCATCTTTCCAGTAAATTCATCAATAGACTTAATTGCTGCGTGCGCTTGAGTTATCATAGTGAGCAACACAGTAAAGAGAATGTAACCTAGTAGTTTTATTTTTTGCATAATCTTATCTTTGTTATTGGCGTTTTAAGTACGATTAGGTAACCCCATTATAGGGGGGAATTTAAACAATACAGTTATTTAAGACGAATTTCAGCGCTCCAAACTAATCCCTCTCACATTATGATTAGTTTAATCACGTTATCAGGAAAATAGAATGCGTAGACTTCCTCCAGTATTACTTGAAGATGGTTGCCCAAGAGAGTTAATCTCTTTGATCAGAACTATTTTAGCCGCATGTAAAGAAATTTCATTTCGTGTTGGCCAAGGCGAATTATCGGGTGTATTAGGCTCAACACTTGACGAGAATATTCAAGGCGAAACTCAAAAGAAGCTTGATGTTTTAACCAACCAACTGCTTAAAGATATATTATTGGAATCGGGCTACGTAAAAGCCATCGCCTCTGAAGAAGAAGACTACACAGTTGCTGGTAATCCTGATGCAGAATATATTGTAGCGTTTGACCCACTTGATGGCTCATCAAACACCGACATAAACTCGTTAGTAGGTACTATTTTTTCAGTAATGAAAGCGCCTGAAGGCGCAGATCCTGCTGACCAAAGTATTTTTATGCAACCGGGTATTAATCAAGTAGCGGCAGGTTATGTACTATATGGTCCATCGACTATATTGGCGCTAACGACAGGTAAAGGCACCCGCTTTTTCACCCTAGATAAAACTCACGGCACCTTTTTATTAACTCAAGATTTTGCAAAAATACCAGCAGATACCAACGAATATGCTATTAATGCGTCAAACCAACGCCATTGGCAACCTGCTATGCAAAACTACATTAACGACCTTGTAGCTGGCGACACTGGCCCACGCGCTCGAAACTTTAATATGCGCTGGATTGCTGCAATGGTAGGCGATGTACACCGCGTATTAAGCCGTGGCGGGTTATTTACCTACCCAACCGATACCAAAAACCCGAGCCAGCCAAATAAGCTTCGTCTGCTTTACGAAGCAAACCCTATGGCCATGCTAGTAGAGCAAGCTGGCGGGATTGCGTCAACTGGCACCGAGCGTATTATGGACATACAGCCTAATGCCATTCACCAGCGCGTAGCTGTAATTTTAGGCTCAAAAAACGAAGTAGAAACCTGCTTGGGATATCATAAGTAAAGCCTAAGTTTTACTAAGAATTAGCCATGCTTTTACTCTTGTAAAAGCGTGGCTAATTTGGCGAGCTTTTCATAATTAAGCTCGCCCATTTGCTCACTGTTACTAAGTGCATAAATAACGCCCTCACATTCAGCGCAATCAATATCATCTCGCGCCTCAATCACATTTGCCCACAGTTCCAAGTCATCAAGTACTATTTCATTATGTAAACAACGCTCAAACACATTTAGCATGATTGACGTACTTAGGGTAAATAATGGCTGTTTTGCTGCTGCCGCAGATACAATGACATCAATAGCCTCGTCTTTTTCTGAGCCGAAGGTAATAAACTGCGCTAATGCTTTTTGTATATCCATAATATTGTTATTCTGCGCTCACCGTGATTTAAAAGTAAAATAATGACCCAAATTAACTGCACCCAATGTAATGCTGCTCTTACCTGTAATGTGACTGACATATCAGCATGTTGGTGCAACGAGTTACCCGCTATTTTACCGTTAGATCTTAACGCTACAAGCTGTTTATGCCGTAACTGTACGCTGGCTAAAATAAACACTTACTTACAAAGCCTTTACTCGCAGCCGATTAAAATACAACTCGCGTTTGCTAAGCAATTTAAAAATAATGGAGAGCTGATTGAAGGGCTCGATTACACTATGCAAAACAGCTATATGGTATTTAGTAAGTGGTATTTTTTAAAGCGTGGTACTTGCTGCAAAAATGGTTGTAAAAATTGCCCTTATAGTTAAATTAGCCACCCACAGCAATAGGCAGTGAGTTATCAGCGCCCCATTCACTCCACGAGCCATCGTACACACTTAAATTACTATAGCCGCATTCATCGGCAAACAGCGCAAGCGCACAGGCAGTAACGCCAGAGCCACAGCTAAATTGTAAGTGTGTTGCATTACCGACTAATTCACTAAACTTTGCCTGTATAAAGTCGAGTGATTTTGCTTCACCATTTTCTAATAGACTAGTTAAAGGTAGCGAATAACTGTTAATAATATGACCGCTGCGCATACCCGCTCTTGGCTCACTACTTTTGCCAGTAAATCGCTCATAAGCACGCGCATCTAAAATGACAGTATTGGCATCCTTAGTAGCACTTAGCACCTGTTTTTTATCAATAAAGTAATCAGGCCGGTATTGAGCAATAAAATCGCCTTTTAATGATGCTTGTGTATAGTTTGATTCAACCGGAAGCCCGAGTTCAAGCCACTTAGCTAAACCGCCACTGAGCACTTTTACATTATCAAAGCCCATAGATTTTAGCATCCACCATGCCCTAGCTGCGCTAAACAAACCCTCATCCTCATAAATAACAATGTACGAATCGTGGTTAACGCCTGTCTTTTGCATTACTTGAGTAAATTGCGTTTCGCTACACAAAGTATTAGGTAACGGGTTAGAACGATCTGCTAGTTCATTTTTAATATCAAAGCGCTGCGCGTTAGGCAGTACTGCTTTAGCAACGTAGTTACCAGTTAAACCCGGGCGCAGCATACCCGCGTCAAATAATATTAATGCAGGATCATTTAATTGCGTATAAAGCTGCTCATTGGTAATTATATTTTTCATTTATCTATCTCAAGGTTTGGCTGCTTTTTTAAAAGTGAACAGCTGAGCGCTGCCACTTTACAGCTCTTAAATCTTTATTATTTCACTGCGCAATGGTGCCATTTTCGATATTATTTTATTTTGTACTGGATGGGGTATACTTTGCTCGTCCATCGCATTAATTAGCAGATCGACTACATGATTAAAATCTTTTTCATTAATATTCATGCCGGTATGAATAGCAACCATAGAGTCGCCTTTATACTCACACGGGCCGTTTGTTAGCGCGCATAAGTGGCTTATAAAGCCTTGGCGAAAATGAGTAATGTTACTGTGCTCAAAATAGTGAAACACTTGCCTGTCATTACCAATTTGATAAATAAAGCTATCCACTAGTTTTTCTATGCCGGCATTACCATTTATTTGCTGATACAAACTCTGTTTAGGCTTGCTGCTACAGCCAGCTAATACACTTGTAGCCAATAAAAATAGTATAAAAACTCTCATTACCAATATCCTGTCACCGATAAGTACCAACCGGTTTGATCGCTTGCTCCAGCTATACTGCCTAAATCTAAGTAGGCGGCGGTTACGCTCATATGTTTATTTGGCATCCAAGCTACAAACACATCTTTCCAATCTTGCTCGCCTAATCCTAGGTTATTTGTTTTTTGACGATACTCAACACCTAACGCTACTTCACGGCTTAAAAATATCGCTGTGCTTGCCTCAAATAGCAATTTATTGCTGGTATTATTACCGCCATAACCCAGTAACCCTAGTTGGTTGGCTTTGCTGTAACGGGTGGTCACGTTCCAAAACCAGTTGTATCCTGCAATAGCACCTAAGTGTAACTTGCTTGCCGCTAAGTAAAAGTCGGTGCCGCTGGTGCTCTGTGCACCCACTAGCTTTGCAACCGTGCCATCGTCTAACGACTTATGTTGTATACCTAAACTTACTTGCGGCCAACTACTGTAAACAATGTCGCCATATAAACGAACTTTAGCACCAGTTATCGACTGCTCTATTTGCGTACTCAGCGCAGGTACATCAAACTCTTGCTGCGCATAGCTAAGCTCAACGCGATTAAACAAATTAAGCTGTGCGCCACATACATCTAACTTATAGTCGGTTACATCCGCACGGCTACAAAAACCATTAACCGAAACCTCATCTTCACTGGCATACCCAGCAAGTTGCGCCCACGGAACAAGGCCACCGCCACCAGCCCCCTCAACTTGAGACACCCCAGGAGTAGCTAATAATTTACCGCTACTCGCAGCAGTAATAAAACTGGCTGTGAGTAATACCCCCGCCATAAAACACTTAATGTACGCCATCGTATTCCTCTAACCACTGCTCTAATAGCTCAGCTTTTAATGGTCGACTTAAATAATAACCTTGTGCATGATCGCATTGCATCTGCTTAAGTAGCGCTAAAGTACCTGCCGTTTCTACTCCTTCGGCTACTACCGAAAACCCTAATTGATGCCCTAAAGTAATACTCGACTGCACAATAAATTGATCTTTTTGCGACTCATCAAGCTTTAAAATAAAGCACTTATCTAATTTAAGCTCATCAATTGGTAGCATTTTTAAACGCCCTAACGATGTTTGTCCTACGCCATAATCATCAAGCGATATTTTTACCCCAATAGCTTTTAAGTTTTCGAGGGCAATTATGCCTTTTTCTTCATTTTCGATCATATCGCGCTCGGTGAGCTCAATGGTGATCAACGCAGGGTTAACCTTATGCTTTTTTAAAGTACGTACTAATGACGAATGAAACCCCGCAAACGCAATATCTTGTGCCGATACATTGATAGCCGCTTGTAAATGTATGCCTTTTTGCTGCCAAGCGGCAACTTGTGCAATAACGGTATTAACCACCCAGGCAGTGAGCTCAACAATTAATCCCGACTGTTCGGCTAAATCAATAAACACCTCAGGCGACACCCAACTACCATCTTTACGCTGCCAGCGAATTAAAGACTCTACCTTATCAACCTTTTGTATTTTCATATTTAGTTTTGGCTGATAGGTCATAAATAACTGGCCGTCATCATCGCTTATAGCTTGCTTAAGTTCATCAAGCATAACTAAGCGCTCTAAATGCGCTTCGTCTTCGCCTTGTTGATAGTAATGAATATTTTGATGATGACTAGTTGCGCTATCTACCGCTATAAGTACTCGGCGAATTAGATCCTCAGCTTGTTCACCGTGTAGCGGATATTGCACCACACCCACACTAAAGCGTAAGTTTATTTTTAAGTTTTGAATGGTGTACCCCGCTTGGAGCTGCGCCATTAAAGCAATAATACCGCGTTTAAATTCGCTCACTGCCCCCGCCGGAAACACGGTTAAAAACTCATCGCCACCAATACGCGCATGAAAGCCACCCAACTCATCTGAGAATTCACTAATACGCTTTGCCACCGCCTTTAAACAATCATCGCCAATACGTGGCCCTAACTTATCGTTTATATGCCGCAAGCCTTTAATATCGATAGCAACTAGCGTGTGTTCTGTGCTTTTATTTAATTGTTTGGCTAGCATTTCTAGCATAGCCGAGCGGTTATAAAAGCCAGTTAGCGTATCATGGCGAGCCTGATAGCTAATTTGCTGTTCACGCTTATTTATATCACTCCCCATGTGATGAAAAGCATCCATAAGGGTAGTTATTTCACAGCTTTGTTTGCTGCCTTTAAATTCAAAATTATAATTACCCTTTGCAAATTGCTTAGCCACCACGGCCAATTGCGACAGTGGTGTAGTTAAATTATTTGCTAATAAACTACTGGTTACTACCCCAACAATTAAAGTAAGTATGGCAAGTATAATCAGCGTAATAAATAGCTGTTCAAAATCGCGATAGCTTTGGGTTAAATCGGCACTGAGTAAAATTATTACCGGGTGTGCTTGCAGTGCAGGCAGCTCAATTTCACGATTTTTATACACTAAATAATCACCAAAAAAGCGCGACGTCGTTTTGCTATTAAAATAATTAACTGGTTGCAAGTTTGCTGGAGGGGCTACCAATGAGGTTTTTACTAAGCTATCTGCGCTCGCTATAAAGCTTACTTCCATACCTGTTAGGCTTTTAAGCTCTGAAGCTACATCACTGGTTATTTTAAAACCCACTAAACTGTAAGCTATGGTGCGCGGGGTTTTAACTGGCAGTAAAATAACCTGATACAGCTGGCCATTTAATACCACAAAACTAGAGCGCTCCGCGGTAGTTAATAACTCACTCATTAAAGGCTGCAGATTATCGGTAAAGTTGTCCTCATCATCATTGGTTGATATTAACTGCCCCGACAAATCTAACAGCAGCATTAAATCGGCATTTATACGCTGGCTATGATTGTATAAAACACTGCTTATAGTAGCAGCGTCACGCGTGGCAACCGCTTGTTTAAAGCCAAAATCGGAGGTGAGTACTTTAGCGGCAGTTAATAGTAGGTTTTCTTTCGAGTTTAAATATTGTTTATAAACATTTTGTGCCACGCTTATGTCTTGATTGACTTTTTCTTCTTGAAACTTACTTGTAGACCACCAAAAGCTCAGCAAACTAACCACAGTGGTTAATAACACCAAGCCTACACATAAAATGGTTATACGGTTTCGCAAATTGTTAGTCATTACCGCCCTTAAACTGACTGCCAAAGGTGTTACGTGGTGCTGGCGAGGAAGTATTTATGGTTATAGGTAAAATAGCTTGTGGCTCTATATTCATCATTTTTTTATTTTCTAAAGGCGCAGTTTGCAACGCATGCCAAATACTTATTTGCAAAGGCTGCGTAGTAACAGGCAAACTTACAACTCCGTTTTTATCGGTTTTATAAACTTGCTCACTCTTAGCCACATAGATATAACCCACCATAGAATCATGAATATTACAGCCTAGTACCACAACACCTTGAGTGTCAAAAATAATTGGCTCTTTGGGTTGCCCTGAGTAGAGTTTTAATTGAAAAGATTTAGCGTTTGAAAACGAATACACGTTATGGCGAATATTATCGCTATTAGGAAAGTTAACTAATTGCCCTTGCTGCACAATAAGTAGCTCAGGTAAAAACTGCTTATCTACCTGATCCATTACCGCAACGGGGAGCTTTTTAACACTTGGATTTGTAGGCTTAAAAGCAGTGTTTGCTTGGCCTATTTCAACAACGGCATTAGGTAACACCATACCGTGTTGATCTTTTATTACTAAATCAATATTTGCGCTAATAGCAGCGTGGCTAAAAAGCACACTTAAAGCGAATAAATAACGTTTTTTTGCAAAAACTTGCAATGCTCGTTCAAACATAACCATACTCAAATATTAATTTTAAGTTCAGTTAATTAGAGACGAGCACTAATTGCAAGAAATATAGTTCAGTCACTAAAAATAAACATTTTAGCATTCATTTTTTAGCACTTTAGTCGTGTTATTTTATAATTAATCCATAATCGGCATCTAAAATAGCAATTACTTCTTGACGCGGATCAGCAGGAATAACAATCTCTTTGCCCACTATTTTACTGGCAATGCCCACGTAGGTATTTGACACTTCAAGCATTACTGACTCAGGTAAAATGTAATTTTTAGCTAGCTGCTCACGCTCATCCATGCGGTCTTTATTAAGTAGTACGTCGCTCTCTGGCACGTTATTAATTAACAGCTGACGAAAACCTTCCTTTGAGTTTTCAACAATCTTGCCATCTTTATAAGATGCTTCATCCCAAATACGCGATGAATCAGGCGTGCCTACTTCATCAATATAAATAAGCTGCTCTGCGCCATTTATATCTTCTACATAGCCAAATTCAAATTTGGTATCTACAAATATTTGCCCAAGCTTAGCCAGCTCGCCACTTATTAGCTCAAAACCTTCCACTAATAACTTTTCGTATTGGGCTACATCATCAGCCGTTCTAAAGTTAAATACGCTTAGGTTATTAGTAATATTGCTACGCGTTATATTCACATCATCAACTGGGGGAATATCTGCCACGCCAGTAATAATGCCTTTGGTAGAGGGAGTAATTAATACTTTATCAAGCTTTTGATTAGCTGTTAAACCTTCTGGTAAATTAATACCACAAAAGTCTCGTACACCTTTAGCGTAGTCGCGCCACATGCTGCCTGTAATATATTGGCGGGCAATGGCTTCTACTTTTACCGTACTGGCTTTGCGTACAATCCAAACATACGGATGCGGAATATCAACAATGTGATTACCCGCAAGTCCTGCTTCATCAAATAACTTAAACCAATGCGCAGCCACCGAGTTTAACGCTATGCCTTTACCTGGCACGCCATTTAAGCCGTTTTCGCCTTGCCAAATACAATCAAAAGCTGAAATTCTGTCGGAAATAACCATAATTGCCAGCTCAGTATCGGCTGGTACTTTATAGCCCTTTTCGCTAATTAAACGTTTGCTGTCTGCGTCGGTTAGCCAATAAACCGAGCGTACTTTACCACTGTGTACGTCACCTTTGGTACGAATAGGTAAATCATCGTTTACGTCTAAAACTTTATAGCTAGTCATGCTATCTCCGGGGTTAGGCATGCTCAAAGAGCAAAGTATGGGATTGGGGTTATAAGCCACACATAATAATCCAGAGTCATAAAAAGCTCAATCGCTTTGGCTAATGAGCCGGTTTTAGCTAGTGATTTACTATTTAGGTTTAAGGATTATTAAAGACTCCCGCATAACTGTTTATTTATGCGGTAAGTATTATCAAGTTGTTGTTCAATCAATTGAATAGTCTGTTTATTTACCTCAAATGTTTTAGCTGTGTCTTTAAAGCTAAAAACAATGTCTGCAATTTCAGAGATTATAATCTGAACTTGTTTCCAATTTGCATACCCAGCCGCAGAGGCTAACTTTTGAATTGCTTTTATTGGAGGGTTTTTCCCATATCCTGCAAACGAAGTTGCATGCTCATTAAACGGATGAGGACTAAAAGTAACATCGTAAAAAGGAGCTAGGTTCCACTCGCCAGAATCTTCTTGAAGAAATGCCCAGTTTTTTGAATGATCATCTTGATTACAACTAAACAAATTGAATATAGCTCGGCGAAACTGTAACTGCCCAGCAGCAGGAGACTTGCATAAAACACGACTAGCTTTAATTAAATCTTCATAATCTAATGTGGGTGCACGAAAGTCAGCATCCAATAAACCACATGCGCTGTGCATCTGTTTACGGCCCATTTTATTGCTTGGTAATTTAAATCTATCAAATCGCTTTAATGCCAGCCATTGTTTTGCTCCAGTGCCTTCAGGTGCATTTACCAAAAGTCTTTCAGGTGGGCTTAATTTAGCTTTATCTGCTAACTCCAAATACACAGCTTCGCACAATCCTTCTTCATGGCCTAAAGACAAATTTTTGGATGTAAATTTTATCAGCCATGCATCATCACCAATTTTAGGCTGAGTTCTACATTCTTCTATATTATGTTCAGGAAAATATACTTGAGCTTTAGGACGTGCACCACCAGAGCTACCAGCTGCAACCAATGCCGAAAGTACTGTTTCTGTTTGCCCATCAAAAATGGCTTGAGCTTGTTGGCCTAATTCAGCTAGACCTGGCTCCTCTTCACTTGGAATATTATAATTAGCCTCTGGTGTAAAAGATAATGCCCCCATAGCAGAATGGCCAACAAACGATAATCGGTCCATTGCAGTAACGAAGTTTGGCATTATATTATTTTGTCTAAAAACACGGTCCTGAAGTAATGATCCCCAACCATCAGGCAAACAATCAGAAAAAACTCCATGAAGCCCATTGTGTGGGCTTTTAGGTGCTAATTGCACATCCCTATTAAAGGACAATGAAAATGGTGAAAGGTTGCTATATTGATCTAAGTAGTTTTGATCAAATTGAAAATAAACACCCTGCCGATTTTGAGCAAGCACACCAACAAGTAATTCTGTGGAATCAGATAGCGTACGTTTAACTTCTAGTTTATTTATTGGCTTAAAGACCATTTTTCAAAACCTGCTCTATAGACGTTGGTGCATCTTTACTTTGAGGAAGATCTTTTGTTAAATCATATAAGCGAGTTAAGTCGTCTAATGATTGCCACAAAAGTAATAGCTGCCTAAATGAAATGAGTCCCGTAACTTCAAATTTTTTTATTGTAGAAGCCGGTACGGTACTTTTCTTAGCTAAAGCTTCTCGAGACAATTTAGCTTTTTTTCGAAGCGCTTGTAAATGTGCTGCAAAAGCAAGTTGCACATCGCCTTCACTTAATAATAAATAATTGATAACTGTAGCCCTAAAAACACAATTAGACACCACCATACCCAAAAAAAACTAAAATAAAAGAAAAAAGACATCATAGCGTCCAATTATTTGTATTAAGTTAATATACTTCGATTCTCAAATGCAAATGATTCCTTAGCTATTGGGTTTATTAATATCACTGTATTGCTTTTCATTTACTCTCTTTCATACCCATTATATGAATGCTTATATTTTAAGCCATGCGTAAAGGGTTTGATTAGCTCAATGCTTGGCTAATATTAAGCTGGCCGCTGAAATATAACCACTGAACGCGCCCCTCCTTCCTTTCCCTTTTATTATCGCTTAACATCACAACTATAAATGTTTAACTATTAAGTTGTTATGATCACACTTTCTAAGCTGTTATTTAAATGGCATAAAAATGCAGTTAGCCCCACGCTTAATATTAACCAGCTGAACATTAAGCAAGGCGAGCATGTGTTTTTACATGGACCAAGTGGCTGTGGTAAGTCGACCTTACTGGCATTATTAGCGGGTATTAATACCGCCACCAGCGGTGAAGTAAGTATTTTAAATAAAAACTTAAACAGCCTAAGTAATACTCAGCGCGATGTATTTAGAGCGGATCATATTGGTTATATTTTTCAAAATTTTAATTTGCTCCCCTATTTAACGCCGCTGGAAAACGTAAGCTTGGGTTGCCAGTTTTCAAAGCAGCGCCAACAACGGGCGCTGCAGCAATCACACTGCTTAACCGCAGAGTCCGCAAGATTGCTTAATGCCTTAGGGTTAGCGCAACATTTACATCATCAAGATGTGGGTAAATTAAGCATTGGCCAGCAACAACGTGTGGCTGCCGCGCGTGCATTTATTGGCAGCCCAGAGTTAATTATTGCCGACGAGCCCACATCGGCGCTCGACACCAACAACCGCCAAAGCTTTATAAAACTGCTGTTTGAGCAAGCTAAGCACGCCAACAGTACTTTAGTATTTGTTAGCCACGACGAAAGTTTGCAACCACTTTTTAATCGCAGCATCGATTTAGTTAATTTGCAGGCAGCATCATGATCTTAATTAAACTCGCCTATAAAAGCCTATTAAACCGTCGTAGTAGCGTGCTGTTAACCTTACTTACCATCGCCATTAGCGTCATGTTACTGCTAAGCATTGAACGGGTACGCATAGACGCAAAAAGCAGTTTTAGTAATACTATTTCGGGCACCGATTTAATTGTCGGTGCGCGCACTGGCGATATTCAATTGCTGCTCTCGTCCGTATTTCGAATAGGCCACACTAACAATGGTGTGAGTTGGCAAAGTTATGAATACATAACCGGACAACGCGGCGTAAAGTGGAGCATTCCAATAAGCCTTGGCGACAGCCACAAAGGCCAAGCAGTATTAGGCACCACCCTTGATTACTTTAATTATTATCGGTTTGGCAAAAAGCAGCCACTGAGCTTTAAGCAAGGCCACGCATTTAACACGATTAACCAAGTCGTGCTGGGGAGTGAGGTAGCGAGTAAATTAAACTATAAACTGGGCGACAGCATTGTTATATCTCATGGTATGGGCAGCACTAGTTTTCATCATCATGATGACAACCCGTTTAAAGTGGTCGGTATTTTAAATGCCACCGGCACACCAGTAGATAAAACGCTGCATATACCGCTGGCCGCTATCGATTTAATCCATGGTGGCCATAGTGCAGAGCATGACGAACATGAGCACGAGGAACATAGCAACTTAGTTGGCCACCCAAAACAAATTACTGCGTTTTTAATGGGCTTTAACTCACCACTTTACACGCTGCAAATTAGGCGCAATATAAACCAATATAAAAAAGAAGCACTGCTGGGTATTATGCCCACAGTAACGCTAAAAGAGTTATGGGAAATGCTCGCTATTGTTGAAAAAATACTGCTGCTATTTTCTGTTGTGGTAGTCATTATTAGCTTGCTTGGCATGTTAACCACGCTCCTAGCTAATCTTAATCAGCGCCGCAGAGAGCTTGCCATATTACGCTCAGTAGGCGCTCGGCCATGGCAGCTATTTACGCTCATTAGCATAGAGTCACTGCTTACCACTTTACTCGGCTGCATAGTTGGGTGTGTATTATTTTATGCGCTGATGTTTTTTGGCGCAGGTTACTTACAAAGTCACGCTGGTATTAGCATTAATATTGCCATGCTCTCTTACTATGAACTCACACTTATAGGCGTTATTATGATTGCAGGATTTATTATTGGTTTAATTCCCGCAACTCGCGCTTACTTTTACTCGCTCAGCGATGGCATGAGTATAAAAATATAACTAGGACAATCATGACGTTTTTAAAAACAATTTTTCAATACATCGCCTTGGTAAGCTTAATGCTAACCAGCTTTGTTAGTAGTGCAAATCCACCCAAAGAAATTTTTTGGGAAGACCTAATTCCACAAGGTCATATGCAAATAAACACCCAAGCGCAAGCTAACCACGAAGGCAGTGAACAAAACTGGGTTCAACCAGATCTAAACGCACCTGTAGTAAAAGCACTTGATGGTAAATCGGTAAGCCTACCGGGCTTTGTAGTACCACTTGAAGGCGACAGTGAAGTAATTACCGAATTTTTACTGGTTCCTTATTTTGGCGCCTGCATACACGTACCGCCGCCGCCGCCAAATCAAATAGTACATGTAACCATTAAAGGCGGAGTCCCCATCGACAGCCTATACGACGCCATAGTAGTGACTGGTGTAATTAGCACCCAAACATGGTCAGGCGAAATAGCCCAAGTAGGCTACACAATGAAAGCCGTAGGCGTAGCTCCGTTTGAGCTTTAAAGTCAGGTGTCAGGTGTCAGGTGTCAGGTGTCAGGTGTCAGGTGTCAGGTGTCAGGTGTCAGCAAAATGATAAAAATACCACTCTGATAAGTGTGTACTTATTCCACGTTTTTGAATTAAATAAACGCAGTAGTAAATTGCTCGCGCGCATCTAACTTAAACTCAGAGCTTGGCTTTAGCTCTCTCTAAACTAAAGCCACTTTTGTCATCTTCAAATTCGAGTTTTAATTTTAGATATCAAGCTTGTCAGCATTTTTGATAACTCAAAGGTTTCGTTTAACCAAGCCCGACCAACATCCGATTCTATATAATTTATATCTATGGCAATATAAATTTGTGTTCGAGCTTCAGCTAACGAAGAACGCGCAATATCTAAAAAGCGAACTTTTTCTTTATCACTATCTCGCGTCATTCCTTCTGCTATATTACTAGGGACAGATAAGCCTGATCGCGTTAATTGCTCCCTAAAGCCAAAGTCTTTTTTCAATGTTGGGTTTTTATAAATATCTGCACTTAAACGGGTAGAGCGTTTCCAAACATCTAAGTTTTCAAAATTCATCATTCTGACACCCTTGTACAGATACTTTGATTAAATTAGCTTAGTTTTTAATTAACAAAATACAAATATTTAAAACTAACACCTCCCCCCTGAAACCTTGTTTTTATCTCTACCTGACACCTGACACCTGATACCTATAACCTGCCCTTCACTTCTGACACTTCCCACAAAACACAGTACTTCTTTGCCCTAACCTAACTTCTTGTAATTCGCTTTTACACACCAAGCAAGGTTGCCCTTTGCGACCGTACACTAAAAGTTGCTGAGCAAAGTAACCCGGTTTCCCATCGCTTTGGGCAAAATCTTTTAAGGTGGTGCCACCTTGGGTTATTGCTGCGGCTAGCGTGTCTTTAATTATAGGGATAAGCGCTTCAAAACTTTTCAGTGATACTTTACCGGCTTCGCGGCGAGGGTCTATTCCTGCTTTAAATAATGATTCGTTAGCGTAAATATTACCGACCCCTACGACAATAGCGTTATTCATTATAAATTGTTTTACCGGCACTTTTTTATTGCGTGATTGCTGATATACCTGTTTCGCAAAAAATTCGTCCGTAAGCGGCTCAGGCCCAAGCTTTGCCAGTAACTTATGAACTGAGCCCGGCGCTTGCCATAGGCAACAACCAAAGCGGCGCGGATCGTTTAAGCGCAGCGCTTTACCGTTAGCAAAAATAAATTCTATATGATCGTGTTTTTTAAGTGGCTCGTTAGCACTTACTACGCGTAAATTTCCCGACATACCTAAATGCAAAATAGTAGCGCCTAACTCACAATGCAATAACAAATACTTTGCACGGCGCTCAACGCCCGTTACGGTTAAACCCGTTAACTGATATACATCGTCAGGTACCGGCCAACGCATGCTGCCATTATGAATATTTACCTTAGTAACAACTTGGTTTAAAACATGCGGGGTTATGCCCATGCGGCTTACTTCTACCTCTGGTAATTCAGGCATTTATACACTCACTTTATTATAAAGATTATTGTTCGCTCGGGGTTGAGCTAGGAAACAACTGTTTAACTACGGCTAAATCAAGCGCAAATACACGCTGACTATTTTTTTCGAGTAAATAATACTGGCCATCGCCCTTGTAAAGTAAATACACCCAAGGTAATGGTTCGCCCGCCAGTTCAAGGGTAGCTACCGAGAGTGGTGCATTAGGATTAAACACAACTGACTCATGAACCGACATAAGCTGAGCACTTTGCCATAAGTTAACCAGTTCGCCTAGCTGCTGCTCCGTACCTTGCCAAGTAAGCGGCACATCGGTTTGTAATGCGGTTGTACGCCAGCTTGTGCCTATACGTTCAATTTTTTGATCAACAAAACTCAACGTTAATACAAAACTTTGTATTGGTAACACTGGTTGCAGTACCGGCTCGTTATTACTACCACCAATATCTTTGTGCCAACCATTTAAAAAGAAGATCATAATCAACATCGAAAAAATAATAACGTTGTTCCAACCTTTACGGCTTAATTGCATGCTCGATGTTCCTAATTAGCTCAATAGTTTAAAGTGTAACCAAAACTTAATTACACTGTCTATATGTTAAATCCACTATACTTTGTTAGAATACGCGCAAATTTTTAGGAGTTTCATCAATGTCAATGTATGTAGTAGGCCATAAAATCCCAGATTCAGATTCAATATGCGGCGCAATTGCACTCGCTTATTTAAAAAACCAAATTAATGAACCAGCCATTCCAACGCGTCTTGGTGAAGTTTCACCAGAAACTCAGTTTATTCTTGATAAATTTGGTTTCGAAGCGCCAGAGCTAAAGCTTAGCTACGCCGGCGAAGATGTGTATATTGTTGACCACACAGAAAAAACCCAAGCACCCGATGATATAGACCAAGCTCGCATAGTCGGCGTGGTAGATCACCATAAGCTTGGCGACCTAACCTCATCAGCACCACTAGAGTGCTGGATCCGCCCTGTAGGTTGTTCAAACACCATAATTAAAATGATGTACGATTTTTACAATGTAGAAATCCCTAAAAACATCGCCGGTATTATGATGTGTGCTATTTTAAGCGACACCGTTATTTTTAAATCGCCAACGTGCACTACCGCTGATATTAAATGTGTTGAAGCGCTAGCAGAAATAGCTGGTATTGACGATCCTAAAGAGCTCGGCATGGAGATGTTTCGCGTTAAATCGGCAGTTGCCGACACGCCTATACGCGACCTGGTTATGCGCGACTTTAAAGACTTTAACATGAACGGCAACCTAGTAGGTATAGGCCAGCTAGAAGTGATCGACCTTGCAGTATTTGACGATATTAAAGCTGATTTAGCGACCGATATCGCCAAGCTTAAAACTGAAGGTAACCGCCACTCAGTATTTTTACTGCTTACCGACATCATGAAAGAAGGCTCAGAAATGCTAATTGCATCAGACGACGCAAACCTAGTAGAGCAAGCTTATGGTGAAAAACCAGCAGACGGAAAAGTATGGCTAGACGGCGTACTGAGCCGTAAAAAGCAAGTAGTACCACCACTACAAGACGCTTTTCAAAAAGTATAATGTAAGCAGATACTAGAGGTCAGCAATCAGACTTCAAAAAAACACCGCGTTTATTTAAACGCGGTGTTTTTGTTTAAAATCGTAGTAATCAAATGTTATAAAGTCACACTATCAAACACTACTCTGCTCTTTATTTATGACTAAAACCTGACCACTGCCCTTGAACCTTTAGCTGGCTCTTTCAACTCTTATTTCTGCCTGACCACTTGCTACCTGCTATCTGCTATTTACTTTCAATCACTACCAAATAAATCGCGTGTGTATACTTTATCTGTAATATCACTCAACTCTTCAACCATACGGTTAGAAACAACTACATCAGATATTTGTTTAAATTCATTTAAGTTTCTAATAACGCGAGAGTTATAAAAAACATCTTCTTTAAGCTCTGGCTCATACACCACCATTTGCACATTACTGGCTGCAATTCGCTTCATGATCCCTTGAATAGCAGACGCTCTAAAGTTATCAGATCCCGTTTTCATAACGAGCCTGTAAATTCCAACGACTTTAGGATTTCGTTTAATAATTGAATCCGCTATAAAATTTTTACGTGTGGTATTGGCATCAACAATAGCGCAAATCATATTGTTGGGTATGTCTTTATAATTTGCTAATAACTGCTTGGTATCTTTTGGCAAACAATAGCCACCATAGCCAAACGATGGATTGTTATAATGATTACCAATGCGAGGGTCAAGTCCAACCCCTTGTATAATTTGTTTACTATTTAATCCATGCGCTTCGGCATACGTATCAAGTTCGTTAAAATATGCGACCCGCATTGCAAGATAGGTATTTGAAAATAATTTAATGGCTTCAGCTTCGGTCGACTCAGTAAACAACACTGCTATATCTTGTTTAATCGCCCCTTGCTTAAGTAAATTAGCAAATACAGCAGCACGCTCACTTTGCTCACCAACCACAATGCGTGATGGGTGTAGGTTATCGTAAAGCGCCTTACCTTCACGTAAAAATTCAGGAGAAAATATAATATTGTCTACGCCCAGCTGCGCTTTCATCCGCTGCGTAAAACGCACTGGCACTGTCGATTTAACAATTATTACCGCGTGAGGATTATAAGCCAAAGCGTCGTTTATCACGGCCTCAACAGAGCTGGTATTAAAATTATGAGTGTGGGTATCGTAATCGGTAGGGGTCGCTATAATAATAAAGTCAGCGTTGCAGTACGCCATGCTTTTATTAGTTGTTGCAGTAAAATTTATATCATCTCGTTGTAAATATTCACTTATATGAAAATCGACTATCGGCGATTGCTTATTATTTAAAAGGGCTATTTTTTGCTCATCTATATCAAGTGCTATAACCTCGTTATGCTGGGCTAGTAACATGGCGTTCGACAAACCAACATAACCAGTACCTACAACTGTTACCTTCATATTCATCCCTAATATTTAAAATATTCTATATCAGCTAAAAGTATAGTTAAGGCTAAATTATAGGCAAATTGAAAAGTGCAAAAAACACACTAGCAACACACTCTGCCCTTATTTTTATTTCTAACTGAAAACTAATCGCAACCCATTACCTACCCTTGCATTTAAACTAATTAAAACTAAGCTGTTACAAACAATACGTTAAAACACTTAAAAGCTGCTTTCATCTTTAATTGAAAGTTACGGCTAAAAGTAGATCACCGCCCTTTTTAAGCATACAAGGACGAACAATGAAAATACTGCATCATGGGGCTGTTAATGGCGTTACCGGTTCGTGCCATGAACTAGTGATAAATAACAGCACATCAATACTCATTGATTGTGGACTATTTCAGGGGGAGGATTCAAAAACTGATTTAGCTATTGGGTTTGATATAACTAATGTTACGGCATTAATTGTTACTCATTGCCATATTGATCATGTGGGGCGCATACCGTATTTATTGGCTGCGGGATTTAAAGGGCCTATTTACACCACTAAAGCGTCGGCCAGTTTATTACCACTGGTAATAGAAGATGCATTAAAAGTAGGGGTAACACGCGATCCTAAAATAATTGCAGCCTGTTTAAGCTTATTAGCTAGGCGCATTGTTGCGGTTGATTTTAAAACCTGGTTTAACTTACCTATCAATCCAAGCGTTAGTAATGCTGAAAATACCCAAACAGCCAAAGCACGGTTTCAGCGAGCCGGGCACATTTTAGGTTCAGCCTATGTTGAAATTGACATTCTTGAGAACAAAAGCACTAAAACCACTTCTAACAACACACAAGGTAAAAGTACGCATCGCGTGGTGTTTTCTGGCGATCTAGGCGCGCCCTATACTCCCCTATTACCCACACCTAAGCCGCCGTATAAAGCCGACACTCTAGTCATTGAATCGACCTATGGCGATAAAAACCATCAAGGGCGTAAAGAGCGTACTCAAACATTAAAAAAAGTAATCGAAGGTGCGGTTGCCGATAACGGCGTAGTACTCGTGCCCGCGTTTAGTATAGGTCGCACCCAAGAGCTACTTTACGAACTAGAGCAGTTAATTCACAGCGCACCTAAAAACTCACCATGGCACAGCATACACGTAATACTAGACTCCCCCATGGCGGCAAATTTTACTGAGCAGTACAGAAATTTTAAACATTTATGGGACGCTGAAGCCAAACGCAAAGTTGCCAAAGGCCGCCACCCGCTCGACTTTAAAAACCTAACCACAATCGACACTCATAAAGAGCATGTGGCCATTATTAACTACTTAGCCACTCGCCAAACCCCCGCCATTATTTTAGCCGCCAGCGGCATGTGCACCGGCGGGCGCATTGTAAATTACCTAGCGCGTTTTTTAAGTGACAAAACCACCGACATACTGTTTGTAGGCTATCAAGGACGCGGCACATTAGGGCATGATATACAAACCTATGGCCCTCGTAACGGCTATGTATTTGTAAACGACACTCGCATTATCATAAACGCCAAAGTACACACTATAAGCGGCTACAGCGCCCACGCAGATCAAAATGGGTTAATAAAATTTGTAACCGGCATGCGTAAAAAGCCCAACCATATAAAAATAGTGCATGGCGATGATGATGCGAAAAATGCGCTCGCAAATAAATATCGCGAAATTTTAGGAGAAAAAACATTCGTGGAAATCGCTAAATAATAAAAATTAACCATAGGTAAATGAAGTCTTAGTACACAGTGTGTAAAGCTGCCATTTCGTTCAATTATCCACAATGAAAACTTTTATTAAACAGCATTTAATATTGAACATTTTAATTTTCAAATCATAAAGATCTTCCTCCCTTTTTTAGTCATAATGCGTAGCACATATAAGCGCTGTCGCTTTCTCTGGAATGATACTCTGAGCCAGATGCAAGTATGCCAACCTGGTAAATAATCACCTGTTTGGGGGAATCACGCAATTATACTGACCTAAAGTCATTGCTTCGCTCTCAACGACATCAAAGCCTTTACAAGCAAATATCTACACGTATCATTTTTAAGACTAGTAAATAAAAGGACTCTTCTTGTTTAAACTTCCCTCGACTACCATTGCACTTATTATCGTTTGTAGCGGCTCTATCATAGGGCCACTTGGCATGGCAGGCGTTAACATAGCGATCCCAAATCTCGCTGAAGATTTAAATGCGAGCGCGAAAATGATCGCGTGGATGCCCACCTTGTATTTACTCAGTAGCGTCATGTTTATGCTACCGTGCGGAAAAATAGCAGACAACTATGGCCGCAAACGCGTATATGCTTCTGGTTTAGCCTTAAATGCGCTGGCCTCGCTTATGTGTGCGCTGGCAACATCGATTGAGTGGGTGCTTTTTTGGCGCTTTATACAAGGAGCCGCAGGCGCCATGATTTTTGGTATCGGCGTTGCCATCATAACCTCTGTCACACCTGATAATAAACGAGGGATGGCACTGGGCACCTCTGCGGCATGTGTGTATATAGGGCTCAGCGCAGCCCCGGCAATGGGTGGTTGGCTTACTGAAATGTGGGGATGGCGCGCCGTGTTTTACTCGCAGATCCCACTGGTACTTATGCTGCTCATTACCATTAAATTGTTTTTACAGGGTGAGTGGAAAAACGATAAAAAATCACCGTTTGACTGGTGGGGCACCGTTATCTTCTCGCTTTTCGCACTGTGCTTAGTATTAGGGTTAAGTGATTTACCACGTATGTCAGGCTGGCTTTTAACATTACTTTCAATCACCTTTTTGATGTTATTTATTGTTCATCAAAGTCGCAGCCGGCGGCCACTCATTAGGGTACAAATGTTTTTAGAAAGCCGTGTATTTAGCCTCTCACTGTCTACGTCATTTTTAATGTATGCCAGTAACTTTTCACTGGCCTTTTTGTTAAGTTTATACTTGCAATACATTAAAGGATTAAGCCCCGCACATGCTGGGAAAATAGTATTACTCCAAGCCGTTTCAATGGCTATCATGGCGCCACTGGCAGGTAAATTTGCCGATAAAATACAACCACGCTTACTTGCCACATTAGGCTGTATCATTGTTATGATTGGCTTTTTTCTACTATCACAGCTGTCGGTTAGTTCAAGTACAACCTATATTAGCGGCTCACTGCTATTATTGGGCATTGGCTTTGGCTTATTTTCGACCCCAAATAACAATGCCATTATGGGCGCAGTAGATAAAAGCGAGCTAGGTGTCGCATCTTCTTCAATGAATTTGTCACGCACGATTGGTAATTTATTTGGTATGAGCTTAATCAACTTAATTGTGCAGTATTACCTTGGAGACAGTACTTTTTCAGCGCAAAATAGCCCCGCATTAATGAGTACCGTTTCATTGGCGTTTAAAATGTCTTTAGGATTTGTGATCCTCGCAAGCTGTATTTCTGCACTGCGTGGCCGGGCTTAAATTGTGTTTAAAATAATTTAAAGTATGTATAAATACTAAATTCAGCAGAGCGGCATACTCATACGATCTAGGCTACTTTTTTGTGTAGAAACAAGCGACTTTCCTACGGAGAGGGTATTTCCCTGGCTGCTTTTAAAAGTTCATCCCCCCCCCTTTAGAGGATCGCCCTACATAACATCTTTTCAAACACTTTATAAGCATCCACCTTACTGCCATATGCTCATTTGTTCTTTTCGTCATTCCCCATGTAAACACGATGGCGTGCAAGTGCAGAGTTATAATAATGCACTAGCTCCCTTATTACCCCCCTACATTTAGCCTAACAACTTGGTAACAACATCCATACTTGTAACTGTTTACTGCGCCATATTGCCTCATAATTCGTGTAGGCAATGGCGACATTTCAGCCCATAGATGCGGATTAATAGACTCATGTTCTTCATCCGTCCACTTCTCAGCCTTGAGGAGCATATTGGCTTAACGAATTCACCTCACTCCCCGTTGTCAGCGAGTTACATCACCTTATTAGCATACAATAAGTCACTGCCGCTCAGACTCAGCCACCTGCACAACCTGACAGCGCCATAAACAAGCTAGCTCTTGCCATTTCGTTTATGAATTTCAAATAGACTCGTGGTTCATTTAAGCACTCCATGCTAATGCTGAACTCCGATCACACTATACGTAACATCACCGCACCACACGCTATCTGGCCCAACAACATCAAACTGCCTATCAAGTAGACTGGGATTTCAAGGTGCTCTTTATCGCCGCATTTATATAAATGTGAGGTACTTGGCAGCTTCCTAGCTTTAATTTAATCATTAGCTTAGCAGCACGATAACGACTTATTTTAAAATTATTCTAATCAGGTCTTTAAAACCTTGCACGAATGATGTACTTTGAAATTTATAAATTACAAGGATGTAGTGATTTGAATTCTTCCACAGAAGTTAAGCTTGCAGAGCGACTCGCAAGTATTATGACCAAATTAAACGATGCAAAAACGATTAGCATTACTTCACTTGCAAAAGAGTTTAATGAAAGCATTCGTACGCTCCAATGCGACTTAAATGAGCGCCTGAGTTTATTGCCTATGCTTGAAAGTAAAGGACAATACAGCTTATCCCCTTCAGCGCTAGGTAGACTTTCACCAAAGGTTCTACGTCACTTCGCAGTTATATCAGGTATTGAAGCGCTTTATCCAAGCTTAGATACCAGCTTCATTTGTTCAATTTTATCTAAAGCGATTAATAACCCATTTATTATTAAAGGCCACTGTCATGAGCCAAAGCATAAAGTTGAATCCAATCTAAATAAACTTGAAATAATCATTGAGCACAAAAAGTGTATTAGCTTTAGCTATAAAGACAAACAATACACGAGCATTCACCCATATCGATTAGTTAACAACAAGGGGGTTTGGTACTTAGCTGCGCTAGATAACAATACCTTAAAAACATTTCATCTATCTGAAGTCAATCACATTTTAGAGCAACGTGAATCATTTACTCTGCAGCAAAATATACTCTCTGCAATAGAGGAAGATGAAGGAGTATTTTTTAGTGAAACTAAATTTGAAGTTATTCTAAAAATTAGTGCCAACGTTGCAGGTTACTTTACTCGACGCCAATTGCTACCAGAGCAAGAAATAACAAAAACATGTGATGATAGTAGCCTGGTTATAACCTCCATGGTCGCACACGAAAAACAGATTCTACCAACTATTAAATATTGGTTACCCCACGTCGTAGTTATTTCACCATTAAGTTTGAATGACAAGCTACGTGTAGATACCAAAACTACTTAAATCAATCATAATTTTAAAAAACAGAGGCTTATATGGAAATTAATTTGATGTATGTATTTATTGCAACTGTGGCGCAAGGTTTAATCTTGCTCATATTGCTGGGGATACTTTTAAACAAAACTAAACAGATGAACACAAGTATTTCTGAGAAAAGCTCGAAAGACTATAATAGCTTATTAAAAGCGCTAAATGACCTATCTGCATCAACTAATTTGCGCATTGATGACGTTATTAATAAGCAAACTGAAAGCTTAAAAGCTAACACAGATTTACAAAAATTAATTATAGATAACTTTAACGAAACTCTTTTCAATTATAAGAAACAGTTTATAGATCTGACTGAAAGAAGTGCAAATGATTTCGAATCTTATAAACAATTTTTAGTTGACGCAACTCAACACATTTCAACTTCTATAAGCCATTTTTCTGACGAGCAAAGCAACCTACGCAATGAAAACAAAGCACTAAGCAAAGAAATAAAACTACTGCTTACTTCTAATTTAGAAGTTATTGAAACTAGCTCAGCTAAATATTTTACGGCACTAAACCAAGGACAAAAAGATAATAGTGTATCAACTCAGAAACAAGCCAGTGAAATATACGAGCACTTATCAAACAAAGTCGGTTCGCTAAGCAGAGAGTTAGATAAAGAATTAAAAGCTCAATCATTTAAAACTAAACAAGAAAGGACATCTGCTTTTGAGCAATTATCTAGTTTGATTCAAACTATCAGAGTAGAGAATTTAAGTGAAATTACTAGCAACATAGCTAAACAAAAAAACTTAAAGATCGATACTTCTGACTTTGAAAAGTATTTAGGTGACTGCAAAGTTGTACAGATGACAGACAAAAATACAGGACAAATTACTCGCTTTAATTATGAAAAAGGGATTAAACGGAGTAGTGACACTTTAGCCGGTGATGTATTGAAATATCGAATGCTTTTCGATAAAGAAGGAAAAATTTCAAAAGGCGTTGAATTTAATGATAAGGGAGAAATTACCTTTGAATATGAATATGACAAAGCTGGCGAGATAAATAAACGCAATGAATACATTTATAGCACTACAACCAAAACCCCTAAAAAAATAGAAAAAGTATACTAAATCTGGAGCCGACAATGTATCTAAGTGAATTATCAATTGGTGAGAAAAAGAATTTTCTAGAATTAGCCTACTACGCAATGGGGTTAAACGGTGAATTAAAAGAGGAGGAAAAAGAAATATTTCAGTCATTTGTTTATGAATGTGAATTGCCAAAGTACTCTCTTGAAAAGCAAGAAAGAATAGATTCAGTAATAAAAGTTTTAGCTAAATCAGAAACACGTAATAAGCGCATTCTACTCATTGAGCTTTTTGGTATTTTATTAGCCGATGGTGAAGTATGTGATGCAGAAGCACAATACATGGATAAAATTGGTTTAGCCTTTGATATAGATAATTATGAAATCAGAAAAATTCAACGCTGGGTTGAAGCCATGACAGATCTGGTTAATGAAGGTTACAACATATTGAATAAGGGGTAATGTATGGGCTGGGGAAGCAAACTATGGAGCGCAGCAAAAAATGTTTATCGCAAAACGGTTGAAACGGTATCTGAAATAGTTACAACGGTAAAAGAGAAGTGCTCTAAAGCATGGGGAGCCGTAACTGGTAAAACAACTTTTGAAAAAGCAGAAAAGCTTTATGCTGAAATAACCGAAAAATATGATAAAGCAAAGTTCGAGTACGAGAAAGCTGTCAAAGAAATTAGTGATGATATTAAAGACAAAGTGAGCACTATTAATTCGTTCAAAGCAGATATTTATAATATTCAATTTAAACGTTTTACCACTATGGCTAACAGACTCACAAATGTCACAGTCAAAGGGCAACCATTTGAAGAGCTCTTTGATGATGGGATATTAGAAGTTAAAAAGAAAACCGGAGGACGTAATAAGAATGAATTATTCCTGATCGACTTTAATAATATGAGTTTTATTGCAGCTGCAGGACATATATTAACGTTGGGGATTTTTTCAAGAAAAGCAGCAAAGCAATCATTGCTGCAAGTTCAAGAAGAAGAAAAGCGCATTGATGAAGAAATCATCAAAATGACAGCACACAAGAAGCAGCTAAAAGTGGTCGCTACATCAATTGATACTGTTGTTGAGTACTTTAATGTATTAATTAAAAACTATAGCAAGTTGCTTGATCGTTTTGAATATGGCATTCAGACACAGCGCTTTAAACAGCAATCTAATTCCGACCATTTATTTACACTTAAGTTAGATTTTAGGCTTATTCCTATCGTTCATATTGAAGAGTTTCAAGCCCTGTTTAATCTTTCTATTGTTTTAAAGGAAATGGCTATTTTAGGGTATATCAGCGATACAGGTGAAGTGGTTAAAAATGACAAAAGTGCAGCTGAGAAATTATTCAAAAAGACTGAGTCAATTCAAGTCTTAGCAGCATAAAATGGAGTAGTCTTAAATGGCGCAGTCAAACAAATATAGTCAACCATCACTGACTACAGAGTCAGTGATGGGAAGGTTAGAAGGCTCTTCCCCTTTACAGGTAAGTAAAACATTGATTGATATGGAGTTACATGATCAACAATCATCATTGGAAGTACTAAATAGTATTTATGAAGAGTTTGAAAATAAAGATAATGTTATAGATGAATTAGTTAGCCCACTGGGGATAAGTTTATTAGATAGTATTATTACCCATAAAGACCTAAAGCTTAATAAAACAGGTTTGACTGCTTCAAGGGTGTGGAAAGATATCAAGGAGTTTAAGTATGAAGACACGACTACAGCAGATATACCCACACTATCGAGTAAGCACCAGCTAGAAGCTTTACGCCAAACTGAAGCAAATAAAAGAGGAAATGTTCAAGCTCATAAACTAAAAAAACATAAAGAAAATAATACGAATGCTGATGGTTCGATAACGAGCGAAATAGATGGCCGAAAGTTACAACGTAATGCTAAAGAGGTATCTCCGCACAAGGACGTAAATACAGATCACCTCGAATCTGCGCACGCTTATCATGAAAAGTTTGGTAATAATGTATTTTTAACTAAAAATGATATGAAAGATATTGTCAATCATGATGCAAACCTTGCTTCAATAAGTACATCTCAAAATACCTCAAAAGGCGCTGGTACTTTTTCACAGATAAAATACAAAAAAACAGTATTAGAGAAGAAAAAATCGACTGGGGAAATAACCACCTCAGAACAAAAAGACTTAGATGGTATTAATGATAAATTTCCAAAAGGAAGTTTAGAAAAGGGCATTAAATTAGAGAAAAAAGCAACGGAAGCTAACTTCAAAAAATCCCAAGAAGCAGCATTGAATACTGTAAAAAACAATAAAACCGCAGTACTGGAAAAGTCAGGGTTACAAGCAGGCGAACAAACAGGATATCAAGCTATCGGTCATGCTGTTATTTTGTTTATTAAACCCCTTTTTTATGAATTAAATGATGCGATTAAATTTGGCTTTGATAAAGGTGTGGGAGAAAACTCAATACTCGAGGGACTAAAATTTAGACTTAACAGAATCACCCAATATGTGAAAGCTAAGGTGCTCCCTACATTAATACAAGGCGCTAAAGACTTCTTCAATAACTTTTTTAAAGTACTTATTGAGGGTATTTTAGGATTAGTTACTGGGCTATTCAAATCACTAATGAAAATTATTTCTGAAGGGTTTGCTGCATTAGTAGGAGCAATTAAAATTCTAAATGCACCCTCTAAAGAAATGTCAGCTGCACAAAAAGCTGATGCTATTTTAAAGTTATTTGCATCAACGGTAGTTACCTTTGTTGTTTTCCACTTTGAATCTACGATTATGTCAGCAATGCCTAATAACTTTATTAAAGATATTGCTTTGGCATTATTAAGTGGCGTTGCCTCAACAATTGTTGTCTGGGGCTTAGACAAGTTAGATCTGTTCTCTGTAAAAGATGAGATACGTACTAAGCGCGTTAGCGAGGTATTTGATATGCGTATCCAGCAAATTAAAGAAAACACGGATGCTTTCGAAACTGCATCAATAGAAAAGTTAGCACAAGATAGATTAAAATTTCGAAGCATCACTGAGAATATGGAAAAGGCAATTGATAACAAGAGTAATGTTAATAGCTCTGTTTATGATATGGCTGACTTCATGAAAATAGATCTTAAAATTAAATCCACTAATGATTTTATGGATTTATTGAAGCAGGGCTCATTAGCTGTTTAACATAAAGAGCAAAGTGCTGCGCTTCAGCCCTGTGCTACCGGTTACTCATTTTTTCTATTGATAACGGCCAATGCAAAGAAGCACACTGAGCTCTATTACCTAACAACATGGACTTAGGACGAGCTGTCCTGTTCATATTTACTAACTATATAAACTCTTTATAGGTTGTTTTTTAAATAGAGGCCTGAATTTGGCCTTCATTTAAAATTAAACCAATTTAAATCAGAGGTTTAACTATAAACCACTTTACTTTAAACAATCATTAAACACGGCTAAAACCACGTAAACCATTGAAATTTAAATAAAAACCTCATCCAATAGTTCCCACTATTAGAAGAAAACACAGCCCTCCCCCAAACCCCTTACACAGCAAGGCTTTGCGCGCGATTTAGCTTTTTAAATGAGACAGAAAAACGTCTAATTTTTAACATTTGAGACAGTTTTAATCGGGCAAAATGCGAGTAAAAAGTGTCTCAATCTGGCCATTTACGACACGCTAACACACTAAAAGTCTGAGATAAAAAAGTGAAAAAATACACTTTTTTATTATGTGGTCAGGCACTTTTTTACCTAATTTAAGGCTGATTTACGCGTTAAAATAACAACCAGTGAGTCGGTTTGGCGCGCTCAAATCAGCGATTTTTATCGTAGCTTCACGCGCAATCGGTGAAATAGTGAATACTCAATGTAGAATTCCCTGCTTTCACTAGGCCGTTTCTAACTCAGAATAATACGTTTTCTCACACTTAGCAGTGTGAAATTATAGTGGCATAGTTAATTTTTCCACCTAATCTATGTGAGTGAAACGCATTTCATTTTTTACAATATAATATTAAATTTTTAAAAAATATTTTTATTTTGTAATAGCTTATACTGTTTAGCATAAGTCAATATTCATAGTGTCAGGAAACTCTTGCTTGAAAATAAGGAAAGTGTCCTCTGATAAAGTTGTTTCAATTCAGATTAACAAACAAGGATTTTTAATGTATCTGTCAAATAAATTAATAAAAGCCGTTTTTTCCGGAACTGGAGTTGCCGTGATATTAGCCGGATGTTCAGCATCCCCATCAACAAAGCCATTATCATCTCCTTTAGCGTTACCAGACACCTTGATTGCTGAAAACAAAGGGGATATTGAAGCTCTGTACAGCTCTTGGATCGAGCCATTCAAATCATACAAAGACCACTATATTCCGCATATAAACGACGAACAACTTCTTGCCTCCGAAGCCGCTGTAATAGATGGGTTTAGTCGATTCTGCTTCACTAGTGGCGGAGCAGTCACACACAGAATAGACGAGTATGGCGGCTATAAATATAGATGTTCAACGTCAAATAGTAGGTTTATTGGCGAATTCACCATCAATTTCCTTGATGATAACCCAACGCAACTATTACATGTAAAAATTGATTCACCAAAGCGTTTAGAGGCTCGCGAGGCCTTGCTGAAGGTATTTGAAACACGCAAATCAAAAAATGGCCCAACTGGTGTAATTGTCACAGATGAAGGTCGATTTAAATTTTTGCGCATCGGCAATCTAAAAGAAAGACATGTTTTAGAAGTCCTGTTGGAAAAAGGAACAAATAAATATATTTCAATTGAAGATATTTCACAGATTAAGTTTTCTGAGAATGCTCACGGCCTAAACGTTACTTTGAGAAATGGTCGAAATAAGTCACTTAATACAATGCACTTAGTAAACCGCACAAGCCCGAATTTGCTTTCTGCATATAAGAGTTCTGACTTTCCAGTAGTAATGATTGATCCTGAGAGTGAGCAGCCTTATACAAAAATATTCTCTAATTTAAATAGCATTAAATCCATTTTTTTTGATGATACATCCGTTTGGAACACCGAGGCCGCAGCCGTTATTACAACAACATTCGACCCTTTGTCGCCTTCTCGATTAAATACATACACTCAGAAGTTACGTGTCGAAGCTAATAAACTATATTCTGAGGCGATTGATAACGGGTGGATTAAACTACTTCCAGACGGAAAACTTACTCTTCAGTTGGTGAATCATCTTAAATACGAATTACGCAAAATTTCTAAAAGTTCAGAGTGCAACGATAACGCAGTTATCGGCATCACAAGTCTAGATACTCTATTGCGCTGCCGCGTTGCTACTCGTGAACTCAAACTTATCGCGGGGAAGGGTTACTCATTAGTTACCGAAGTGACCCCACTAGCAACCATCATCGTTCTTAATAAAATCAAAAAAGATCTTCTTTAACATTGCAGGGAAACTGCAAAGCTCTTCATAGGTAAAGAGTGTTGCTCGCACTTGTACGGTCACCCTAGCTAATTTGGGGTGAAGTTATTACTAACTAAGTACCCTACTTCACCCTGATTGGCGGACAGCGAGGTTAGCACTATAACCTTAGTGAAAACAAAAAACACAATATAAAAACACCATATTTATGGTGTTTTTATATTGGTAATCCCCCCGAAAAATAATAGATGCCAAACGTAGAATTTTTTCTTTTTATAAAACACTGGAACGGTTATATGCATATTCTCTCCAGCTTTGATCACCCAATTGCATTAACTTTGATCGCTTATTCTCATTAAGCTTTGATCACTAAAATCACTTGTAAATGATCACTTTTATGCTCTTAATGATTTTGCCGATCAAAGCTTAATACCACTCGTAACCGAGTTCACGTTTTATCATTTTTGTAGGTGTGTTAAACCGTTATCTGAATCGTTTGATGAGGATAACAACAATGACAACAAGACCTATATCTATGAGTAAATTACATTCCATTTTACGGCTGAAGTACTCAGCACAATTATCCCATCGAGAGATTGCCAGAAGCTTAAATATTTCACCTGGTACTGTGGCTAATTACCTTAAAAAGGCCAATGAGTTAGGCTTAAATCAATGGCCAATACCAGAGGATAAACAGCAAAATACATTTTTCAACGGTCGCGGTAGGAATGGTCATTACTGACCACCCCCCGCACAGATCCGGACGTGCGCTGCTAACGCATCCGGCTCCTACCTCGGGTATTTGGCGTAAAAGCGTTGTTCCGGATAAGGATGTACAATCCTAGGTTTTGGTAGCCAATATCTCACATAGTATTTAAATCGCTCCCAAGTCATACGGTGCCGCTGACTACGTCGTCTTAAGCTTTTCAACCATAACTTCTTCACTTCCTCAACAAATTGACCGATTTTATGGGCATTGTAAGGCACACCATAATAGTTAATATGCCCTTGGAGCACTCGCCGTAGCCAGCGACCCGTTTCCCAGGGCTTATCATGGAGTCGTTTTCGAAGTGCCTGTTTTATCCGTTTTAGTTGGGTGATCTGTCTGTTGCGTTTTGTCTTGCGTTTTACGATAACTTCACCGGATAACTTCTTGCCGATATAGTGCGTAAAACCCAGAAAATCAAAAGTTCCCGGTTTACCTCGTGATGGATTTTCGCGATATTGCTCAGGTGCAAAACGGCCAAATCGTATCAGCTTAGTTTTGTTTGGGTGGACTTTCAAACCAAAACACAAAAGTCGCTGAGTTAGCGCCCGCTGGCAATCAATAGCATCTTGGTGCTTTTGAAAACCCAACACTGCATCGTCAGCATATCTGATGATCGTGACATTGCCTCGCGCATATTTCCGTTGCTTATTAAGCCAGAGATCGAAACTATAGTGCAGGTAAATATTTGCCAAAAGTGGCGAGATAACTGCTCCTTGTGGTGTTCCGATTGTTGACTGCTGACGATGCCCATGACTATCGACAGTACCAACTTTAATCCATTGCCTGATAAGGCGGATAATACGCTTATCCCCTATTCGGTGTTCGATGAACTTGATGAGCCAGTCATGCTCTACGGTATCGAAGAACTTGCTGATGTCCAAATCTAACACCCAGTTTACCTTTCTTTTCATAATCGCCATATGCAGAGCATCTAGCGCATCATGCTGCCCTCGTTCGGGTCTAAAACCATATGAGAAACCAAGAAAGTCAGTTTCATATATTTGGTTTAGCACCTGCACCATTGCTTGCTGAACGATTTTATCTTCCAAACATATAATGCTCAGCCCTCGCTCACTTCCATCTTCTTTTGGAATAAACACTTGCCTTGCCGGCTTAGGTTTATAACTTCCTTGATGTAGTTTTCGGTGTAACGTTTGAATATTGCTATCTAGAGATGACGCGTAATCAAACCACGTTACTCCGTCATATCCAGCAGCCGAGCGACGCTTAAGTTTGAGAAAACTCTCCCGAAGCAGGTTTTCGTCTATATGATGGTAAAGATTAGTAAACTGTTGCTTCTTATCTTTTCTTGCTGCATTTCGCACAACCAGCAAACGTGACGTCGTATTATCCCAGCTCTGAGTCTGGATACGGGCGTGTTGTTGGTTGTTCCCCTTGGTCGAGACCCTTTTCTCCATAAATTCCGCGACATTGTTACCTGCTTTGTTCATTTACTTCCTCGATACTATGGTCTCGTCCGACTTCCTAAAACTCAAATCAACCTAAACCCAACGGCTTTGATTGAAACGACCCACTGGCTCAGAGCGGGCGATAGTTTTGGATCTCCCAGGTTCCGTATGATGAATTTCCTCGCATGCATAGGTTCTACGACCCCGAAAGGCATAAAAAATGACTCACCATATTACGCCATAATTTATTATTGGTTTCTGCTTCGCTTAACAGCATCACCGCCTTTAATATTTATTACGTGGCTCAATAGCTAGCCTGCGAGTACCTCCGCTAACACTTCACATCAGAGGTTACCCGCTGCTGCGCATAGCTAAAGGACTGGGCGAGTGGTTAGCCCTTACCCAGAGAGGACTTTCACCCCATATTCAATCACCAGCTTTCCTG
Source organism: Pseudoalteromonas sp. SCQQ13 (assembly GCF_015864415.1). Classification (NCBI taxonomy): domain Bacteria; kingdom Pseudomonadati; phylum Pseudomonadota; class Gammaproteobacteria; order Alteromonadales; family Pseudoalteromonadaceae; genus Pseudoalteromonas; species Pseudoalteromonas sp. SCQQ13. The sequence goes on along the minus strand of NZ_JADYXG010000014.1, from coordinate 53,119 downwards.
GCGTTCTAAGCGTATAGCTAACAATACTCAGTGATAGTTAAATCACTCGATTGTTGCTCTTCTATTATATTACGCCACTGCTCAAGGCTACGTGTTTTTCTCATACCTACCTCCTAATTGAAATTCGGAAATAGCTTAATCGTTTTGACGGGTTACTTGTAGGTGCACTTGGCTAGACGCTTACGATGGTGTGCTAGATATTTAGTAATTTAGGCTGACACAGAATTCTGAACGCCCTCACATTTTCTGCAAAACATTTTTTTTGTTCTATCTGTGGTATTCATGTTTATCATCAAAGGCGTTCTATGACGTGGTTTTATGGATTCGACTACCCCAGTTAAGAGATAATCAACTTAACTGGAGATCGATAATGACAAAACGTAAAAAGTATTCCAAAGAATTTAAACTTGATGCCATCGCATTAGAATTAGGTGAGGTCATAACTAGTGATGGGATCAATCATATCATGGACCAAAGCTAAGTATATCTCGCTCATGATTTCTGCATCAAAATTTACGCTAAAAAGTTATTTTTTGAGCCATTGATCAAGCATCGATAAATTGGGAAATACTGATAAGAAATAGGGAAACACTCTTAAGTCGGTTTATGGTTTAATTCGAAGACCATAAAGAATATTATTTAAGCTTGGCTATTACATTAAATATATTATAGGGTCAAGGCTACTTGTTTACAGAAACCTTTAAGCGACCATCTTTATTCGCTTTTACAACATTTTTTTCACGTAATGATTGCACTATCTCATTACGCATTATGTAGCCACTATTAAGGCTAGATAATTTAGTAACGTCATACCCTATGATATTAGGTGATAATCCAGCCCCAACTACTTTTCCTTTCCAACCTTGATTTCCATTAGTTATGTAGTCACCTAGTACCAGCCTAAATAAATGCTCTCGAGGAAAGCTCTTTAAAGGTTTACCATGGACAGTTATTGCTGTAGCAACTGCATTTTCTGCTTTTTCTGCTAGAGATACGGTATACCTAATAGAAGCACTAAAGTGCAAGAACCCTCGATTTATGAAATTATTTAAATCAACCATATCGAGTTCTTCCTCTCGTACAATTCGTTTAGCATTACTGTCTAAAAGCTGTTGGAGCTCTGCAGAATTAAGTTCAATAATTTGAATAACATCAGCATAAGGCATAATGTTAAAAAAATCTTTAAATAACAACGGAGTATTTGGCTTAATACCGCCAATAATACCAGAGGCATTAATGGCTACAGCATCAATTGGCAGATCACTATAATGCTTTTGTCGAGATAATACAGCGTCAGTTAAAACATTGGCAATCAAGTTTTCACCCGTGTAACGAGTTTGAAGTGTATGTAGGGTTGTTAAATATGGATTATTTTCAACATCAGCTATTTTTTCATATAAAAGATGATTAAAGCGCTCAATGACAGGATCAATAAATCTTTGTTGAAACTCCTCATCAACTTTCGGCCCTTTATGTATATTTGGTGCTATTTTATGCATGACACTATTTTGAATACGCAATAAAGGCTTTGTACCATTAAGAGGGTATCTTAATGAAAAGTTTAATTCACCTAAATACTTTCCCCAACTACCAGCTTGGAGAATTGGAATACCATTAATAGTATGTTGTGGTTGTAATCCATCCTCGTGAAGTAATGTATGAGAATGCGCACCAACAATCACTGAGGGTATAGTTAAAGAGTCTAATAATTTAGCTACCTCCTCATCACCATCAATACCTGGTTGTCCATAACCTAAATGACTTAATACTAGTATCATATCTACATGTGGCTCAAGTTCTGTGGCAAGTTTTTTTAATACAGGTAAAGCCCGCTCAACTTTAAATTGAGGGTCATCTTTATGATTAGTTTTAGTATCTTCAAATGAAGTCAAGCCAATGATTGCAATTCTGACACCTTCTATCTCTCCTATAACAGCAGGGACAAACAATGGATATTCCAGTACTGAAGAATGACTAATATTGGCTGATAATAAAGCAAAATCAACATCCTGCTGGATAGTTCTTTTAAGCGTTTCAACACCACGATCTAATTCATGATTTCCAATGACAGCTGCATCTAGCCCCCCTGAGGAATAAGCGTGATATGGTAAGCTCATTTGAAATGTATTTGCATTTGTTCCGAGTAGCTCATCATATACTTCACCGGTATGATCATCACCACCCGATACAAACAACACTGGTTTATTCTTTTTCTTTCGTGCATTCCCGACAATTTTCATCATTTGTGCAAAGACAAAGGTATCTCCTTTCGCTTCATTTGGAATAATAATTTTTCCATGTAAGTCATTAAAATAAAAAAGTGTTAAAGCCAACTCTTCTGGCTTGCTCCCACTTGGTAATGCTGATAATGGTATGGATTTGTCACTCACATTTTTTTGTGTATGCACCCTATAAAGAGAATTAAATGAAGTTCCATTTGTTTGAATATTTTCTATGTATAACGAATCGGCTTTAACATCATGTATAAGCAGAAAAATAACATTCAATATTAATATCAATGGGTAACTCTTATTCAACTTCATTGGTGTGCAAACCTTTAACAAATAATCTTATCTCACTATCCCATATAAAAATGTCAAAAATATTACAAAGTTAAGTAATTAAATGTTCATAAATGGTCTGTAGAGTCATGTATTAGATTAATAATTATGACAACCGGAGACTATTTAATGAAAAACAGCAAGTTAAATATGAGCCTCATTGCTCTAGCTGTAAGTTTACAGTTAAATTCATTTGACGCTGCAGCGTTAGACAGCATTAGTTATGAAGACGATATAGAAAGAATTATCGTTTCCGCACAGCGCACAGCTAAAGATCTAAGGGATATTCCTGACGCTATTTCAGTAATAGGTGGTGATGAATTAGACAAGCTTAACGTTGCCAACATGTTTGATTTAAGTGATCAAGTACCAGGGCTTGTTGTCTCAAGCGTACAAGGGTATCGACCATCAATCACTATTAGAGGTGTAGGAAACGAAATTCCAGACAATGCAGGTACCAAACCAGCAGTAGCGTTTCATATTGATGGTATATTTATGACTAATGATTATGCTTTATGGTCCGATTTAGTCGATATAGATCGTGTTGAAGTACAACGTGGTCCTGATGGCACTATTTATGGCAATAGTTCAACGGGTGGTGCTGTAAATATAGTAACCAGTAAACCTGAGGTTAACGATAAGAGTGGTTTTGTCGATTTTACTTTTGGACAATACGATACGATGAATATTCGTAGTGGTGTAAAACTAGGGTTGTCAGATAGTCTTGCTTTTTCTTTAACTGCGTCCCATAGACAACATGATGGTTACACTCAAAACTTGGCCCTGAATTATGACAATCAACTTGATGAGAAAAATGATACGACAATGCGAGGTCAATTACTTTGGCAAGCTGATGAGGACCTTGAAGTTATTTTACAATACATGCAGTTCACTTCTGACACTAACGGACCTGCATTAAAAGGTAATTACGATGTATTAAGCGATGACCCTCGCGTTGTTTATCATGATACCCAACAATTCTATAAGCTTGATAATCGACTATTAGGACTTCATATAAATTACGATTTCAATGAAACATTACTAAAAGGTACTTTTTCTCGTCAAACGTACGATATGCGTAGGCGATTAGATATGGATCGGTCAAACTTAACTGCAAATGACCCTGCCCCAATAACATTAGCTAATGAAGAAGTACCTTATTTATTAGGTCAAGTACCAATTCAACAATTTATTGGTAATTTAAAGCAAGAAGATACGAGTTACACTGCGGAACTTAATTTACTATCGGACTATCATAATAGTAATTTCAGCTGGAGCTTAGGTGCTTTTTATCTTGATACTAAAATACTTAGTGACACTCGAAACTTTTTTGATGCTGGTAGAGATGGCAATACTATTAATGAAACAGTAAAAGGTCCTGATGTATTTGCTAATAATTCGGACATCGACTTTATTAATTCAGACTACCGAAACTTTAGTTCTCATTCAGTTTTTGGTCAGGTAGGCTATGCATTTAACAATAACTTAAGCTTAACTGGTGGCTTGAGGTATACTAAAAATACATTTACAGATGAGCGTTGTAGCTTAAATTGTGTACCTGAACGTTCACCAATTACGAGTTCACCTAGCAATAACACTGATAACGTTACAGGCCGTGTAGCTATTGATTACCATATTAATAATGACACTATGATTTATAGTTCTATTGCTACAGGTGTTAAACCGGCTGGTTCAAATAGCAGTAATGATTTAAGGTTTTTCCCAGAAGTTTTTGATCAAGAAAAAGTCATAGCCTATGAAGTTGGTCAAAAAAGTCAATATCTAAACAATCGTTTACGTATGAATGTAGCCGCTTTTTATTATGATTATAAAGACTATTTGTTTGAATCAAGTGGTATTGGACGCTTTAACTCAGGTGCTTCTAATCTACCAGAAGCTGAAATTTATGGGGTAGAAATTGAAAGCTTTGCACAACTTACAGACAGCTTAACTATTACAGCAAATTTAACATGGATGGATTCAGAAATTATAAAAGGAAGAGACGCAATAGATAGAGCTGAAGCTGAAAATGCGTCAGTTGGGTTAATCATGGCTGGAGCTTCTAGTGAAGAAATTAATGCTGCTCGAGAAGCTACAGCAGTTGACCTTACAGGTAATAAACTAGCTAAAATTCCGGAATTTGTCGCTAATATTAGAGCAACTCACCAATATGAGCTTAATAACGGGGGGGTAATACGCAGTTCACTTAGTTATAATTTTCGAGGCGATTATTATGCTCGTGTATTTAACTCAAATGAGAGGGATTTAGTTGACTCTTATAATATGGTTAATGCCAATATTGCATTTATTCCTACACAAAGTGACTGGATGGTGGAACTAAATATCCAGAATTTATTTGATAAAGATGCGGTTTCATCTTTGCATACTGACACATTTGGCATTGGTGTAACAAGTGCTCAATATTTACCTCCACGAGTTATTAGCGTTACAGCAAGATATAACTTTTAAGGTAAGCGCTCAATTCTGCGCGTATATTGACAATTATGCTAATTGATAGCTGTTGCTGATATTCCATGGCAGCAGCGCGTCGATTTGCTCTACCGTTTCTGCATAAGGTAACTTGGTTAGCAAGTTATGAAGATACTGATAGGGCTCAAGGTTATTAAGCTTGGTACTTTATGCCGAACCACTTGGCTAGAGCCTTATAATACAAAGACACCTGCATATTATTGCTTCGGCAGGTAATCCACCCCCCAAAAATAATAGAAGCCAAATGTAGAATTTTCTCTTATTGTAAACACAGGAGAAAATTATGAAAAAAGCACATTTTACAGACAGTCAGATCCTCGCTATTTTGAAACAAGCAGAAAGTGGCGTGCCTATTACTGAGCTATGCCGTGAACATGGTATGGGCAACTCAACCTTTTATAAATGGCGCACTAAATACGGCGGCATGGATGCGTCTTTAATGACACGAATGAAAGAGTTTGAAGATGAAAACCGCCGTTTAAAGAAAATGTATGCTGAAGAGCGGCTAAAATCTGAGGTCATTCTAGAGGCAATAGCAAAAAAGTGGTAAAGATTTCTGAGCGCAAAGTATTGGCATATGAAGTCGTTAGCACAGATAAAATGAGTATTGCCTTAGTCTGTCGTACTTTCATGATAAGTGAAACATGCTATCGCTATACGCCAAAACTGTCTGATGAAAATGAGGAAATTGCAGCGTTACTATTGGATTTAAGCCAATGTCAGCGTAATTGGAGATTTGGTTTATGTTTTTTATACTTACGCAATGTTAAAGGCTACACATGGAATCATAAGCGCGTTTATCGTATTTACCGTGAGCTTGAGTTGAATCTGCGAATAAAGCCTAGAAAGCGCCTAACAAGGGAGAAGCCTGAACCATTAGCTGTACCTGATGCCATTAATGAATGTTGGTCAATGGATTTTATGCACGACCAGTTATCTGATGGCATTCTGAATGAGTTTAAAATGATCTTCCCTTGAATAACTAAGTTGTAATGTGTACTAGCTCAAAAAATCACACTGCAAGTATTTAATAGCATTGCATCTTAGTTGTAAAATACAGAAAATAATCGCTACAAGGTGTATAGGGTGATTTTGTAAAACTAAAAACCTCTGAAATAGCTGCAAGGTCAGAATTTACAGTGAATTTCTGTGGCGAGTTATATTCGAAGAGTTAAGCAATCTACGACACAAATCATCTGCCAACACAATCCGAAAATACATTCAAGGGCAAGGTTAGTTACTGTGACTCATCCCACCGACACCGCTTCACATCGAACAATGGATTTTCTCGGAGTTTTTGGATAAAACAAAGCTCTATTATCTCAAAACACTTTCCACTATTTTTAATTTAAGATATTGATAATTATAAAATTAATATTGCTACATTAATGCTTTTAATAAACACAGACAGAGTTTCATTATCTCAGATCACTTTTCCACTATTTGAATTCCCTGCATGAAAATTAACGTTTATCAATGTTGCCGCTCCTCTGAGTAGCCTCCCCTTTAAATATTAATCGTCATCCCCCTGTCATAAGCTATTGCTAGAGTCCATATATTCCAGTAATAATTAAGCTATATAAATGAATAAATCCTTGTATAGGGATCAGGTGTTTTTCATCAATGCGGATACTAATAAGCATTCGGTGAATAAAAGTAATCTACATACAACAATGCAATTCAAAAAAATAGATTATTTATTTCGAGAGCACTGGCTTGATGTATGTCGATTATTACACAAATCATATGGCTCAGGACCTCCAGAGCCTGAAGATGTTGCCCAAGAAGCTTTTAGCCGATTTGCACAAATGAACAATCCTGAGAAAATACACAATCCTAAAGCCTATATCTTAAAAATAGCTATCAACATCACTCTTAAATCAATTGGACACTTATGTAAAACTCGAGAGTTTATTACCGAGCAATTACTGATTGATGAAGAGCAAGTAGATACATTTTGCCCAGAACGTATTTTACAGGGTGAACAAAGTATTGAAATTATTCAAAAAGCCACAAAGCAACTCAGTAATAAGCAACGCGATATATTAATGCGCGCCAGAATAAAGGGGCAAACATACGCGCAAATTGCCGCAGACACAGGCTGGAGTATTGCTGATATTTGTCGTCAATTAAATACTGCAATGTCTATTCTAGAACAAGTTGATAGAGGATCAACTTGTAATAGCAGTAAGTTAAATAGAAGCAGTACTAGCAACCCACTTGTAAGCCGCCCTACCTAACGAGTAAAAATCATGACAGACCAATACAACGAAGAAGCGTTAGTAAAAAACCAAGCAAGAGAATGGCTTACCTATCTTTACTCTGGAGAAACAACGCAAGAAAAACGTGATGAATTTATTATGTGGCTCAATATTAACAATGCGAATAGACAAGCCTTTACCCAATCTTACAAGGTCTGGCAAACCATTGGAGTAACAGATTCAGCTCTAGAGTGGTTAGAGCAATACGCTATACGAGAATCTGTAAAGCTATCATCCAAAAAACAAAAAAATATATTTACTCAATCTGCAATATGGTTGAGTGGTATTGCCGCGAGTGCTTTGTTTTTATTTGTTAACGTTGCATTTGATGCCCCTGAAGTCTTGAAAGTAACGGTACCTGAAATAGTACTTACGTCACCCATTGGGGGAAACCGAACGGTAATATTAAATGATGGCACATCTGTCACATTGGCAGGAAATAGCAGTATTTCAGTCGATATAAATCCGCATGAAAGACGTATATTTCTGCGTAAAGGCAGTGCTTATTTCGACGTTACTCATGACTCAGCGCGTATGTTTTCAGTATCAGCTCAACATACAGAAGTTCGCGTTCGTGGCACTGCATTTGAGGTTGAATATAGCACTGACAATGAGCTAAAAATTTCAGTACAACGTGGAATAGTAGATGTAGCAGATTTACCTGAGTATGGCGGTCAAGATGAAAAAGTTGTTCAGTTGCAATCAAATGAACAATTACGTGCCGATATTAATGGTAAATTTATTAACGGTATTACTCATTTCAATCCTAAAACAGAATTTGCTTGGCTAAATGCACGATTAATTTACGATAATATACCACTCAAAGATGTAATCGTGGATATCAATCGTTACATTACAAAACCTGTTATTATTTCAGACGACAGCATTAACAACCTTCCGATTACTGCATCATTCACTTTCGATCAAATTGACTCTGTTTTAGCAGGATTAGCTGGCGCTTACCCTATTAAGTTAATAGAAGAAGTAAATCGTACACTCATTACAAAAGCTAACAATACCCAATAGCGAGTAAGTACTCGGGACGTTTTTCATAAGCTTCAGTTTATGAAGCTTTTGTTAAACATGTATATTTTCTGAAAAACTTTTCTTCTTTGTGACTCTTGTAACGAACCTCTATTAATTAACCGGAAGATACATTATGAAAACATTACTCAGTAAATCTATTAAGTTTGCACTTTTTAGTAGTGCGCTTGCTTCTTTAACACCTCAGGGTGCATTTGCACAACAAACTGAAGTAAACATTTCCATCCAACCTTTAGGTCAGGCGCTTAATCAGCTTTCTCAACAAACAGGAACAGTCATTATCGCGCCAAGTCGTCTAGTGAGTGATAAACAAGCCGTTGCTGCTATCGGAAAGCTGTCAGTAACCCAAGCAGTTGAACAGTTATTACTCGGTAGCGGTTTAATAGCACAACAACAGCCTAGTGGTGCCATAATAATAAAAAAAGCCGACGTAAATCCTATCTCATCAAATAAGCACACAGCTAACTCTAGTTATCATGCACCAATGGATGAAATTGTGGTTACTGGGCTTAAGCGCGAGAGCAGCTTACAAGATACTCCCGTAGCAATTTCTGTACTGGATGGTGATGAGTTAAAAGCACAAGGTGTAACAGACTTCACGGACTTAATTAATAGTCTATCGGGCATATCAATCAACTCAGCTTTTGGTGGCCCTGAAAATAGTTTTATCACTATTCGTGGTATTGGTGGTGCTGATGACTATAAACCGAATGGTAACCCATCGGTTGCGTTACATGTTGATGGTATTTACCAAACATCTAATGCTTATTTAAGTATGCCGTTATTTGATTTAGAACGAATTGAGGTACTTAAAGGTCCGCAAGGCACACTATATGGCCGCAATACAACGGCCGGTACAATTAACGCAATTACGCGAGCTCCTGGTGACACATTAAACGGTTATGCTGATATCGAGTATGGTTCATACGACTTTGTTTCTGGCAGCGCTGCTATTGGTGGACCCGTATCAGATAATTTAGGTGTTCGGGTTGCTGTATTAATGAAACAAGGTGGTGGTTTCATGGATGGCAAAGGCGCTGGTAACTTTGCTGGGTTCGTACCTGAAGGTGCTGAAGGAGTTATCCCTCCTGTTACTGATCCAGGTGAGCGCGATGGGTTTGGTGATGCTGATTTATTTGCTTTTAGAGGCACTGCTGAATATGAGTTTGATAGTGTAACATCATTAACCTTACACTACTTTTTCAGTCAAAACCGTGGCGATACTCGCCAATACGACCGTATAGCATTCGTTGATGACTCGTCTAACCTTAATGCTGGAGAAAACGATAACCCTTATGAATTTTATACCAGTGAATATTACTCACATGAAATAGACGTAAGTGGGATTTCGGGTGACTTCAATCGTCAATTAAATAAAGATTTAAATTTAGATGTGTTATTCGCTCAACAAAGTAGTGATCGTAATGTTAGCGGTAATGGTGACGGCACTTCTTTCCCTCGCTATCAATACAATTTTGATGATAGTTTGAATCAAACATCGTTAGAAATACGATTAAGCGATAGTACTGGCGGTCAATTTGATTGGATAGCAGGTACATTTTTCATCAACGACTCAGTAGACTTTATCAGTAACTGGAACAGCTATACTGTAATGTCTCAATACAGCTCACCTTATAATCAGCGTCGTAACAGTGTTGCTATTTTTGGTAATGTCGACTGGAATGTATCAAACGATTTAGTTCTTAGTGCTGGTCTGCGTTATACGAAAGATAGCGCTAAATTTCGCGGTGAAAATATTGATGCAGATCCTTGGGGGCTGTCAATATTTGAAGATACTTTTCAAACGGATGCTAATTTTTCTTGGGATCGACAATTCGATGACAGCAACGTGTCGGGGAAATTAGCCGTTCAATACTTTGTTAATAATAACTTTAACGTGTTTGCTTCTGTTAGTACGGCTTATCGTGGTGGTGGTTTCGACGGCACCTCTATTTTTTCAGAGGAAGAAACAGAACCTTTTGAATCAGAAGAAGTTCTCGCTTATGAAGCGGGTGCTCGATATGTAAATGACGTATTAAATTTTACGTTAGACGTGTTTTCTTATGACTTTGAAGAATTACAAGCAACAGCTCGTTTATCAAATGATACAAACGGAAGAACAAACGTAGGTAAAGCAACTGTTCGTGGTGCTGAAGCCTCACTCACTACGACCTTATACGAAGCAAATAGCCATAGAGTTACCTTCAATACCGCGGCTACCTACCTAGACACTGAAATTACAGAATTTAATTCAAACCGAGTTAACGATGTCATCAGTACCATTGGCGACCCACTTCCTGGTTCACCAAAATGGAGTCAAACGGCCGCGCTTAACTATGAGACATCGCTCACTAGCAATACTCAGTTAAACGCACGCCTTAATTATAGCTACCACGATGAAGAGTCAAATCGCTTGAATGCGGGTGAAGGTAATACAACCCCTTCGTATGGCATTCTTGGATTGCGTGTGGATGTAACATTCAACAATGGTTTAAATCTATATGCGTATGGCCGTAATATTACTGATGAAGTTTATTTTCTTGAACTCAATAGTGGTTCTCGCTTAGTCGGCGCACCCGCCACTTATGGCGGTGGTATTAGCTATGCATTTTAATTAGCAATACAAACTACTCGTGCTCTTCTTGAGTACGGTGTTTTATTTTCATAAAGCGTCCCAGACTCTTGTGACGCTTTTTACTAAGTGTTTGTACATTTTTAGGTGACTTTATGACTTCATCAACGTTTTTTCCTTGGGTAGCTTTATCCTTACTTATTTTTAATACTGCATTGGCTAATTCGCCATTACCCGCTAAATCGGAAACCCCTTATGAGCAGGCCACCTCATGGCCAGATCGAATTATTGCAACGGCTACGGAAAACCCAGCGAAAAATATTTCACTCACTTGGCGAACAAATAGCATTACTGATAGTACTTACGGCCAAATAGTTGCTGCAAATTCAGATGCCAGGTATGACATTCATGCAAATACAGTGAAAGCAATTACGAACACTGCCTCCTTAAAGCAAGGTAGGAATCATCAAGGTGAGTTTAAATACCCTGCTAATGATAAATTTCCTGATGTAAATTATCATGCAATCACATTTAAAAACTTATCACCTGATACATTATATAATTACCGTGTTAGCGGTGCCGAAGGTAAATGGTCTCCTTGGCAACAAATTAAAACAACATCTTTACAAGCGAATAAAGATGTTGAATTTCTCTATTTTGGTGATGCACAAAACGGAATTTACTCTCATTGGCCGATGGTATTAAGACGCGCATGGAAAAATGCAGCCAATGCTGAATTTGCTATTTATGCTGGAGATTTAGTAAACGAAGGAGCTAATGATAAGCAATGGTCAAACTGGTTAAATGCTGGGCGCTTTATCCATGGTATGTTACCCGCTGTATTGGTAGCAGGAAATCATGAGTATGATTGGCAGATACACACTAATAAAGGTATTAATACTAATAATAATAATAATAATAATAATAATAATAATAAGAGTTGGGCACTTTCAACTCTTTGGCAGGAGCAATTTACATTGCCTCCGGTATCTACTTTACCCAATGTATTACAAGAAACTGTTTATGCATCGCATTACCCTGACTTAGATATTTTTGTACTTAATTCTGAAGCGCAAGGTGACGTTAATTTATTACAAGCACAAGCTGAGTGGTTAGATGATCAACTACAACACAGCAAAGCACAATGGCGGATTGTGACTATGCATCACCCTATATTTTCATCGTGCGGCGTACCATTAAATACTCCAGGGCAAGATGAGCCAGAAGTAAGGGCTGCTTTCTTACCCATTCTCCTAAAACATAATGTCGATTTGGTGTTACAGGGCCACGATCACACGTATGCTCGTGGCAGCATAGGCACAAAAGAAGATATCGCAGTATTGGCCAGCTCTACCTCGCCTAAAAAGGTTAAATCTGTGTTTGTGACATCTGTGGCAGGCCCTAAAACTTACCCACAAAAACCGACACGGTGGCAAGAATATAATCACTATGGTGTTACTCTTGAGCGTATAGGTGAAAATACTTCCACCTATCAAATTATTAAAAAAACAACTAATAAACTAATATATAAATCATTTACTACAGATGGAAAATTATACGATGGCTTTACTTTAGAAAAGGCTGAAAGTGGTCAAACAACCTTAAAAGTCATGAGCGATTTACCAGAACAACGTACTTTTGATAACACTGGAGACTATAAAAGCCATCATGACTTAGCGGAGTAATTGACTGTTTCGAATAACCTTCCTCTTTAATTGGAATTTTCAATTATTGAGGTTCACTATTGAGGCCTTGCCTAGATTAAAATATCGCATCAGTGTAGATATCACGTTTAGGTTAGCCCTCAACAAGTGCTACTAGGCTATCAATTTATTTTTCGAAAAAAATCACGGTATAAAAAGACATGTCCAGATTCAACAAACACCTTACTTGCAAACTTATTACTTTTCCTATGTTATCCATGACCAGACTGATCAACAGCGCAAGCTAACATTGCTTCTTCGTCAACACGGTTTTTGATATTTAGAGTTCATCGCTTTTTCAATTAAGGCATCTATACCTGCTTTTTCTACAAGTTCTCAGTAAAGATAGGGCATACCTCGTGATACGCCCATGAATTTACAAGCTATTGCAACGTTATCGAATTATTGAGCTTATTCTAATAAACTAGCTTAATGTTTAATGATTGGGTTGTTAGTACACAAGTTTTTTATATCATGAAGCAATGATTTATCAATTACTTAGCGAGAAAACCCTGTGATCTTTAGTCGCTGGGTAGTTCACTTTTCTACTTCTTTACTCGGTACATAAATAAGGCTGCCATCTTCCATTTGATAGGTTTCACCTGCTTTAGTGCCTTGCCCTTCCCCTATTTCACCATTTGACTCATACCGAGTCAGTTTTTCACCATTCTTTACTGTAATTTTCATATCCGCTTTACCTGGGTTTTCAATTACAACAATATCTTTATTCGAAAGTGGGCTCAAAGGGTTTGCTGCGATCACAGCCAATAAAATTCCAATGATCACCAGAAATAAATCAACCAAATTAACAACCGACAATATTGGGTCATCCGCATCATCACTATCAAGAAAACGCATTAGCTTCTCCTTGTTGTTCATCTTGGCGTTCCAAGTCCCGTAATTCTTCTAACAAAAATCGACGCTTCACTGTAAGCACACCAAAGGTAATACTTGCAGCAATAAGTGATAATATAACAGCTGAAAATGCCACGACCATATTACTCGATACTTCACTCACTTGTCCTTCACCCAATGCTAGCAGTGCAGGTCCAATAGATATCATCGTTGCGACTAGCCCAAGCATTGGCGAAGTCCGAGTAACAATACGTAATTTTTCTAATCGCTTGAGTATCCACAGCTCTAAATCTTCACTATTAGAAACAGCCTCTGTGCGACTATAACTAGCAAGTTCTGATACATAAACCTGACGCTTACGTTGTACATATTCCATCGCAAAACTCCCCAGTACAAGCAAAGAATAAGCTAAAGATAGTAATATCAGCGACATTACTGGAAATAAGAAAAAACGTGTTAAATCATATAATATACTTTCAAATTCGTTCATTTTATTGACCTTTAATTCGATGTTTATTAAGCTGTTTCTGGTATATTGCACCACTGAGGATCAGCCCTAACATAGCTAAAACCAGCAACAGCCGAGTAATGTTTGAAGATGTATTCGATGACTGTTCGGTAACTTGCTGCAAGGTTTGACCTACCACATTTTGATTACCGCCTTGACCGGCATTCGGGCCATAGCCTGCAACCAATTCAGACAAAAAATCAGCGGTTTTGATAGCTGCTTTGTGCTGAGGATGCTCTTGCAACAACTCTGCATATCGTGTTGCGAGTGCTATTTTTGCTTGGTCACTCGCTTGCCAATAATCCTTGCGAATAGCTTCTGCCATACGCTCAATAATTTGCATTTGGGCAACGGGCTGTTGTTCATCAAACCACTCGTTAAGGCCAAGCTTATACTTATCTTCAACAAAAACTTGGCTCATTGCTTCCCATTGATCATTACGGATCACATCCGGTGCAGTCGCCTGCCAACCAAACACATTATTTACAGTATTTAAAATTTCTAATGCACCAGCATATCCTTCGCCCTGCATTCCTTTTATCCAATTAGGATTAAGATATCGAGCCCGCATTTCTTCACTAATAAAATCAGCGGCCTTTACAATACGTCCTGTTGGTTGGCGTAAATCACTTATATACAGCTCAGGCGATTGACCGTTTACTGATCTCACAGCCGCTGCCATACCACCTAAAAACTCAAATGGATGATCTGTTGATAACATGCCATGTAAATTACTTGAGCGTGACATAATAGCCGCATCAACGCCTTTAAGCTGTTGACCAAATAAATTAATACCTTGTCCAACACTGACTCCCCACCCTTTACGGCCATAGCCATATTGTAAGCGTGCAAGATACTGCTCAGCCAATGCACCATCACCCTCCCATGATGTTGAATCTAAAGCTAGATTAGTCACTCCTGTTCCATAATCCCCCGGTTGATTGCTAAAAATTCGCAGTTCTGCTAACTCTGTAGCCTCTTGCTTTTTAATCCCTTTGTTGATTAATTCGAGTTGGGTCGCCAAAGTATTTTTTGCAATAATATTACCGTCATCAAGCGCCGCTAGGCGTGCTATTGCATCCGCAAGTAAACTCATAAAACCATCAAACTGGTCACGATAAACACTCGTTACTTGGACCACAACATCGATACGCGGATAAGAAAGTTGATCCTGTGCAATGATGTCAAAGTAACTCACTCGGCCATTTCGTCCCCATACTGGCTTTAAGCCTAAAGCTCTTAAAACTTGCCCTTCAACGACACCCATGTGACGCTGTGCTTCACCTGACCATAAAGAAAATGCAAGCTTATCTGGGTACACTTGATGCTCTGCTTGGTAATTTTTAATAAGCTGTTCAAATGCTTGCTCACTCGACTTGTAAGCTGAAGGAGTCGGTATTTTTAGCGGATCAAAGCCGTACAGATTAGTCCCATTACTCGTCTCAGGCATTCGCACAGGATCTCCGCCTAACCCTGCCGCGATAAATTCGCCATTAAGTGCTTTTAACAAAGCTGGAATTTCTTGGTTATCTGTAAGGCGCTTATAATTAACTTGAGCCGTGTTAAGCATATTTTTAAGTTGCTCATTACCTTCAGGAAAAGTTCCATCAAACAGCGCTTTTCGCAACAAACCAATTACTTTACTTTGTTTTATATTGTCTATTCCTGTTGCAAGAAACTCTTCAGGATCCTCTTCTCCGGCTAACTGCAAAAATTCAGGCCCGAGCTGCTGCAGTATAGTTAACAATAAATGTTCAGATGATGCCGTTTTACCAAAAGTATGAAGACCCAATGGGGTGATCGTTGCTGCAAGTTTATGTAAATGATCGTGTAATGCTGTATAAAACACTGAAAAGTCAGATTTTATTTTCGCATCATTAAATCCCAGTTCAATATCCAAAGACATACTTTTAGCGTGGGTAATTAGCTTTAGTTGTACTTCATCTTTTACCTGACCGGCTGATAACAATTCATATTCATGTACTAAGTTATGAATATCGAGTAGTTCTTCGTATAAACCAGAAGGTGCAAATGATGGCGTTTGATGGCTAATCGTTGTAGCTCGCCCTCTGCGCCTTGCTTGTAACGCCTCCGTCACATTATCTTGAATATATGGATAAATGACTGGCATATTCCCTAGGCTTAAAAAGGGGTAATCATAAGCACTCAGCCCTCTCGCCTTACCCGGTGTCCATTCTTGTGTGCCATGAGTTCCAAAGTGGATCAATGCATCTGCTTGATGTAATTGCAACGCAAGGTATGCAGCTAAATAATAATGATCGGGGGGGACTTTTGTGTCATGCGTATCAGCTCCAACTTTCCCTGAACGAGGAGGCTGTGGCATTACTAATAAATTCCCCCAACTCGCTGCCGGAAAAATAAAAGCAGCTTGACCATTAACGTCATGCAACGCCCAATGTAAGTTGACTTCCCCCCATTTAGTATTTAGTTCTTGTTGTATTGCCGCAGGTAATGTTGAAAACCATGCTAAGTAATCAGCTAAGGGTAAATGAATAGCCAATCCTTGCTGCCATAAATCAACCAATTTATCGGGATAGTAAATCCCACTGAGCAAGCGTTTGCCTTGTTGTATAATTTCATCTTCAGTATGTATATCGACTGCATAACCGGCCTGCTTCAAAGCAACCGACACATTTGCCAAACTACTAGGAATATTAAGGTTTGAGGCAGACATGTTCTCTTCACCTGCAGGCGTATTCCAAAACATTAAAGCTAATTTTTTAGCTTTATTTGGTTTTCTTTGTAACTGGACTAAAGCATTTAATTTACCTAATAATAAATCCACTTGTTCAGCAATTATTTGCGCCTCGCCATTTTGTATAGCGGCTATTACAATTGGATCTGACATTCCCCAAGCTTCTGGTACAGCCATTAAGGTTGCAGCACTACTTGAGGTAAGTCCCTCTGCAGAAGACAACCAATCTTGCTGACTACCATCACGATAAGTTAATGCTTGTAACACAGGCACATTTAATAATGAAAACTCAGCTTTTCGTGCCTCACCATTTTGCATATGGGTCATATTCACTAACGCACTTGGTTTTGTTTTCTGCCAAAAGCTGCTCAAACCACTGTCATTAGCGCTGTCGAACCACAGTATTACAGGCGCTAAGCCTGCATCTATTGTGCGTTGGTACAAATCATCAAGCAGGCTAGTTTGCATATCTCGGATCAAACTATTAGAAATAATAAAACCAACTAATGGAGACTGTTGTAAAGAGTGATTATGCTGTAAAAATTGACCTAGATTGTCGTACACTCCATTTGGCGTGTAGATCCCTTGCTCTTTAAGCTGAACTGGCTCAGGTAGAACAATATTGCTCTCTTTATTCGCTATTTTCTTTAGTGTTGAAAATAAATAACCATAATTTTGCTCTGTACCATTCGCATAATAAGCTATCAAGTTACGTGCAAATTTACCCGATACATTACCAAATCTGGGTCTCCCTCCACCAACTTGGATCCAAGGTACAGTAAATCCAACAACACCTTGAGGCAGCGCAATTTCAACAGCAGTTCGATCAGATGGACGCGGGCTATCAAGTATAACTAACGACGCTGTTTTTATTTTATCCTCAGAAAAATCCCCCGCTTTTTGAGCATAAATATAATCAATTTCAACATCATATTGTTCCGCAATAACTGCTAACTGCTCAAATTTACCCGCCACTACAAAATCTGACGCAATAATCAAAATCTTTGTGGGCGCTTTAGCCTGCACAGAAGCCGAGAGTACTGTTAACAGTAAAATTAAGAATCTAATCATGGTTAAAAACTCATCTGCGCGCTAAGAAACAACGTACGACCTTGTTCAACAAACTCAAATTGCTCAGATTCATCAAGTAAATAAACATCCGTTAGATTGTTAATACTGGCACGAATTGACCACTGTGAATTTAAACGATAGTTAGAACTTAAGTGAAGCAATTGATAGCCTGGCAGTTTTGCATCATCAAGGTATTGCTCGCCAACATGCTCTAAGCGTAATTGAGTGTCTATATTCTCACTGAGTTTCCATACCAACTCAGCATAACCAGACGTCCTTGGTTTATTTCTTAGCGCTTTATCTTCACTATCATTACGCGCATCAAGGTAGTTAAAATTTGTTGCTGCACTTAAATCGTCAAAAATTCGCCAAAAAGCACTCACTTCCAATCCCGATAACGTAGCACTTTCAATATTTCGATAATTACGTAACGCACCGCGACCATCACAGCCAGAAATACAAAAAGTCTCAATTAAATCTTCTGCTTTTGTTGTAAATAAAGTCGTTGTAATATTCCAGCTTTCTTTTCCATACCGTGCCGATAGCTCATACGACTTATTCGTCTCAGGCTGTAGTTCTGGATTACCTACAATATAAAATAAGCCTCCCGCCGCAGACGTTTCATACTCAGCTGAAAGTTGCTTCAAACTCGGAGCTTTAAACCCTTCTCCATAACCACCTTTAAATACCCAATCCCCCTTACTCCAAACCATATATACGCGAGGACTCGTTTCCCAGCCATACATATCATGCTGATCAAACCGTCCTCCTAGCAACAGAGATAAATCATCGCTGAGCGCCCAATCGTCCTGAAAAAAAGCAGATTTCTGAATAGATAGCCTCTCTCCAGAGTCATTCACGACACTATCTTTAAGGTTTTGTCGTAACCATTGCCCACCAAAATGTAACTGATGTCCCCCCAATGAAGTACCCAACTTAAAATCTGTAATATCTTCTGTTATTTCACTTGGGCTTGTAACTGAAATATTATTTGTGCGCGTATTTTCACGATCTACTTCAGTACGGTACATGCGTATTGTAGAGTCACCCCACGACCAATAACCCTGGTGCTGTAACGATAATTGCAAACGAGAAATATCATCTTTAAAAGTGTAATAATTAGCCCTTAAAGCAGTATCATGCCAACGGTAATCATCAACCACTGCAACCATAGCATCAATTGTTTGATTATCCGTTGCCGCCCAAGTCATTCTCAGCCGTAAATTATCTGTTTTCTGTCCTTCAATATCTGAACGATTTGGATCCACACGATTTGCAACATCTTGCTGATATTCACGTACTGCAGAAACCCGAATGCTAAGATCATCCGTTACCGAACCAGAAGTTGAGGCACTCATACTATAACTTTGAGCATCTTCATCTGAAAGTTGTTGACCACCCGTAACGGCTAACGAACTACGCCAGTCTTTTGATACTTTTTTAGTTATAACATTGATCACGCCACCCAATGCATCTGAACCATATAAAGCAGAGATAGGCCCCCTAACAACTTCAATCCGTTCAATATCATTAACTGGAATCGAGCTAAGCTCGAAATTTGAATGAGCAATTAAATCGGATGACCCACCCACTCGCTGGCCATCGATTAGAACCAAGGTTTGATCTGAATCCATCCCTCTAATTTCAATTCCTTTACGTCCGAAACCAACAGCGCTTAAGTTTATTCCGGTTTGGCCGCGTAGAGCATCGGATAAATCCATAACAACTCGACGATTAAGATCATTCTGTGTAATAACACTGATGCTTGCAGGCGCTTCACTCAAGAACTTTTCTGTTGATGTAGATGTGACAACGATCTGTTCCATGCCTTGTTCAGTGGCTATGCCGTTATTTGAAAATAAGAGCGGTGTTAGGTAAAGCAGTGTATAAATAAATTTTTTCATTGTTATAATACAACATATCAAAACATCATGTAATTGATGTAATTAAGTTAAAAGAATTTGAGTGGCTAAACTCAAATGGAAGCTAATTAGTTTTCTAAGCGCCACCAATGATATGATATACTATAACACTAATCAAGTAGTGCTCATTTACTAAACGCTTACGATACACGTAACGTATCACTGTTAAGATAGTACAATTTCTATACGCAACCTTTCTATTTGTACTTACATTCAAGTATTAAGTGGTAAACCAAATGGTTATTACAAGTATTCGTCTAAATCTATTAAGCGACAATTACGGTGTCCGGTTGATCTGATAAAGTTCGGTACAGCAGAACAGAGGAGTTCACTGTGCCGGGAACACGAATCACTGATCAGCAGGTCACTATTTATATGAAACATAGAAAGCGTAATAGCCAAGTTATCGCGGCTGCGAAAGCAGGTATTTCTGAACGTTCAGCAGGCGCATTGATATACTGGATGGTAAGCGTATAGCTAACGACTGTCTGTAAAATGTGCTTTTTTCATAATTTTCTCCTGTGTTTACAATAAGAGAAAATTCTACGTTTGGCATCTATTATTTTTCGGGGGGATTACCAGTTTTTCTTTCGGTATAAACTGCGAAATTCAACGGCTTAACGCCATTTGATTACATCATGCATTGCCTCGATGAGCTTTGTCAGTCTGAGCCAGATATAAAACGATTATTGCCTTGGAATCCAGGTGGAGATCGCCGGACGTTTACATACAATTCACCATAAGCCCTGGCAACACCCTCACCTGATAAGGTTGCGGGCAAACGCGGAGTTATTAAATAGCAGAATCACTTAACCTTTTCTGACAAGTTAATAACTTTTCCAAGAAGTGATCAACGAGAGGAGTGGTTTTTTTGGTCTTTACATCAAATAGAACAAATGTAATTTCTGCATCTGCAACTACGTTATTCGTTTTTTTACATTGGATGACTTGAGTAACAACCCCACTCTTGTTACCAATTTTGCTAACAGTAGTCTTAATTATAAGACTTTGCCCTAAAGTTGCAGGTAAGCGATAATTGATATTGATATTAGCAATAACCCATGTCACACCCTGCTGTGAAAAGTATTCTAGCTCTTCACTCATACAAGCCCAACGGTCTTCCTCTAAAAACTCTAAGTAACGTGCATTATTTACATGCTGATAACCATCTAGATGGTACCCTCTGATTATAACTTCTGTCATATTTAAAACCTTTATGAATAATTGACATCCTTCATTTCATTTCTTTTACATGTTCAGGAAAGGAAATGAAGGGGGTTTTGGTTTGATAAATGAAAGATTATTGCCCTGCAGTCAAGCCACCATCACTTACTAAAATAGTTCCTGTTATGTACCTTGCTCCATTAGCACTTGCTAGCATCACATATAAGTCTGTATGCTCCTCAGGAGAAGATACCCGTCCTAGTGGGATATGCTGTCCCATTGAATCTAAACGTGACCTATCAGAATTCATTGATTTCTGTCGCTGATTTAATGCATCTGTTCCACTGATCGGAGTATCTGTTGCGCCTGGCGCAACTCCACAAACTCGAACGTTAGGTGCAAAATCTAAAGCTAATTGACCAACAATCCCTCTTAATGCGTATTTGGATGCTGTGTATAGTGGGCCTCCGCCACCAGGGCGGAAACATGCATTAGAACCAGTTGTGATCAAGCACCCATTGGTTTTATTTAATTCTGAATAGCTCGCATGTGCAGCCATTAGTACAGCCTTTACATTTGTAGACATTATTTGCGAAAAACCATCTTCAAGCTCTGTTACTGACATTTTTTGTAATTTTTTAAAAAAATCCCAAACGCCAGCATTTGCAATCATCACATCTAGACCTCCCCACTTTTTTATAGCGGAAGTAACGGCTAATTCATTTGTTGAATAATCATTCACATCACCTACTACAAATGAGAAGTCTTTATGCGAAGCAAACTCTTCTACTTGCTCTGGTTTACGCACTACTGCGAGAACACAAGCACCTTCCTTTAAAAAACGTTTAACAATAGCTTTTCCAATACCACTGCCTGCTCCAGTTACAACTACGCGTCTATTAAGTAACATATGCCTAATACCACCTTTAAATTACATAAATACGTTTAAGTTTTTAGTCAATAACGTAGATTGTTGTAGTAGAATAAGTCGACCCGATAACCGGTAATCATTACCCACTTTACGCCAAATATCTTTCCGGCGACCCATTAACGTAGAATCATCACGCTCAAATCGACTTCTATATAAAGTAAAAACAGTATGAACTTCAAACTCATCGACTTTATCTGTATGGAATACTTCCAGGTTAGATATAGCCGTTACTTGGCGCGTTGGTGGATCTTCTGTCCAGCACATACCACTATCATTACGTCTCAATCGCATAGCTATTGAGTCTTTACTTTCTTCGAAAAGCGGAACCCTAAAAGTCGTTATTTCGGGTGTGCGGTTTCTTCGCAAGATGTTTTCACGCAAGGGAGCCCAATAAATTAGATCCTCTTCAAGGCTGTTATACCACTCATCAAGCTTTTCATTATTTAACAGGTAAGCTTCTTTGTTAATATACTGTTGGATTGAAAAAAAAGTTTCGATATCAACATGTTTACCTTTAGCGTCAAGCGCTAGCAATTGATCTTTAGTCATTTTTATACCCTTACTAAAATTGCGGTTTTGCTAGTGGGATATCTGCCCAACTTTTAGCATCCATAAATTCAGCATACCTTTTGAAGAATAGTCGTTGGTTAGCATCATTAAGTTGACCCTTAGTTACTATCCCAGGTAAATCGATTGGTATACTTTCACCTTTAGTTGGGTTCATTTGATAGCAAAGCTTTTGATTACGAGTTACATAACCTGAATTACCGATTGTTGCATGCTCCCAGTTCTCACCATCATCCATCTCCAAAATACCGCTGGGAGAAAACGTACGCATAGCTCCTAGACGCCAGCGATCTTTGATTTCATCAGATGCTTCACTTGGTACTAATGTCCAACTATGTAATTCAGTCTCCATTGGCCCTTTTGGTAAAAAGGTTCTAAACGTTAAATACCCGGGCAGGAATGCGAAATTTGGAAAAATAGCGCCTGATGCAACAGAGCCGATCATTTTTGCACGAACACTTCCGAGGCGTTGACTTATCTTTTCTTCACGAGAACGTAAGTACTTCACGATTTCCTTATCACCCATTGTCGCAGCATTTCCGAAGTTGTTTGCTAACGAAAACTCCCAACCATGCCCATTAACGCTACTTTGATATGAATTTTCATTCGATACATGTATTCCACCAGAGCTTTTCAGTGTGGATTCTGCAGCGCTAAGGTGAGTCCATAATGCATGATAGATATCACCAACAAAGTTATCAGCCGGATACTTCCAATTACATTTTAATAATGATCGAGTTGTACCTGGAATGAACTCAGTTCCTTTATCATCGATATCAAGAATGGCGTCCATGTACCATCTAAAATCACCAAGATAATCACCAAGAGAAGGGGCTTCCTCATCAAATGTAGCAAAAACTAAACCTTTATAAGTTTCTACTCGCGCTTTATGCAGCCCCCAATCAGATTTATCAAAGCCTTCTGTATTATCGTATAATTGATTTTCAGGCATTCCATTTAGTTTACCGTCTAACCCAAACGCCCAACCATGGTAGTTACATACAAATGAACGGATTTTCCCTTCCCCTGCAAAACAAACCTTATTCCCTCTATGTGGGCAAGAGTTAAGCATTACATTGATACTCTTATCTTTAGCTCTAGCTACGATAACAGCATCTTCACCAATATAAGTGGTGATAAAATCACCAAATGATTTAACTTGTGACTCATGTGCTACAAAATGCCAGCAACGAGCAAATATTTGCTTTAATTCTTGTTGGTATATAGCGTTATCCCAAAAAATGCGTCTATCAATTAACCCATTTTCATGGTCGATAAGTGACTTTATATTCATCGACATAATTAATCCTCTGTGTTCTTTATTAGTTTCTTAAAATGAGTAGAAGTTGATAGATGATGCTTTTTCTTTATTGTGCATTTTATCAACTAAGTCAGACCAATTACCTAATAGCACTCTTTGATTAAGGTAACCTTTATCTGTAATTTCATTTTTCTCAATGGATGGAGGTTGAGGTAAAAAAGCAAACCGACAAACTCTAGTACTATTGCTGTAATGAGTTTCGTTGTATTCTTTTAATAGCTTTACAACAGATTCAATAAGCTCATTTATAGTTTGCAAGTACGATGAGATTTGCTGCTCTTCTGTTAAATTATATTTCTTTTCTAGGTAAGTCATATTTGGAACAAGTAACAAGCCAATATCTGCCTGATTATGTCCAGTGATTACAGCATCTAAAAAGTAAGGTTTAAGTGAAGTTACGATTGCAAGTCTAACTTGATTAACATTAACCCATGTACCTGATCCTAGCTTAAAGTTTTCTGAAGTGCGTCCATCAAATACTAACCCTTCTGAAGGTTCATCTTCATTAACTAATCGCCCGGCATCCCCCATAGAATAAAAGCCATCTTTATCAAAAGCGGCTGCAGTGGCTTTTTCATCACGCCAATATCCTGGGGTTACATTCGGTCCTCGTACAGCTAATGCCTGTTTATCTTGTGAGTTCGTAAGTTTTATTTCAGTTCCTGGCATTGGAACACCGATATTTACTGATAGATCTGATTCAAAATTCAAGCACGTAGAAAACGGGGCTGTTTCTGTAGAGCCCCAGCCGGCCAGTAACTTAGGACTCTTTCCGACAAGCTCCATAGATAAAGAAGTCAATCGATTTCTTGTTTTCTCAGGCAACGCCGCTGCTGCAACAAAAATAACCTTAACTGAAGTAAAGAATTTCCGTGCAACTCTATGATCATCTTCAAACTGAGCGAGTAGCGCTTCAATACCAACTGGTACATTGAAATGAATGTTTGGCTCTATTAAACAAATATTTTCGATCGTGCGGCCAATTTGGCCAGGGATAGGCTTACCATCATCAATAGTCAGTGTGCCGCCATTAAATAATGTGATATTGATACAAACATTTCCACCGAACGTATGGCTCCAAGGTAACCAGTCAACTAAATTAGGGGTCATATCTTGTAAAAATGGCCACATTTTATAAAGTGCCACTTGATTGCTATACATCATACGATGAGTATTAATAACCCCCTTTGGAAGTCCTGTAGATCCTGAAGTCATCAATACTTTGCAGATTGTATCTTGTGTAACTTCACTTCTTTTAACTGCAACTTCCTCATCACTAATTTTTGGTAAGTCACGTACTGCTGGTATATCATCTATATTTGAGTACGACGCAATATATTGAATATCGTGTTTTTGACGAAGGACATCTACTGCTTTTTTAAAGAACCTCGTATCACTAAAGTAAATTGCTCCTGGTTTGACAATATTTATAATATTATCGAGCCGTTCGAATGTATCCCCATGCTGAGCGTATGCTATTGAAACAGGGGTTACTGGCACACCAATTGTCATTGCAGCAAAGGCTACTAAAGCGTGATTAATGGAATTAGGAGCTATGATCATAAGTGGCTTATCTGCAGAGATATCAAGCGTTCCTAAATTAGCTGCAACTCCCTTTACTCGTGATAAAAACTCCTTATATGATATCTCTGACCAACCATCAGAAGTTCGCTCTCGCATACATACTGTATTGGGAGCTCTCTCAGACCAGAAATCCAAGCAATCAAGCATTGTATGATTATCAAGACTTAGTTCTTCTTTATTTCGTAAAATTATTGCACCTTCAGCGCCTTTATCCGAAATAACGTTGTGAGATCCAAGCTGAATTTCAGGAATAATTTTTATTTTACGTTCAATCATTTTTATTATCCTCAGAGTGCTTAGGCCAACGTGACAACTCATTAGCTAAACTCGGTTGTAAGAGTGCAAATTCATCTACTAGCGAATCCACTATCTCTTTAACCGTTTCTATATTCTGCGTTGCACTAACACCATGTCCGGCTCCCCAAGTGTCTTTCCACGCTTTTCCTTCGCCTTGAATATCTGAGAAATCAATTTCGGTACTGCCTTTCTTTGATTTCAAATCAAAACCAGCTTTACTAAGACTAGCCTTGAGCCAATTGGCCATTACCCCCGAAACAACATCAGATGTAACAACATCATCCATTGATGAACTGACAAGCATGTCGCGGTATTCATCAACAACTAAACTTTCAGGGCAACTGATAAATCGAGTCCCCATATAAGCAAAGTCAGCGCCTAGTGCGATTAGTGCAGCAATAGAACGAGCACTTTGCATTGCACCACCTACAATCAGAGGCCCATCGTAAAAACGTCGGACTTCTTCAACAAATGAAAATGGTGAATACTTTCCTGTATGTCCGCCGGCTCCAGAACACACTAGGATAAGACCGTCAACCCCAGCCGCGATGGCTTTTTTTGCTTGTTCCATATTAATAACATCAGCAAACACTTTTCCGCCAAAAGCATGAACTCTATCAAGTACTCGGGTAGGACTACCTAATGCGGTAACAACGAATTTAGGCTTATAACGCTCAACCAAGGCCATTTCGGCTTCGAATCGGTCATAGCTTTTATGAACAATCATATTAATTGCCCACATGCCTTCCTGCTTAGTACCTTTAAGCTCAGATTTTATTTTCTCTAACCATTCTTCTAAATCATTAATTGTTCGAGCATTTGGTGTCGGAAAACACCCTATTATTCCTGCTTTTGCAGCAGCTATTACCAAATCTGGACCTGATATGAGGAACATAGGAGCAACGATTGTAGGTAGCTTCATTGAGTTATAAAGTGAAGATACGATTGCGCGATCTGTCATAATTATTTCCCCTTAGAGCTATTTATTAAATCCAGTGCAACGTCAACGATCATATCCTCTTGACCACCTATCAGTTTTCGCTTTCCTACTTCGACTAGGATTTCTCTAACATCTATTTTATAACGCTCTGCTGCTTTTTCAGCATGGCGTAAAAAGCTTGAATAAACACCCGCATAACCTAATGTTAAAGTTTCACGGTCAACACGTACCGGTCTATCTTGAAGTGGTCTTACTAAGTTTTCGGCAGCATCCATTAACTTGTATAAATCACAGTTATGGCTCCAGCCTAAGCGATTGATTGCAGCAATAAATACTTCTAATGGTGCATTTCCTGCACCAGCCCCCATACCTGTTAGGGACGCATCAACACGATTCACACCGTTTTCGACTGCCGCTATACTGTTAGCCACACCCAAACTTAGATTGTGGTGAGCGTGAATTCCTAACTCTGTATTTACGTCTAAAGTGTCTTTTAATGCTTTCACTCTAGAGCTAATATCATTCATATTCATAGCACCACCACTGTCAACTACATAAACAGTTGTTGCACCGTACGACTCCATTAGCTTTGCTTGTTTCGCTAACTCTGAAGGGGAAACCATATGAGACATCATTAAAAAGCCAATAGTATCCATACCCATTTCACGGGCTGTTTGAATATGCTGTTTTGAAACATCAGCCTCAGTGCAATGTGTTGCAATACGTACAGATCGTACACCTAAGTTATAAGCCCTCTTTAAATCTTTTACTGATCCTATTCCGGGTAATAATAAAGTTGTCAGCACCGACTTTTCTAGCACATCAGCAACAGCTTCCAGCCACTCCCAATCTGTATGTGCACCAAAACCATAATTAAAACTGCTTCCACTTAGGCCATCTCCATGAGCGACTTCAATAGCATCAACACCTGAGTCTTCCAGTGCTTTAGCTATGCTTCGAACATGATCTGTACTGTACTGATGACGGATTGCGTGCATACCATCTCGCAGAGTTACATCTTGGATATATAGTTTTTTATTATTCATGGGTTACTCTCCACCTTGTAAAGATCTAGCAATGGCAATTTTTTCAGCTGTTTTAAGTGCCGCAGAAGTCATTATGTCCAGATTACCCGCATAAGATGGTAAGTAATGAGCTGCCCCCTCCACTTCTAAAAAGACTGACGTTTTCACTCCACTTAATGCACCTATACCAGGAAGGTATAATGGTTCTTCTTCTGTGTAATACTCAAACTGTACGCTTTGTTTTAAACGATACCCTGGCACGTAGCTTTGAACAGCTTTAACCATGTCTTCAATACTCTGCGTAATCTCCTTTTCACTTCCTCCTTCAGAGAAAGTAAAAACAGTGTCACGCATTATCATCGGAGGCTCTGCAGGATTAAGTACTATTATCGCCTTACCTACTTTTGCCCCACCAACTTTTTCAATTGCCTGTGAAGTAGTTTCTGTAAATTCGTCAATATTCGCACGTGTCCCTGGTCCAGCAGACTTAGAGGAAATTGAAGCAATTATTTCTGCATAAATAACGGGAGAAATACGAGAAACTGCATGAACGATAGGAATAGTCGCCTGTCCTCCACAAGTCACCATATTGACATTCAACTGTTCAAGGTTTGCGTCCCCATTAACCGCTGGAACAATAAATGGACCTATTGCCGCCGGTGTTAAATCCACAATAACTTTACCCGCCTCATTACAAATTTTTGCGTGTGTTGCGTGAGCTCCAGCTGAAGTTGCATCAAAGACAATACCTATTTCTTGCCATTCAGGCATTTCAACTAGCCCTTTGATACCTTCATGAGTAATTGCTACTCCCATATTCTTTGCGCGTGCCAAACCATCAGAACTCGGATCAACTCCAACCATAACAGCCATTTTAAGAGCATCAGATGTCCTTAAAATTTTAATCATCAGATCTGTCCCAATATTCCCAGAGCCAATAATGGCAACTTTTGTTTTAGTAGACATATTTCTTCTCCTATTCTGTAAAAGTGACTGAGACAGTGTTTAAGCCATCAATGGTAGCGGTAAATGCATTCTTAGCTTGAACAGGCACCATTGGGCCTAAAGCACCTGATAACACAACATCACCTGCTCGAAGTGGTAGGCCATTTTTAATCATGGTATTAGCTAGCCAAAGGGTCGCTAGTAATGGGTTTCCTAAGCAAGCACGTCCTTCACCTTCAGATACTAATTCACTATTTTGAAACAGTTTCATAGTGCAGTTCTCAAGGTCTAATTGACTTAATTGAACAGGAGTTGTACCCATTACAATCCCGCCATACGACGCATTATCTGCAATAGTGTCAAACAGAGTGATATCCCAATTTTCTACACGGCTATCAACAATTTCTAAGGCTGGCACTGCATAATCGATAGCATTAATGATGTCTACTATAGTTAAACTTTCTGAATCTAAATCAGACTTTAGGACAAACGCTATTTCAGCTTCTATTTTAGGCTGTAAAAATTTAGATACTGATAATTGAGCGCCCGAGCCATAACAAGTGTCAGCGTAAACCATGCCATAGTCTGGCTGATCTACACCTAGTTGAGTCTGAACAGCTTTCGATGTCAGTCCTATTTTTCGACCTATTGTTATACGGCCTTCTTCACTCCAACGGAGATGGTTTTCTTGCTGAATTTGATATGCTAGCGAAATATCTGCAGATTCGACCAACTCTCTTAAAGGTGCAACTGCACCTCCTTCATACGCATCAGAAAGTAACTTTGATAAACTTAAAATGGTTTTATTGCTCATGATCATGACTCTTATATAATTATTATTTACGCGGAGGACGCTGAAATTTATGGCCCCAGGCTGAATTAGTATGGTGCACCTTTACATGCCAAGTATCGTCATCGACTTCTATTGCTCCCCATCCAAACTCAACGTCAAAACCTGATGGAGTCATTGTATAAAATGACAACATTTCATCATTCGAATGGCGCCCTAGAGTAAATGAGAAATGTACTCCATCTTTTTCTGCCGCATCCATTGCACGGCCAACATCATCAATGCTGTCTACTTGAAACATAATATGTGCAACTTTTGCAGGTATCGGAACCGGAGCAAGTGCCAACGAGTGATGACGCCCGTTACAACGCAAAAATGAAATATTAAAGGGCTTGCCTGGCACAACCTCAGTATTAATATAATCTGATAACTTAAAGCCTAAAAAATCAGTATAAAATGCTTCTTGCGCATCATGATCTTTAGTTATGAGGACAATATGCCCAAGTCCTTGATCACCTGTAATAAAGCGGAACCCTTTTGGACTTACAAATGGTTTATTCGTTTCTTGTAAAGGCCCATAAAACACTTCGCAACATGTACCATCTGGGTCATAAAAAGTAATTAGGTCTTTTACTTTCCTATTTTTTATTAATTCATCTGAGCCAACTTCAAATACTATTTTTTGTTCTGTTAAACGTCTTTTTAAATTTTCCAGATTTTGTTTATCACTCACTTCCCAACCTATGTAATCCAGTTGATCATGATCTGATTTTTTTAAATGGATTCGCCATGCATACGAATCAATTCTGAGGTACATATCACCATTATCAGTTTCAGTAACACTAACTCCGAGTATATTTTCTGCATATCTTTTCCATGCATCTGGATCGGAGATAGAAAAGCCGAGGTAGCCTAAAGCCTTAATTTCTGACATATATTTGTCCAACGTTATAGTTTTTGTTTAGCCACGCATTAATTTACGTAACGGCAAGTCTGTGTTCTCAAGTTGTGCTACGTCTACAGTTACTGCGTTTTTAATCATTCGCATAGCTGCGCGCACCGCATTAGGGTTATTAACACTTACAGCACCAACAACACGATTGTTCAACACACTAAAATACACCGGCCAGTCCCCTTCATTCCTAACAACTAACTGCTGCTCATTGGGTAAAAACACACCAGCCATTTCAATATGTAAATCCCCCTGATCTGACCAAAACCAATCAACGGGCTCTGAGGGAAGTGATATATTAAGAATTGAAGTTGCTGTACGTTCTCCTTGAAACTGTGCAGATTGCCAGTGCTCATGACGTATTACCGAGCCATCACCTTGAATTATTGCTGCAACATCTCCAGCAGCATAAATACCTGGGTATTTAGACTCTTGGCTTTCATTAACCTCAATCCCACCTTTGGCTTTATTTAAGATCTTTGCGTTAACTTGTTCAGAGAAGTAAGGGGTATAAGGAGCCATGCCAACGCCTAAAACAATCGCATCAACATTTAACGATTCTCTGTCATCATTAAATAAAATAGATAGGCTGCCATCGTCCTGCTCTACAAACTCTTTTATTCGGCAGTTAGTAATAAGGTTTAACCCATCATCACAATGTTTATTGACTATTTTTTCGCATAATTCGTAAGGTAATATATGCGCCAGCGGTAGCTCTGCTGCATCCAACCAATGAACTGAAACACCTAGCTTGCAAAGCGAGGCTGATGTTTCTGCACCAATAAACCCACCACCAATTACTGCAACTCGCGAGTTGGGTAATAATTTCTCACGTAATTTTACAGCGTCTTGAAAGTGACGAAGAACAAATATATTAGTTAATGCAGAACCTTCTATAGGTAATCGTCGAGCCTCTCCCCCTGTTGCTAGCACAATCGCATCAGCAGCAAGCTCAACTCCAGATTCAAGAGTTACCTTACGCAAATCGGGAAGTACATAGGTTACCGACTCACCAAAATAACTTTCAATGTTTAGATCAGATAATTCAGTTGTTGTTATTAAAGATATGTCTTCACTTTTTAGCTTTTGATCCAAAAGAATTTGCTTAGAGAGTGGAGGCCGTTCATAAGCACCATGCTTATCCTTGTCGATAAGTATAATTTTGCCAGTAAACCCGCGATTACGAAGCCCTCTTAAACAACTCACACCTGCAGCGCTAGCGCCAACGATAATTACCGAGTTCACAGTACTCATCTTTGCACCTCTATAAATACATCCCCATCTTTTATGTTCACGATGTGAGTCGCAACCGCTTTAATTGCAGGCGGATTATCTGGCGCACCAGTCTTGAGGCAAAAAACTGACATATGAAGAGGACACTCAACCGTATCACCTTCAACAAAACCATCACAAAAAGATGCTTCAGCATGCGTACAAGTGTCATCAATTGCATATACTTGACCACTTTCACCACGTATTACTGCAATAGGTGGCTTATACTGTTCAAGCTTAATTGAATCACCAATTTCCAAGTCGTCTAATTTACAAACATAAAACATGGTCATGCCGCCCTACTCTGCTAAAAAGTGGTTAATTACAAGCTGCAAGAACTCTTTTGGTCTCTCAGCCATAACCCAATGTCCACAGTTAGCAAAAATGTGCATATCAGCGTTAGGCATTGAACGACCGAGTTTTAGCCCCATTTCAGTCGGAACAACTTTATCTTCACGACCATGTAAGACAAGTGTAGGGTGAGCTATTTTAGCCACTACATGCTCAGGCATACCTGAAAGCGCCGTCTCACCGTCTTCACTTGGTTTTACTAATAACTTACGTAGGCCTTCTTGAGCACCTGGAATAAGGCTAGTTTGATAGCGCTCTTCAACAAGTTCATCCGTTATCGTTTTTTCTGAAAATGGAAAATGTGACATTGCTTTACGCATATTTTCAAGAGATGGCGTGTAATCCCAACCAGAGCGAAGCCCAGGTGTCATGAAAAATTTATCGCAAGGAGTACCCATTAAGCAAAGCTTTGAAAATCGCTCCGGAAAGCGTGCTGCAGTTGCTAGTGCGAGAGAGCCACCAAATGAATTTCCGATAACGTGAGCTTTTTCAATACCTAATGCATCCAAAAAGCCTAATAAATGTTTGCCCCAATGCTTTATGTCATAAGAAAAACCTTCTGCTCTTTCTGTGTGACCAAAGCCGGCTAAATCTGGCGCTATAACTCGAAAATGTTTTGCTAACTCTGGCATTACTTTGCGCCAATTTGTACTTGCAGAAACACCAGGACCTGAGCCATGCAATAAAATTAATGGCTCTCCTTCACCTAGCTCTAGATAATTTGTCTGCAACCCAAAAGCTTCAATTGTTTTACCTTTACCTGAATCAATTATTCTCATTCCCATTCACCTCTAACATAAATAATCACAATTACGTAACTTGTTTACTTTTAAGCAACACTAATCCAAACATACACAACTGTCAATACGGTGGCGTATGTTTTTTAATTCTATTCATAAAGCCTGATTTTTTTACTCCAAATGGAATACAATCAATTATTCTCAAAAAAAAGGAGCTTATGTAATGGCTATAACAAATGAAAAGCCTTCAAAATCAAACAAACTAACAGCCAAAGATTGGTTAGATATGGCAGAGGGTGAACTGTCTAAGTTTGGTATTTCAGCTGTAAAAGTGGAGCCTTTAGCAAAAAAATTAAAAGTCACAAAGGGAAGTTTTTATTGGCATTTCAGTGGAAGAGAGGAGTTATTTGAACAACTACTAACAAGCTGGAGAGTCAGATCCACTAACGCAATCATAGAGCGATTAAGTGATGCAAACTTTACAGCTAAGGAACAACTCAGAGAGCTATTTTTCCTTCCACATAAAAATATTAAAAGCATTAATGGGGGGGCTTTAGAGTTAGCTATTCGCAACTGGTCGCAACATGATGCAAACGTAAAGGAAACCATTAATGAAGTTGATAATCATAGACTTAAGTTCATATCCGATAATTTTAAATCATTAGGTTGCGATCAAGAAGAAGCTGAAATTAAAGCCTATCGATTTTATTATACAATGCAGGGATATAAAGTTGTGGGGATTAATATGGATGGCTGCCACCTAGAGAAAGTGTTTAATACTTTATTATAATTCATCAACTATGCAGCATAAAACAGTGTTAAATCTAATAAAAAAAGTTGTTTTTCACGCCTCGATAAAATAAACAGCCTCGACTCTTGTCGCTACCAGCGCGAGCAATGGTTATGCTGGCCCCTGTTCGCAAGAGTCCTCCTTCCTAAATACATAGCTTTAATATGACTTTATATGCTGACACCAGTTAACTACCTCCCCCTGTCTTTTTATTACTTTACAAATATAAAAGCTTTATAAATATATATACTCTTCATTTAAATGATGAAATCCAGCTGTATTTAAATAAAAAATAAAATACAGCTGTGTATTTTCATCCTTTTAAATAGATTAAAAGCAAAATAAAAACGCTTAATTGTTAACAAATAAGCTCTTCCATAATTCACTAATAAAACTGACACAGTCCGTATTCAGAGCGACATAATGTTGCGGGGTCGTTCACATGTAGAAAAGGTTGAGCTGCAATATTCTTAGCGCAGCTCAACCTAAACACTTCAAAGAGTGAATACGTTAAAAGTTATATTGAGCCGTCATTTGCCAGCGATAAACATCTTGCTTTAATCCGTTAGCTAGCTCTATACCATAGAGGCCATACTCTAAACCGAATGTTGTTTTTTTGATTGGGTCCCAAAACACATTAGCTTGCAGTGATGAGGTTTTATCTATAGAAGATGGAGAAAAGTAAGATAAATCTTTAGCGGAAGCTGTATAAGCTAATGCGAGAGTCGACCTAAGACCTGGCCTCCAAGTATGACCGTAAACAGCTGAAGCACCTTTAGCAAGGAAAGCTCTTAACTCACCATTTTCAACATATGAGTCAGGGTAAGGTCCTAACTCTAAGTAGCGCCCTAGTGCCCCATAGTTTGCTTGTAACCCAACACTACCTTTAAAAATAGGAAACCGAGCAGTCATGCTCACAGCTCCGCTTATTGTCGAATCATCAACACTTCCTGGCTCACTATTATCCATCACAAGCTTTCTTGCCATCATAGCGATACCTGCGGTTCCCCAATCACCTTTAAGGTCTATACGACCAATTAAATCAGGAATTAGCTGGTCATCTTTATTTGTATCTTTTATGTCACCTGATATTGTAACTGATTTGCTTTCATACGGGTTTTCAGCAGATACACTCCAGCTACCTCCCTCAAATTTACTTGTATACTTAACCTGAGTCTGTCTAATGAAAAGAGCATTAGCATGCTGACCAAGGTTGGCAATCTCTCCTAATGATGCAAAGTTTAAAAAGTTAGTATATGTCTGACCTATTAACCAACCATTGTATGTAACATATGCTTGTCGAATTCGAACATCATAACTATTTGTAAAGTTTTCATCACCACCGCTGCCGAGCAAATCAACTTCGATATGTGTTTGTATCGATTTATCTTCTATAGGAGTTTTTGTATTAAGTCGCAACTGACTGCGACGTATTGACATATCAAATGTGTCTTTTTTATCGCTGCCTATCACTGTTCCATTAAGTATGGGTGCATAAGTTGAAAAGTTTGTATTATTAATACCAGAACCACTTTCCATTACTCCCGCATCTAAATGAACGAAGCCGCTTATTTTAAATTCTGTTTCAGAGCCTAAAACAGAAAAATATCCTGGCGTTGCTGATAAAAGATCTTTTTCAACTTTATCATGAGTATTTTGTTGTTTTTTAACTTCCAGTAAAGATTGCTGAAGTAGCTCTATTTTTTTTTCTATTTCATCGACCCGATCACTGCCAGAAGCATTCACATATGCACTTAAAAAAACAGATAGCAACAGTGTTATTTTTAAATTCGTTTTATTAACCATTTAATTCAACCCTATACTTATGATTTATTTGATATTTATTTTCATTTTATTTAACCGCTAACTTTAATTGAAACAGTAATACATTACTGCCAAAACAAAAATTAACATACACACATGTATTTAACAAGAATTAAACAATTGAAGCATAAAAATTTACAATTTTTATGTTTTTAGTGGTGTATGATATAAATAATTTGATATTGATTAGCTTGGTATTTTTATAAAAAGGAAAATTGTGAAAAAACGTCTAACAAAAGATGACTGGATAGAAGCTGCTACTAATGTTTTAGTATCTGGTGGAGGTATCAGTCATGTAAAAATTGATAATTTAGCTAAAGAGTTAAAAATAACGAGAGGCAGCTTTTATTATCACTTCAGTAATAGAGAAGAGTTATTGACTGCTGTATTGGATAAGTGGAGAACGAGTGCTACAGAATCAGTTATTTCAAGTTTACGTATTAAACACACTTCGCCTAAAGAGCAACTTATTAGCCTTGCTGCCCTGCCTTTAAAAGGTAAGCGCGCATATGATGCAGCTTCTACAGAGTTAGCTTTACGTGCTTGGGCGCGAAGGGATAAAGTTGCAAGAGCAACTCTTGAAGAGATTGATAAGTATAGGGTGTCTTTCATACAGTCGCTATTTACTGAAATGACCAACGATAAGCAGAAATCAGAAGATCTTGCTTTTTTATTTTATTCTTATCTAGTAATGACATCACTTTTACCCGTAGATAAAAACACGTCCGAATCACAGGATCAGGGGGAGAGAATTATGGAACTACTCTCATCACTGAGCAATAATCATTAACCATCATTATTCCTGAGAAAGTTGATAATTTAGATAAAGGACACATTAATTGGTATGTCCTTTATCTAAGATGCCTACCTAATAAAGCTAAACTACATCTGCTGTACCAAAAATAGCGATATGCTTGGGAATGCTAATAAAATAGCCAAGCGAATAAGATCTGCTATAACAAATGGAAATACTCCTTTAAAAATAGTTTTCAACTCCACTTTAGGTAGTACTGATTTAAGTACAAATACATTAAGCCCTACAGGCGGTGTTATTAAACTTATCTCCGTTGCAACCACCACTATGATACCAAACCAAATTGGATCCATTCCCATTCCTGATACGATAGGAAAGAAAACGGGAACAGTTAGTAATAGCATTGAGATTGATTCTAAAACTGCGCCTAAGACAAAGTAGATTAATAAGATAACGAATAAAACACCAAATAACCCCATTTCCATGCCTTCAATCCAATCAACAATGTCAAAAGGTAGATCAGATACATTTACTAAGTTAGCAAATACTAAAGAGCCGATAAGTATGGCTATAAGCGTTACGGTTGTAGATGCAGAATCATCAAGGGCTTCGAGTAAACTTTTAAATGAAAACTTTCCTCGTAAAACTGTGATAAATATTGCCCCCACTGATCCTATTCCTGCGGCTTCAGTAGGAGAGAATAAACCGAAGTAAATCCCACCTAGCACTGATATTACTAATAAACTAAATGCCCATAGTTGACTTAAAGCTTGCAGCTTCTCTCGAAAGCTAACTTCTTCACATTCTTGCGCTTTACTATCAGAGAAATGTACAACAACCAGCACAGCACAAACATAAAGTATGACTCCAAGAATACCTGGTAATGCTCCAGCAATAAATAATTCACCTATATCAGTCTCAGTTATAATCCCATAAAAAACCAAGGCTATTGAAGGCGGTATTAATATACCAAGCGTCCCTCCTGCAGCGATAGAACCTGTTGATAATTCATCACTATAGCCAAACTTTTTCATCGATGGATAAGCGATTTTAGCCATCGTTGCTGCCGTAGCAAAACTTGAACCACAAAAAGTACTAAAACCGCCAGAAGCTCCAATAGTTGTAATTGCCAAGCCTCCTCGATAGTGCCCTACGATTGCATTCGTTGCATTATAAAGCTCTTCAGCTAACCCCGAGCGACTGATAATATTACCCATTAAAATAAATAATGGAATAACAGCGAACTCATAGGAAAGTACTGTTTCTGTAGCGATCATCCCTAGCTGACTTAAAGCTATAGCCCATCCTTGATAGTAGGCCAAACCTAAAATTCCGAGTCCCCCTGTTGCAATCGCGATTGGTACACGAATAAATAACATAACGAGTAGTATTACAAACACTATTGACATTACCATTAGCGACTTCCTTCCATATTTACTCTTCCAACTGTCGGAAACGCTTGTAATAAACTAATCAGAGAAACAAACGCCAACCCAAATATAAGCGCTAGCACTTTCCATTTTTCTACATTCAGAAACATGAATACCTCACCAAAATCAGCTGACATTACAACTTGCTCATATACCATTACTACTAGTGCCGTAAAGAAGGTGAGCTCAACTAAGTAGCAGAACCAATTTAGAATGACCCCAATTGTTCCTTTAAAATATTTATTTAGTAAATCAATTTGAATATGCTGACGCTTCCTATTGACTTGGCAAAGCCCTGCATAAAAAGAGATGGCTAATAATATAGCCACTAACTCATATGCAAAACCTAAAGGCTCATTAAAGAATAGCCGCCCAAAAACGTCTGTGAATGTAACCAATGCCATCAATAGTAGTGAATAGATACAAATCTTATTACAAATAGATTCAATGCTTTTTAATAGCTTTTTGTGCATCAATTTCCCCAGAATTATATAAAGTGAAATTTAAAGTTTAGAATCTAAGTTAATTACTAACTTTCTATAATAATCAAGAGCCTGTTCACCGTTAACTCCTTGCTCTTTCGCTTTTTCAAACCATCTTGTACGACCTTCTTCAAAAGAAACATCAATCGCTTTAATTAAGCTTTCACTGGCAACTTGATAATCATCGCCTAATGATTCAATAAGCTTTGCCCGTGCATCAATATCGTTTTCATGCCATAAACGCCCCATTTTTACTGATAACTTTTCCCCCGATATTTCCATAATCGCAGTACGATCTTTTAAACTAATTCTCTCCCATTTCTGCTTATTCATAATAATAAAAGCGCTGTTTGTATAAATACCACCTGGTATTTGAGTGACTTTGTTTACATATTTA
Organism: Pseudoalteromonas sp. SCQQ13; assembly: GCF_015864415.1. NCBI lineage: Bacteria > Pseudomonadati > Pseudomonadota > Gammaproteobacteria > Alteromonadales > Pseudoalteromonadaceae > Pseudoalteromonas > Pseudoalteromonas sp. SCQQ13. The sequence goes on along the minus strand of NZ_JADYXG010000014.1, from coordinate 14,860 downwards.
TTTACTTTAAATCCGTAGAGTAATTCATCAGACAGCATAGTTCCGTCAATAATCCCTCTAGATAAAAACTCTCGAAGTTCTGACAGAGAGCCAGATATTGGAACAGCTCCTAACGACTGCAAAGCATTACCTAACACACTTGTTTGAACACGCATTTTTTTACCATAAAAATCATCCGGTGTTGAGATGTCCTCTGTGCGCATATGTATATTACCGCCTGAAGTAACATGCATTGCTAGAGTGATAACGCCATCCTGCATACCAGTAGGCTCAAAAAACTTTTTATATGTACGCCAATATGCTTTTGAACTGATCCCCGCGTCGTAAGTTAAAAAAGGAAACTCCACCATTTCAGTTAATAAGAAAGCTCCAGGTGTATAGCCATGTGGACCCCATGCTATATCTGCAATTCCACTTAATACTGCTTGGTAGTTTTTTGTGGGTGGTGCAAGAGGTTTAGCTGATGGGCGAACTTTCACACGCCCCTCTGTTACTTTTTCTATTTCTTCAAAGTATTTATATAATCCATCTTTTTGTGACCAGTGTTGGGATGGAAACCACTGGTTATACCTAAGCGTTACATCCGCAGCTAAACAAGCCCCTGAACCCAAAGTAAGCGCAGCCCCTAATATTAGTTTTTTAAATATATTCATTATTTTTCCTCTGTCACTTTTATTTTTCAACAAAATAAAGATACAGATATGCATGTAATAATTCAACATAAATTAACAACCATTAACAACTAATACACCCACGGGCAACCTGAGCACCACTCAAACAAGCAATGTATTGATTTCAAACAAGTTTAAATAATTAATCTAAAAAACACATTAACGATGAAGCACCAATAAAAACCACCAACAAGATACAGGGGTGAATTTTAAAGTACTTATAAGTGATGTTTACAAAATTAAATACGTACAGATGATTAAAACCTAATAATGAAAAGAGCTGAACGACTGGCTTTTAAATAGTATTAGCCGAATGTGAACTCTCCTGTAACATAACCTTGCTCTGAACACTGGGTTTTTTAAGTTATTTTCGATAAAATATATATTCTAGAAATGTGTTTCATTACATTCTTAGTTTAGGGTATTAGGGCTTATTCATCACAATTTTATATTAAGGCAAGCATATTCAATGTTCGAAAAAGGGAATAAAATACTTCAGGATCAACCATTCAGTAGATTATTAGGGACTGAATTAACTGAGTTAAGTCTTGGTAAAGCAGAATTATCTTTAAGAATAAGCAATAAATTAACACAAAACTATGGGTTCGTTCATGGCGGTGTGCTGAGTTATTTAGCTGATAATTGCATAACATTTGCAGCGGCTACTGTATTTGATAAATGTATAACGTCTGAGTATAAAATTAGTTACGTTCGCCCTGCTATAGGCAAGTTACTCATTGCTCGCTCCACTGTTCTATCCTCAGGAAGAAAACAAGCAACATGTGAGTGCAAGGTATATTCTGTCAATGAGGAGGGTGAAAAGTTAGTCGCTGCTGCATTGGGTACCATTAGTAATATGAACTACCCGTAGCTTATATCCCAACTCTGATCGGGTTAATGGTTAAGGGAAAACAGCTAATTCACGCAGCTTTAGCGTCTAAATAAGAGATTTTGTCAGCTAGTATCGCTTTGTATTCAACCTGACATGCTTGATGCTCATTTTACCGTTAAGGCGCTTGTTACGTACCACTTCTCTGCTCCCCTATCATCTTACGAGCGATTAACTTAAGCCAACTATTTTAGTATTAGTCAAAAAGGAATTAGAGAGCTTGCATGTGCAAGCTCTCTATTAATTACTCATTTAAACTAAATTGATAGCGATGTTCAGCAATAGCATCTTGATTACCAACGGCATAGGTTGCAACATCAACGCCCCCTTGTGGACTAATATTAAATACACGATACATAGGGTTATGGCGTGTTTCATCAGGAATTTTTGTACGCTCTAACGCTGGAATATGTAAGTAGTGTACTTTTCCAATTTTTTTAGAGTGATCAACTCTGTCCATGTCCATATGTAAATCACCAGAGATCACCGCTTTTAGGTTAGCCTGTGCAATAACGTTAGCAAATTTTTCATGGCTAATACCTTTATCTGGATTCTCAGGGTAAACTCCCTGTTGTGCACCATGAACAACAAGTAAAACCGGTTTTGGGCTGAGTTGCTTTAATTGTTTAAGGATCCAGTTAACCCCTGTACTATTAAAATCACGACCGTGATCTGGTGATGCAAGAACAATAGCAAAGTCATCAAACTCTAGAGTATACTTATCAGACTTGATCGTTACTTTACCTTTATTCCATAAATTGGCGAAGTGCAAAAAACGTGTCACAGCATCCTCTGCACCATGTTCTTCATTCCCCATAATGGGGTAAAAAGGCAATGTCAGACGTTGTAATTCTGGCGTTACATTATTATATTGCAACATAGTGCCTTTATGGGGAATGTCTCCTACACCTAATATAAAGTCGATTTTTTTTTCGCTGGCTAGACGATTTACATCATCGATAGCACGAGCTAAGTTAGGGAACTCTGCGACAGGTTTTGGTTCTGCATCACCTAAAACTGCAAATCGGATGCTAGAGCCTGCCATGTGTTTATCTTCTGCCCAGGTTGAGTAACTTAATAGTGTAATAGCGATTAGAAATACAGTTTTTAATGTGTATATTAGTTGTGTCATGTTTTGTTTACCTCATTAATACCCATATGGGTATTATTTTATAATTGATATATAAGCTTATTTTTAATTAACGTGGTCACTTTGATCAATAAGTGCTTGAACTTTACGCCAATCTACTACTTTAAAGTTTTGAGGTTGTTGCGGTAGTTGATTACGGCCATCTTGTACTATTAGTACACCTTGTGGGTAACCAGGCAGGGCTGCGGCGCTAACGGTGAGTCCATCAGTTTCAGATACTCCATCAATACCATTTGTTAAATCCATATCAATACGAAAGTTCGTAAGTATTGGGTAGTCATCCCATAAACCATATACAACAAAACTATTGTTGCCTTGACTAGATACCACTAAGTAGCTGGCGTTTTGACCATGATAAACTTCCATTCCTTCTACATCATCTTTTAAAGTATCACCAACATCAGCGATACGACTTGCTTGTGCTGATAGGTTAGGTTCAGCATCTATTTGCCAAATTCCAGCATCCTCTTCTCCCATATAAAGCTTGCCTGTTCTATCATCTGCGCTACATCCTTCAGGTTGGCTAGGAAGCGCAAACTCTCTAACTTTCTTAGCAACTATATTAGGTTTAGTTGCACTGATACGGTACTGTTGATAACGCCCATCTTTATCATTTACAAACACATAGCTACCTGAGTCAGATTGATACATACATAAGCCATAAATATCACCTAGGTCTGTGGCTATATCACCAACGTGATGCACACTTCTTTGTTCATCTAGCTCAAAAACACTAATACTACTTTTGGTTCTATTACTTGCAGTAATAATGGTATTTAATGGGCTGTTGATACTTAAGTGTTGGCGTACATCAACGTTGTTAACTCTCCCGATTTCAAGACTTTGTAATAATGCACCATCGAGTCCATATACCATCAATCCGACTCGCTTATCAGTGCCTAAAATTAAACTATTTGCAGGGGTTTGCTGATCAACCCAGATTGCAGGATCATCAGCTGCATCTCCAAAACGCAACACAGGATCGGTCTGAACGTCCGCACTAATAGTGGCAAGTGTAGTCGTCTTTAAAAGCTTTTGAGGGACAATGTTTTTTAAATCATCCACTTGCCAATAACTGTCTTGAACGGCATCAAAAACCACTGCCTGAAAGCGCTTGTTATGCAAAGTAACATTCACGGTTTCTGGCTCTGTTAATCCATCAAGAGTGATTGATTGATATAAGCCTGTTATAGGCTGAATGACATGCAATTGTTGATTTTCTGGAGTAGTGATCCACACAGACCCCTCTGCTGTAACAGAAATATCAGAGATATCACCTTGCAACTGACCAAATGGATTTGCTGCAACAATAAGTGTCCGCATAGGATCTGACTCAGGATTAGCATCATACTGCCAAACACCGATATTCCCTTCGACCAAATAAAGTTGCTCACGGCTATCATCAACCGCACAACCTTGTACTTCAGGAACACCAACAAAGCTACGTATTGGCTGAATATCAATGTGCTGTTGCTTGGCATTGTAAATTATAAATTGATGTACTTCGCCCACAGCATCCACAGCAAATAATGAAATATCACCTAATGGTTGACGAAATAGACAGAGACTTTCAAGTTGGCTGTGCTCAAAAGGGAGACTGCTTTGCAGGGTAAAAGTATTATCTTGCTTAAGGCTCAAAAGCTTAATGGTATTGTGTTCATTATCAATAGTAGCTATTAAAGTACTTTGCTCCTCATTGAGTAGCACGTTTTCTCGCATCGTTAACGTTTCAAAATTACCATTAAAGCGACTAAGTGGCTGCGCTTGTTGATCAAGCAATAGCAAGCCCTTGCTTTCACTAGTGAGTAGCCATTTGGGTTCTTCGCCACTTAACATAACACCTTGTTTACCACTAAATGCAGGCTCCGAAAAAAGTGGATTGATGTTGACTGTTGCTGTCGTTGTCTTTTGTGCATGACATCCCATAATAGGTAACAGTGAACACAGTAAAGTGGTGACTAGGGAGTATTTCATTTATTATCCTTGTGAAACTCTTTATTTATGCCGCTTATCAAGTACTGCTGGCAGTTTGTAATAGTTATCTTATTTAATTAGCAAGTTTGCTCATTATTGAGTGATTGCTTTAAACTTGGGTGTTACATTTTCCAAGTAAAACCAAGTTCAAAAGTACGGCCATACTCTTCGTATTGCGCATTGCGATTACGCTCAGAAAAATAGTTGTAAAAAGGCTGGTCTGTGATATTGATAGCGTTAAAATATAAATTCATTTTTTGATTAATATAATATTTACTCGAGAAATCTAATTGTTGGTGACTATCTTCCATACGCAATAACTCACCATCGATTTCTTCTAGATTTTCGCTTTTATGAGTCATTGTTAAACGTAAGTTCCATTTTTCGTCCTCATAACCTACAGTCAGGTTACCAACTCGATCTGCTTGATTGGGTAACGATGTTTCAAACCGTTTACCATCAAGTAAAGTAACAGCTTCGGAATCTGAAAAAGTCGCATTGGCAGCGAGCAATAAACCATTTTCAAACGTTTTCACCCAAGCCAGCTCTATTCCTTGTAGGGTCGCCTTATCACCATTGATGGGCTGTATAACTTCATCAAACCCTTGCCATTGTGGTTGATTTGCAACATCAGCGTAAATCACGAAATTGCTGATGTTTTTATAAAAATAGCCTGCTGAGAGTACACCAATGCCGCCAGGGTAATACTCGATGGTGAAATCAATGTTGTCAGACTCAAAAGGTTTTAGTTCTGGATTCCCCACACTGGCTTCGCGTTCAGTTGTCAAAACGCCATCACTATCTTTAACGGTATTTGATTCGATAATTTGAAACGCTGCTGATTCTTCAAACTTTGGTCGAGAGAGGGTCTGTGTGTAGGCGAAACGCGAAATTAAGTTTTCAGTAACGTTATAGCGCACATTTAGGCTTGGCAGTAAATAATCATAATCTCGATCTACTTGCCATGGATTAACGTCTAACTGATTAATATCGCTGTATTCGTCTTCTATTAGTTCAACTTTATGGCCCGATGTACTAAATTGAGTTTTCTCATAGCGGAAACCTGCCACAATTCTAAGCTGCTCTATGTCAATTGTACCCATGATATAAGCGGCCAAAATATCTTCTTTATTAATAAATGACTCACCTCTAGACTCAATATCAGAGTCTAATTGAGCTACTTCTAAATTTGCACGATTACTATTGAAAAAGCTACGTAATGCATGCTTGTTTAAGCCCTCACCAAATTCTCCTAATCCCCAATCTGGTGAGCCGCCAACAAACATATCCGAGTCAATATTGTCAAAGTCGCCATCAAAGAAAGTTACTTGAGTTGCTTGTTGCTTTTCACGGCTGCGGTACTTGCTACCAAATTTAATTTGGCTTGGGTAATTTAAAAATGTTAAGTCTTTTGCTAAATCAAATCGAAAGCTATATTCCTTATCGTTACTTTGATTGTTAGCAAATTCAATTTCGTCTAGTTTATAGTTGGCAAGTTCAGATACTCCCACCTGCTGCTCGACGTGAGGGATTTTCCCTAGTAAATCAGAGTTAAGTGTAAATCCGTCAGTTTTAAATACATAATTTAACGCCTCAGGCTCGTCTTCTGACGCTTTTGAATATCCAACTTGATAGGTGAGTAACCACTGATTTATTTGATGTTCTGCACCGCCGGTAAGCGAGAAAATTTGCTGCTCTTCAAAACGATCTTTAGAGCTACGTTCAACTTCTGAATCATCGCCAGCGAAGGTAAATGCATTAGCTTGCCTAAACTCAGTATCTGAAAATTGGCTATAAAGTGTGCGTAGGTAGTACTGATTATTAAAATCAGGACGATAATCAAGGTTGAGGGCTGCGCCTAAACGTTCACGATTAATTTTGTAGTGCCGTTGCTCTACTTCATCATCGCCATTACTTTCTATGTTATCTGAGCCAAAGTCACGGTCAGACCAAGATACAGCAGCGGCAACACCAAACACATCATCTACATTACCAAATTTATAACGATTACTATAACTTGCAGACACTTTCGGGCTGGTATCACTTCTGAGTTGGTTATGGCTAGCTTGCAGTGTCACACTAGCCGATTCTCCAGCACGGTCAAAGGCGCTTAAGCTTCTAATTTCTACACTGCCGCCAATAGCGTCTGCGTCCATATCTGAAGTGACTGATTTAGATACTTCTAAGCCTTCAACTAGCTCCGAAGGAAACACATCCAGTGCCACCGATCGGACACCGGCTTCAGGTGAAGGAATATTAATTCCATTCACCGTAACATTATTAAGATTAGGATCTAGACCGCGAATGCCAACAAAGCGACCTTCACCTTGATCACGCTCAATCGACAAACCTGGAAGGCGTTGTAGCGCTTCAGCAACATTTTGATCTGGAAATTGACCAATTGCATCGGATGATACGATGGATTTGATACTATCGGCACTGCGCTGCATATTAAGCGCACCAGCCTGACCCGCTCGTTGGCCATACACCACGATGTCTTCGATAGTATTGCCACTTTCAGATAACGTAAACTGGTCTTTAAGGGTTTTGTTTTCTTCGATATAAATTGTTTTTACAATGGGGGCTGCCCCCAAGTAAGAAATTTCTATGGTGTAATGACCTGGCTCTATATTATTAAAGCGAAAAGTACCATCACGCCGAGTTTGCGTAGTCAGGTTCAATTCTTTAATTTTAACTTGAGCACCTTCAAAGTAGACCTGTTTGTTACTGTCGCTTAGCGTACCTACAAAATTCCCTGGCTCTGCGTAAGCGCTTGCACTAAGCATCGCAGCTAAACAGGCCGAAGAGATGATAGATAATTTAAATTTCATGAACGCATTCCTTGGTTATAAATAAATCAGACCGCAGCACACTAGAAAAATATGATGACAGTTTTATGAACGCCACAATAAAGCCGTCGCAAGAAACCACATAAAGAAGACTAATTTACATTTTTGGTCACGCTTATGAGCTATTTTGACCCCACTAACTATTAACCATTTCTTTGTTTTTCGATGTTTGTATTAAAAATATGAGTATAAACGTCATCCTTTTGTCATCTTGCTGAGCTAATTTGACCCTCAAAGAAAACTGTATTTGAAGTTATCCTCACAGTCAGAAGAATTTATTGAGGAATGATATGAATTTTACTTTGTTAAAATTACACCCACGGATGATTGTGTTGACGCTCAGTATTATTGTGCTTGCGTTACTGTTATGTAACATGATGGGTACGACCAAACTCTGGCAAGAAATTGATTGGTGGGATGTACTAGGCGAAGGTGGCATCGTATTACTGACAATATTGTGGCAATTTTTTTTATTGCTTAGCCGCCCTCCTGGGCGAGTTACCACATTATTGACTGTAGGACTTTGCTGTTTTATGTTTTCTGGTTTATTGGATTTTTTGGATGAATTTTTTCGTTATCCTCAAGAGGCTTGGTTGCCTTTAATAGAGAATATTCCCGCTCCATTTGGCATGATCTTGATTAGTAGAGGCTTGTACTTATGGTATCAAGAAATGCTAGTGCTTAATGCTCAATTACGTCGCAGAGAAGCGAATGTGCGTGAGCATCAAAACGTTGACTCTGTTACTTGGTTATATCGTGCTGATTATATGCACGAGCAATTGCGTTTACAACTTGAGCAAGGCGGTCGCTATTGCGTTGCTGTAGTTGATATTGATCAGTTTGATACCTTTAATCGTCGTTTTGGACACCCCGAAGGAGACCGGTTACTAAGAGAGATTGCTGAGTTAATCTTAATGAATGCACGCCTTACTGATTTAGTTTGTCGTTATGCGGGAGATCGTTTTATTTTACTGATGCCGCAATTAGCTTTGCCGCAGGCATCTTTGCAAGTACAACAAATAGCGAGTGCAGTGAAGCACCTTGCCTTTAAGTCAGGGGATATGGCGGTGTTTCATACACTAACAACCGCAGTGATTGAAGCGACAAAAGGTGAGTCATGTCAAGCCTTGCTAAAGCGCTTAAATACACAGTTTGCACAGCAAAAAAGTGACAAAGCAGGAGTTGCATGGTGCGACCGTATGTCACGCTGAACGATAAATTTATACCCGTGCAAGGATTGGTGGCGTGCTTACTAGAGCTTGCCCAGCAGAGACAGTTAAATCAGCATAAATTATTGCGTGGGACAGGCATTTTTGATGAGGATTTGCTACGCCCAGATTTTTACCTGAGCCTATCGCAACTATTAAGACTACTAAAACAGTTTAACAACTTGATGCCAGGACAAGATGCTGCCTTTCAACTTGGTCATCGGCTATTTCCCGCTTCTAGCGCTGAAGCTAGTGCTCTTTTACATAGTCGAAACTTAACTCAAGCCCTGCGCTTGTTGCGTTGTTTTAGATTGCAGTTAGCGCCGCTATTATTTGCTCATCATTATAAGTATAACGATTATAGCTATTTGCAACTCAATGATGCGGTTGGTTTGGATGAACAGCAATATCAATTTGTAGTTGAGCTATACTGTTGCTTATTAGTTTCGGCCAGTCGATACATGCTGGGGGAACGTATTCCTTTTCATTTTGAATTTCCATTTCAACGCCCACGCCATATCTATGAGTATGAGGAGCATCTAGGCCTTAAACTTACCTTTGGTCGCCCTTCTCTGATAGTTAAATTTGCACAAAAATGGCTAACCTCTCCTTTGTTACGATCAAGCCAATTACACCGAAAGCTGGCTATGCAGCAAGTTAATAGAGACATGTTAAAACAAACTTTCATTGAGATGATAAGCAATTATCTACATCACCATCGGCAAGCTAACTTACAACAAGTCAGTGAGCACTTAAATATGAGTACCGCAACACTTAAACGGCGTTTAAAAGAGCACAATTTACGCTTTTCACAATTGCAAGATAGGATAAATATGCAACTGGCCTTTCATTTCCTTACCGTACAAGGGTTAAGTAACGAAGTCGTGGCAGAAAAGCTCGCTTTTCATGATGCACCAAACTTTCGTAGAGCCTGTAAACGCTGGACAGGGTTAACACCCACAGAGCTTAAAGCACTGGCGCTTAGCAAATAAGCGTCATTCCAGTCCTTTGAGGTCGAAGACACTTGGAGCAAACAATGAAACGGTTTAATAGGATTGATTTTGTTGCCCACTATATTTCCGCAATAGTCCCCCTTATCACAAATATTTACAGCGAAAAGTAGCTAAGACTAGATAAAGCACTTACCAAAAATAAATATTTATCTAAAGTAAATTAAATGCTAACTTAATACGGTAATTTTATTTTCCCAAGGTTGGGACACTGTCAAAAGGAATGACTATGATTTTACTCAAGTACTACACTTCTATTTATTACTCGCTTAGAACACTTACCATACATAGCAAAGACTTACTTTTAATTGATCAAGACCAATAACTTAAAGGCATTTCAATATGAAGCTTGTTATTTACCTAAGTGTATTAAGTAACATCTACTTAATCAAAGAAATAGCATTAAGTACGGGTGATAGATTCAAATCTGAATTCGCGTATGTTTTTATAGTTAACCTAATCAATGGAGAGCGCAAATAACTCCTGTTAAAGCAGTAGGTATCCTTGCCTAAATATGATGAATTTTAGTTAACCGTGCAAAAAATGAGTAATTATTTTTATTAGATTAAAAGATAAACAAATACGTTACTTCAAAACTATATACTTAAATTAAAAGGTTAAAAGGGAAATGAAACAATTATTTAAAGGCATATTCTTAGTTTTGGCTATGTCTGTAGTGACTCTCGTCACTGGTTTATACGCCCTTAAAAATAGTAAAAGATAGTGTTCTTTTATCTAATTAACAATGTTTTCCAGCTTTGATAACGTATAAGTCGACATACGCATTTCGTGTCCCAAAGATCGTATGCGATTTAGGATATTACTCATTACCTTGCTATATTATTTTACTCAGGGTTTTACGAGTTAGCTATGAACGCTAAAGGTAATTGTTGTCAATCATAGTGAGCTACTAATGAATAAGGTACAGTATATAAGTACAAAGCATGACTTTCTCAATGTCGTCACGCTTGGTAAATTAAATACTCACTCAAACCCTATGCCTGAAATAGCCATCGTTAAAGAAGGTTTAACAACAGCCGGCTTATGTACTTTTTCTACCTTAATGCAATGGGAACTGAGTACTTTAGCAAAAGTGTTGGGCACAACTAAGCGTACTTTGTTACGTAATAAAGATAAGCCTTTAAATAAACAGATCAGTGAGAATTCGATTGAAGTGGCACGATTGTCAAACTTTGGGATTGCATATTTCAGCAGTATCGATAATTGGAATACATGGTTAGACACACCCAATGTTCAATTTGATAATCAACCTGCACGAGCCATAATGAACAGTATCCGTGGCCGTGAATTAATACGCAGAGTTATTAGCGGGCTACAGCATGGATTTACAGCGTAATAGTCGTTTATCGGATAGGCGCTAAGCAATATAACAACCCGAGGGTGTAACTAATTTTGTGTAACTGCCTATCATAATTTACTCTATCAAGAGTTTAAGGATTAGGCGATGAACATGAATAAAGAAGAACTCGAAGCGTTTGCTAAAGAAGCGGCTAAAAGTATAAAAACACCTGACGATGTAAATCAACTTAGCAAAATGTTAAAAAATAACTGTTGAAGCGGTGCTTAATGCAGAAATAGATGAACATTTAGGCTATCAAAAACACAGTAAATCTACGTACACCAATAGCCGAAATAGTAATTTAACTCGTAGCTAAGGAGTTAAATTACCATCATCTAATTGAGCCAATTGCTCATTTAATCGCTCAAGGTGAGTTTCGTCACTATCGGCAAATTCTTTGTACTTGCTTACTAATTTGTTGAGTTTAGCATTTGGCACCTGAAAGAAATCGATATTTCTCTGAATGTCATCTGAGATCTTTTTTAAGCTAATCTCAAGCATTTTCTTATCATTCCCTCTAGGAAAAATATTAAATACTGGCTTAGAGTCGATAAGCTTTATGTAATAGCGCATACTACGGCCACCAGAGACTGAGGGGTCAATGATACCCTTACCAACCATGTCTTTAAGGTCACGAGTAGCGGTTGCTGGGGAGCAGCCTGTCATATTCTGGTATCGCTCTGAGTTGATACCGTTTTTGATTAAACCACTCTCACCGAACTCAAAAAACTTATTCACTACTTTATGCTGACGCTTATTCAAATCAGTATTTTTGTGATGATCCCAGAAGATAGATTTTTTCAGAATGAAATCTATCTTGTTTTTAGAGTCTACCTGAGCCTGTTTCGTTATTTCAACAAACCACTTAACCCATTCACTCAAATCAACCGATGGATTTATACGAGAGCTTTCTGCAAGTTTTTTATAGTATTCATCACGATTTTCATTGATGGGTGTTGAGATACTAAATAATGGCGGTATATCAAAATCCTGAAACAAAGCATGCTCAGAAATAGCACGAGCTATACGTCCATTTCCGTCATTAAAAGGATGTATTGATGTAAACCACATGTGTGCTACTGCAGAACGCACAGGCCCGGGAATATAAAGGACATCTTCATCAGCATTTAATGGGGACGTTGTATTGTACCACTCAACAAAAGCAGCCATTTCAGCCTCAACTATTTCACCCGGAGGTCCCTCGAAAACGACTTCTTCATAATCACCGTGACCAGAAACTATATCAACAGAACCATCACGATATTCACCTACCTTTATATCTCGTTTTCCACAATACTCTTCTTGCCCGGTAAGTAATAATTTATGCCAGTCACAAATCATTTCTTTGGATAAGTTATTGGCAAAGTTGCTCCGTACATCAATCAATAAGGATGCGATACCATTTTCTTTATGAAATACACCTTTAGGTTGTGATAAGTCTAAATCAAGATAACGTGCAACAGAGGATCGAACTTCTTCACGGTTTAGATTTTCACCCTCAATTTTGCTCGTGTTGATAGCTTCTTCAACCATAAGATAAATATAAGCCTCAGACTTATTATTTTGCTCGAGCTGAGACACTTGACCTTGAAGGTTAGAAGAAATTTGGATGTATTCATTGATGGCCTTGCTCAGTCTGTCAGACTGATATGTAAAATTTGGCCAATCAGGATGTTGCCAGTTGTATTTTAAATACATAGTTTTACATCTCTTTTATTCTAATCATATTATTAATTATTTTGATGATATTAAAACCATCATTCTCACCAATGCTATATTACCATCAACTTACACCTACTTTTGATTAGAATAAAGCATCTATTCTCATCATCTTGTATTTTCAATATATTTTTATATGGGATCTCAAGTAACTGCTCTTTAATCTTTAATCATAGAGATTGCAATTTTCTGAAGCAATCGATAAGTAACCAATAAGAAGCCCATTCACCTAGTGCATCAGCAACTGCGCACTCTTACGACTTTGATCACCAATTTTTACAGCTAACAGAGCTGCCCCTTTTTGAAGTTTAATTACCTGTCTAGAAGTCGTATAAGAGATCACACTTATGCTAACAGTGAAAGCTAGCTGAACTTTTAGTTAGCTATTTAGCTAAAACATATAATCAATAAAAAAAACAAAATAGACTATTTGAATTAAAATGATTTTTAAAAGTCAAATTTTAGAGAATGCTAAATAGAGTGGTCTATTTTTGGAACTCATCAAAAAATCTATTAAAAAAATAACATGCTTATATATGCAGCTGTAAACTTGACGTGTTCCCCTGATTTGAAACGCCTCCTAGCCGCTCGCTCTCAAATACCGCTTTTAACAAGGCAAGCAAGGCTTTCATTTAGCGAGCGTGAAGAATCGTCATGTTTTCGAATAAAGCTCAAGAGCTCGCTGGTTTTGCCCGCATGCTTTTTTCGGTTGCGGCTAGCGGGCAGCGTTTAATGCCATATAGAACCTATAAACTCCCTATATTATAGGGAAAGCTATACTTAGCTTATAAGTGTTCAATCATAGCCCCTGCTGAAATTCTGGTTTTGCATAATCCCTGAAAGTTTCATAGCGGCCATTGCTATAAAAATTGTAAACGCGGTCATTAAAGTAAAGAACGTCGAAAAATGTTTTTGATGAGCCAAAGAATGTATGCGGCGTATTATGAAGCGTTCTCGTTATTTTTCTGCCCAGCTCAGTCCTAGAAAAACGTAAATCACCAAAAATTGTGGGCAGCCCATCTTCCCCCTCTATAAATTTAACGTCTGTATTGTTAAATGAGTTATCAGAAGCCATAACAAATTGAAAACCGTTTATATTCTCTGTCATCCACTTAACTTTAAAACCAGTGGCTAAAGAATCATACTTTGATAGATCTTCATTTTCTACAAAAGGAGAGATTGAAACGTAAATACCTATTTCTTTTGGAATATACCTTTCTGGGTTTGTTGGCGCTTTATAATCCAAGTTTTTCAGCTGGTAGGTTGAGCGAGCTTGGTCACATCCCTCTACACACGCCGCTGAATAGTTTATTTTTCGTGCTATAGTTTGAATTTTATCATTCACCATTTGACGTGCAATCAGCATGGCTTGTTCGGGAGTGTCTATTTTTACGCCATCCATTTCAGCCGGTAAAAATATACCTGAAGTAACATCGTGACTACCATCATCTGAAAATGCTGAAAATGTTAACGCCGCAACGCCCACAGCTAAACCCAGAGCTTGCCCTTGACCTGAGCCTACTGTCCCAGTGAAAAGATCAGTTGTCATTTGAACGCCGGTACTTAAGTCTGATGCCGTCTCAAACCCTGACTTACCAACTTTAAAACTAAACGGCACACTTTCAATCTCCATAAAAAGGTCATGTCGAGCTTGGCTGTCGAGCATAAATTTACCGATAATTGCTGCTTTTATAATTTCTTCTTTATCTTTAACAGGCTCTTTTTCTGGCATAGTCCAGTTGTTACGCGAAACATCCTTGTATATTGGATCTTCTAACGCTTTGCAGGCAATTAGGTTTGCGATGAACAAGATGATTGTCATCAGTTTTAAGTAGTTAATCATGTTTCAACCTTTCATTTTATCGAAATTTTCCGAGAAAACCCATTGATCGACGCGAAGCGGTGTCGATGGGATGAATCGGAATAGTTAGCCCTGCTCTTGAATGTATTTTTGAATTGTATCAGCAGCCGCATTTCCAACAGAGCAAACAAAATATCCGTCAGACCAAAATGTTTTTTTAACCCAGAAT